>JAHBUY010000001.1:745000-1045000 GCA_019637795.1 bacterium | reverse complement strand
CCACGTACTGGATCGGCACGTCGGGGTACAGCTACAAGACCTGGAAGGGGCTCTTCTACCCGGAGTCCCTGCCCGACGGCGAGATGCTGCGCTACTACGGCGAGCGCTTCGCGGCGGTGGAGATCAATTACACCTTCTATCGCACCGCGACGGTCCGCCAGCTCCAGAACTGGGCCAAGGAAGTGCCCGAGCACTTCACCTTCACGCTGAAGGCGCCGCGCCGCATCACCCACGATCTGCGGCTGCGCGACGCGGCCGATCTCGCCGCCGATTTCTGCGACACCGCGCGCGCCCTCAAGCACAAGCTCGGCGCGCTGCTCTTCCAGTTGCCGCCCTTCCTCAAGCGCGACACGCCACGCCTCGAGGACTTCCTGCACCAGATGCCGGAGGGCTTCCGGGTCGCGTTCGAGTTCCGCAATCCGACCTGGTTCACCGACGAGGTCTACGACACGCTGCGCCGCTTCAACGTGGCGATGTGCGTGGTCGAGGCGCCGGAGCGGGCGACGCCGTTCGAGGCGACGGCCGACTTCGGCTACCTCCGCCTGCGCCAGCCGAGTTACGACGATGCCGAGATGGCCGCGCTCGCCGAACGGATCCAGGGCGCCGCCGGCGGCTGGCGCGACGTCTTCGCCTACTTCAAGCACGAGGACGACGGCCTCGGTCCGGTCCTGGCGACCCGCCTGCGCGCCGCGCTCGAGGGCGCCTCGGCGCCGGTCGCCGCGACGCGCTGAGGCGCCTCCGGCGGTCGCGATGCCCGCCGTCCCGCGCCGCTTCGCCGTCGACGACGGCTCCGTAAGCGGCGCCGTTTCGCTGCCGCCGCGGCCGCGCGGGGTCACGGTCGTGGTCGCGCACGGCGCCGGGACGGCGCTGGACCATCCCTTCCTGGTCGCCTTCGCCGGCGGCCTGGCGGCGCGCGGAATCGCCGCGGTGCGCTTCAACTTTCTCTACACCGAACGCGGCGGCCGCGTCCCCGATCGCGCCCCGCTGCTCGAGGCCTGCTACCGCGCCGTCCTGGCGGCGGTGCGCGCCGACCCCGCGCTCGCCGGCCGCCTGGTGATCGGCGGCAAGTCGATGGGCGGCCGCATCGCCTCGCACCTCGCCGCCGCCGGCGAGCCGGTCGACGGCCTGCTGTTCCTCGGCTACCCGTTGCACCCCGCCGGCCGGCCGCGGCAACTGCGCGCCGCCCATCTGCCGCGCATCCAGGCGCCGATGCTCTTCCTCACCGGCAGCCGCGACGCCCTCTGTCCGCTGTCCACCCTGCGCCCGATCCTGGCGGCGCTCCCCACCGCCACCCTGCACGTCGTCGACGACGCCGACCACTCCTTCGCGGTGCGCAAACAGAGCGGCCGCGGCGCGGCGCAGGTCATGGACGAGTTGCTGAGCGCCACCTGCGCCTGGCTCGGGTGAACGGCGCGGACGCGCGGCGGCGACCCCGCGGCGCTCACAGCTTGCCGTCGGCCAGCAGGCGGACGACCTCGTCGGGGGGCAATGCCTCGATCCCGTCGGTCGTCCGGAAGGCCCGGTCGCCGGTATGGACGAGGATGCGCCGCTTGGTGGCCTTCAGCTCGGCGATCGCCTTCAGTCCGGCGAGGTCCGCCGGCCCAGGCCGGGCGGTCGACTTCACCTCGATCGCGACCAACTCCCGACCGCGCCGCAGCAGGAAATCGACCTCCACCCCGCCCTGCGCCGGGGCCCAGTAGAAGATCTCGTCGTAGAGACCGCGATAGGCGTGCGTCGCGTACAGCAGGCCGCCGACCCACCCCTCGAGCAGCGCGCCGCGCTCCTCCGCCGACGGCGCGTGGAAGTCGCGCTTCATCGCCCGCACCACGCCAGGATCGGTCCAGTAGAGCTTCGGGTGCTTGCGCTCCTTCACGCGCAGGCGCGCCTCGTAGGCGGGCAGCAGGCGGACCAGGTAGGTGTCCTGGAGAATCTCCAGGTAGCCCGCCACGGTGGTGCGGGCCACGCCGGCGTCGCGCGCCAGACCGGCGACGTTGACGACCTGCCCGTGGAACAGCGCCGCGATGGGCAGGAAGCGGGCGAAGCCGGGCAGGTTCCGCACCAGCGCCTCGGCCTGGATCTCTTCGCGCAGGTAGAGCTGGGTGTACGCTTCGAGGCGGTCGCGCTTGTCCGCCGCCTGCCATATGATCGGCAGGCTGCCGTAGCGCAGCACCTCGGGAAGCGCGAAGTCGGCCCCCAGCTCCTCCGGCAGCAGCGGGTGCATCTCACGCCGCAGCGCGCGCCCGGCGAGCAGGTTCGTCCCCGTCGCCTTCAGCTTGCGCGCGCTCGAACCGAGCAGCGCGAAGCGCAGGCCCAGGTCCTCGATGCAGCGATGCACCTCGTTGAGCAGCGCCGGTAGGCGCTGGATTTCGTCCACCACCACCCAGTCGCCGCGCCGCTGGCGGCGGAGCTCGTCGGCGAAGAGGCGGGGGTCGCGCAGATAGGCCTGGTAGACCCGCTCGTCGAGCAGATCCAACCGCGTCGCCTTCGGGAACGTCGCCCGCGCCCAGGTGCTCTTGCCGACCCCGCGCAGGCCGAACAGGAAGAAGCTCTCCCGGGGAGCGGTGAGCAGCCGTCGGTAGGATCGCCCTGACGCCATGCCGTCATATTTCCAGGACGAATGACGGCATGCCAGCACTGAGTGCGACCGGGAACGGATTGCCGCCCGGCCCCAGCATGCGCATGAGGCTCCTGACGGACTTGTCCGTCACCTCGGCGGGGCTCGAAAAGCCCACCGTGACGTTGGTGCAGTCTGGCGGGATCGCCTTGCCGATCACGCGAGGGCGCGATCACCGTCCAGCGCCAGCCCGCGGCGGCGCACCAAGGGCAGTATGCGCCGCCGCATGGTGGCCAGCAGGCCGTCCACCTCGCGATCCGTGGGCGGGCGATCCGCCACCACGCAGCGCGCACGCTGCCGTCGCGGAAGAAGGCGCCAACGCCTTCGTCACGCCCTTATCTCCAGTCTCAGAACTTCGCCAGCGTCGCGGGCCGCGCGAAGGTGTCAGCGGTATAGGCAGTGGAAGCGACGTCGACATCATGCTGGTGACCACGTCGCTCATCGCGAGCCGCCGAGCAGCACCGAGATGTTGGCCGAGTAGTAATTCGCAGTCACGAGATCCGGACGGCCGTCACCGTTCAGATCCGCGACCGAAATGCAGCTCGGGGAGGATCCGCCGGTGAGAAAGGTCTGCGCTCGCTCAAACGTTCCATCGCCATGTCCGAGCAGCACCCACACATCCGAGGTCGCGAAGTCGCCAATGACGAGATCGGGATGGCGGTCGGCGTTGAGGTCTGCAATCGCGATGGAGTCCGGCTGCAGCCCCACGGGGATGGCCTGAGTCACCGCCAACTTTCCGGCGCCACGTCCGAGCAGGATCGAGACACTCTCCGAGCCGCAATTGGCGACTGCCAGATCGGGCTGACCGTCACCATTGAGATCTTCCGCCGCGATGGCGACCGGGCGATTTCCCACCGCCAACCGCTGCGCTGTTTCGAATGTTCCGTCGCTCGCCTGCAAGAGCACCGTCACGTTCCCGGCGTTCAGGTTGGCGGTTGCCAGATCAGGGCGGCCGTCACGATTGAAATCCGCCACCGCAATTGAGTGCGGACTGCGGTCGAGCTCGACGGACTGGAACGGGGAGAACGTCCCGTCGCCGTCTCCGAATAGGATGGAGGCGGCGTCTCCATAGAAGTTTGTGGTGATGAGATCGGGACGACGGTCCGCATTGAGGTCTGCGATCGCGACCGCATGTGGACCGCCGTCGACGACAAACGGTCGTGGGGCGGAGAACGTGCCATCGCCATGCCCCGACAGCACCCATACCCCGTCTCCAGCGGAATCGGCGCTCACGAGATCGATGCTGCCGTCCCCATCCAGGTCGGCCATCGCGATCGATCCTTGTCCGCTGCCGATCGGGAAACTCTGCGGCGCATCGAATGACCCATCACCTCGCCCCAGGACGACAGTCACGTCGCCGGAGTCGCTGTTCGCAGTAGCCACGTCGAGCCGGCCATCTCGGTCGAGATCAGCGAGGACGAGACAGGACGGATAGCTGCCGACGGCGAACCTTCGCACGTCGGCGAAGGTTCCAGTGCGGGTGCCAAAGAGCACCGACACGCTCGATGAACCGGCGGCGGCAATATCGACACGGCGGTCGCCATCAAAGTCTGCCACCGCAAGCGCAACAGGGATTTCCCCGGCTGCGCCGTGCTGTGCATCCGCGAAGGTGCCATCTCCATGCCCGAAGAGGACCGAGAGCGTCCCCGATTCGGTATCGGCAGTGACCAGATCAATCCGACCGTCCCGATTCAGGTCCGCGACGGCGACCGCGCTCGGTGCCGAGCCGACGGCAAACGTCCCCCCTGTCGTGAACCCTCCGTCCTCCAATCCGAGCAACACCGAGACGTCGTCGCTTGCGTGGTTCGCGCTGATCAGATCAGGCCGCCTGTCGCGATTCACATCCGCCACCGCCAGTGAGACCGGCTCGGTGCCGGTCGGGAAGGCGGCCATGACCGGAAACGTTCCATCGCCGCGTCCCCAGGCAACCGTCACTTGGTTGAGATCAGCAGTGGCGACGGCAAGATCGATGCGGCCGTCCTTGTTCAAATCGGCCAGCGCGAGTGCGCGTGGGCTCGTCACCGGAATAGCCAACGGGGACGCGAATGTTCCGTCGCCTCGCCCGAGCAGGACCGTCACATCGTGCGAATCCGCGTTGGCCGTAGCCAGGTCGGGGACGCCGTCCCGGTTCACGTCCGCGACCGCAACCGCGATCGGCCCTGTTCCTACCGGAAACGGCCTCGCCGGAGCGAAGGTTCGGTGGCCACGTCCGAGGAACACCGAGACGTCGTTCGAATCGGCGTTGGCGGTGACCACATCGGCATACCCGTCCCGGTTGATATCCGCCACCGCGACTGCGCTCGGGGCCACACCGGTGGCAAACAGGCGCGCATCGAGAAACGTGCCATCTCCACGTCCAAAGAGCACCGCGATTTCGTCATCATACCCATTTGCCGTCACCATATCGGGCGCGCCATCGCCATCGAGGTCCGCCGCCGCCACCGCGTTCGCAGAGCCGCCGACATCGAAGCTTGCACCGGGGAAGAGCCGCGCCGCGGAGGGCGCCCTGGCTGCAACGGCGGTGGGCGAATGCCCCTCGCCACAGCCGAGCGCCAGCGCCAACGCAGATCCCACGAAGAGGAGGTGGCGCTGACGATTTCGCTGACAGCCACCCGCTCGGGGCCATCGCAATCGCCCACCAGCGCCCTCGCCGACCCGCCGAGCGGGGCGATCGCGAGCACCGTCACGCCACTCGCCCAGACAAGACATCATCGTAGCGTCCCTTCCAGCGTCCCAGCCGGAAGCAAGAGAGAGGCCGAACAGCGCGGAGTGATGCTGGCGCATGGATCACGCGTATGTGCTCGCGCGCTCGCAATGGCATGACGGCTCTGCCTATCGGGTGGCCGCCACGGCCGGCGCCCTCGACGACGCCGAGCCGTGCGACAGGCGCCCGACAACCTCTCGTACCCCCGCGAGCTCGCGCGCCGGCGCGGCGCCCGAGTGTGGGAAGCGCCTGCCGCCGCCGACTACCGGCAGGCGCACGCGACGCGCTGGAAGCCGTCGGTGGCTTTCGGGCTCGTGGCGGGCTTGGCGCAGCGTCCGGTGCCGGGAAACCCTCCGGGCAAGAAGATGCTGTCGATGAAGCAGCCGCTGCCACCCCGGTCGCTGCGGCAATCCGCTGACGGCGCATCGAGGCCGCCGGCCGAGGCGCCGAGGGCCTGCAACACGGCCGCGCAGTTCGCGTCGGTGCCTCCGCTGCCCGCGACGGCACGGGTGGCGACGTCGTAGCGGAGACCCATGCTCTTGCATGTCGTCTTGCAGTCGGTCGGCGCGCCGGCGATCCCGCTCGCGACGTTGAAGGGGGTGAGGGTCCAGCAGGCGCCGAGCAGCGCAGTCGTTCCCTCGGGGCAGGTCGCATCGCGGTTCACGCAATGACCGGTGACGACGTCGCAGACGTCCGTCGTGCACGTGAGACCGTCGTCGCAGGGGCGGGGCACGTTGGTACACCCCAGGAAGGGGACGCAGACGTCGTCGGTGCAGGAGATGCCGTCGTCGCAGAAGGTGGAGGGCCGCGGACGGGACTCACACCCGCGGCTCGGCGAGAGGCAGAAGTCCTCCGTGCACGGATCGCCGTCGTCGCACGTCCTGGGGATGAACTGGCAGACCTTGTACGTGTCCGTCTGGATGCAGCGGTCGACGGTGCAGGCGTTGCCGTCGTCGCAGTCCGCGTCGAGCGCGCAATCGTCGCCGCACGGCCCGTCCGGGTAGATCTGGGTGACGCACTGGCCCGTGGCCGCGACGCATTGGCGCACCATGCAGCTCGGGTGGGTCGGGGGGAGGCACACGGTGGGTTCCGGCTCGCAGGAGGCCGTCGCTTCGTCGCAGGACCGGTTCTCGCAGTGGTTCGGGTACTCGGCCGCGCAGATCCGGTCGACCAGCTCGCAGGTCGTCCCGCCCGGCACGATCGTGTTGATCTTGCAGTAGAGGCCCGAGGGGTCGCACGCGCTCGGCGCCGTACACTCCGCGCACTCGCAGAGCCCGCCGCACGTGGTCGGATCGCACACGTCCGCCGCGGGGCACCGGGGCGCGTTCGACGCGAGCTTCGCGACCGGCTTCATGAGCTTGAGCACGGACCCGCCGCGGCGCGGGCCAATCGCGGCCCCGTACACCTCGATGCTGTGATGGGCCTGCTTCAGGTCCGCGAGGGCGCGCTTCACGTCCTTCTTGCATGCGGAGACCTTGCACGGGGTGACGCCGTCGCGGAGGGTCGTCGTCACGCCGTCGGACACCACGACGATGGCCTTCCGCGTGAGCGACGTCGGGCTCGCATCGGGGCGGCCGCTGGAGGCGAGGAGATTCGAGGCGGCGTCGAGCGCGGCGGCGATCGACGTCCGGCGCGCGCAGCACGCCGGCGTTCCGGGCGGAACCTCCTCCGGCAGGAGGGCCGGATCCAGCGTGTCCGTGCACGCGCAGTCCATCGCGCCCGCAGCGGCGTCGATGCTCGGGAGCGACGTGCCCTCCGAGAAGCTCATGATCGGCTCGACGCCGACATCGAAGTGGGCGATCGCGACGTTCGCTTCCGACGGCGCGACGCGCAGGCGTCGCGCCAGCTCCGCGATGATTTCGCGCGCCTGGTCGTACGCGGCGTTCGTGATCGACGCGGAACGATCGACCAGGACCAGGAGATCGAGGCGATCGGTTCCGCGGCAATCCACGGGCTCGGTGAAGACGGCGCTGTCGCTCAGGTCCGCGGGGACGACGGTGTCGAACGTGTACTCGGCGCCGTCGGCCCAGCGCGCTCGGCAGATGACGTCCGCCGCGAACCAGAGCCTGACGAGGGGCGTGTCGACGCCGGCCCGCGGTGCGACCTCGGTGCAGGTCAGGCCAGCGATGGTGACCGGGGGCGCACCGGTCGGCGCGTAGATCACGGGGTCGTTCACATAGATCGGGAAGGCGTCCGCGATGGGGTGAGCGCGGCAGCCGCCGTCGCAGCGTACGCCCACCTCGTAGCGCCGTTGGTTGACGCGCGGCACAGGCGGGGGGCCGAATCCGGGATCGTCGTAGCGGCGGATCTCGTGGAAGAGGCGATCGACGTAGTCGTAGCGCAGGCGATGCCGGGCGACGTCGTAGGCGATCACCCCGCGCACGACGGCGCCGTTCGTGTCCGGCCGCCGCAGCTCGAAGTTGCCGGTGAAGGACGATTCGGCGCTCGCGGGAGGGGCCGTGAGCAGCAGGACGATCGACAGGAAGGGTCTGCGCATGGGCGGATCGTGACCGGGCGGGGGGGACGGATGGAAGGCCCGATCTGTTCGATTTGGGTTCAATTTGCGCCGGGCCGGCGCCTCGCTCGCGAGCTGGATCCCTCACGGCGGCGCACGGGGACGGTTCCGCTCTCCGGGGACTGTTCCGGCTGGCGACGTGCGCGCAGCAGAGCCGGCTGGCGATGAGGGCGCGAAGGCGAACCCTTCACGTCATGGCGCGATCTGGCGCTGGCGAAGCAGCGCGGGAAGGCGGCGGTAGCCCGTGTGCGCTGGGGATTCCACACGGCCCCCCTGTCGGACCGGCCGCCGCGCGCCCCCCCGCGGCCGTCGAGCGGCGCGAGTCAGCAGGCCGGCGGATGACACCGTGGCCGCGGCCTGGTCCGGTGGTTCACGACGCCTCTCCGAGCAGGCGCGCCGCGTTGCGCCACAGCCACTGTTCCATCACCGCCGGCCGCAGCGGTAGGGCGCGCAGCTCGTCGACCAGCTCGCGCACCGGGCGGCCGATCAGGAAGGCGCCGCTGCCGTAGAGGATCTTGTCCTGGATCGTCGTCTGGCCGAAGCGCAGCAGCGGCTCCCAGCCGCTGCCCGGCGCGGTGAAGTACTTCGGGCGGTGCGCCGCCAGCTCGAGGTAGAGGTTGGGATGCTTCCACGCCAGCAGGCAGGCCTCGAGCACCCACGGATAGCCGGCGTGGCTGAGGATCAGCTTCAGCTCCGGAAAATCGCACGCCACCTGGTCGAAGTGCCGGGGATGCCCGAGATCGCTCGGCCGGCTGGTGGTCCAGTTCGCCGAGGCGTGGACGCTGACCGGCACGTCGAGCTCGACGCACAGCTCGTAGAACGGATAGTAGCGCCGATCGTCGGGCGGCAGGTTGATCATGAACGGCCGCAGGCTGAGGCCGCGAAAGCCGCGCCCGGCGATCCACTCGCGCGTCTCGCGCACCGCCGCGGCGCCGCGCAGGATGTCGACGCCGGCGAAGGGGATGAACCGCGTCGGATGGCGGGCCGCCACCGCCGCCACCAACTCGTTGGGGACGAAGACACTGTCGCGGGGGACCTGCTGATCGGACTCTGCGACCGCCACCGCCGCCACCAACTCGTTGGGGACGAAGACGGTGCCGCCGCTGCTCGCCTCGTCGAAGCCGGTGATCAGGGTGCGGGTGACATGGGCCTGGTCGAGCATCGCGACGATGTCGGCATCGTCGGCCGCCAGCGCGGCGGCGGCGCGGCGCAGCGTCTCGAGCGTCGGCTCGCCCTTCCAGAAGACGCGCAGGTAGTCGAGCTGCGGCAGCGGAAAGTGGTCGGCGATGTGCGCCATCAGCTCGCGCGTCGGCACGATCGGCGCCCACATGTCGATGGCGGGAATCGGCGTGTCCATGGCGGCCCCCTACTCCTTCGGCCCGCGGTCGCGCACCAGCCGGATGGCCAGGGGCGCCCCCGTCAGGCGCATGTCGCGCTGCGGGAACGGGATGTCGATGCCGGCGCCGCGCAGCGCGGCGTTGATCTGCACCGCCAGCTCGCTGCGCGTCGTCGCCAGCTTGTCGAGGGTGTCCGTCCAGCATTGCAGGACGAAGTTCAGCGCGCTGTCGCCGAAGCCGGTGAACAGCGCCACCGGCGCCGGATGCTCGAGCACCCGGGGGTGGTTGACGGCGACGCCGCGCAGCAGCGCCAGCACCTGATCGGGATCGCTGCCGTAGGCGACGCCGACCGTCACCTCCATGCGGCGCATGCGGTCGCTGAGCGTCCAGTTGGTCACCGCCCCCGAGATCAGCTCGCCGTTCGGCAGGATGACGTCGGCGCCGTCGAAGGTGCGCAGGGTGCTCGAGCGGATGCCGATGTGCCGCACCTCGCCGGAGAACGAGGCGACCTGGATGACGTCGCCCACCTTCACCGGGCGTTCGAAGAGCAGGATCAGGCCGGAGACGAAGTTGTTGACGATGGTCTGCAGGCCGAAGCCGATGCCGACGCCGAAGGCGCCGGCGAGCAGCGCGAAGCGGTCGAGCTGCAGGCCGCTGGCGGCGAGCGCCATCAGGAAGCCGACCAGCAGCACGGCGTAGTTGGTCAGCGTCGACAACGCGTACGGCATGCCGGGCGGCAGGGCGACGCGCGGATAGACGTCTTCGGCGAGGATGAACCGGACCAGCCGCGACAGCGCGAAGCTGAGCCAGACGGTGACGGCGAAGGCGAGCACGGCGCCGAGCGACAGGGTGAGCGACCCGACCGTCACCTCGGCGGCGAGCGCGGCGCGCAGGGCCTCGGTCAGCGGCTCGAACAGGCGCGCGTTGCGCAGCGTCACCACCACCCAGACGATGCCGGCCAGCCAGCCGAGCAGCACCTCGCCCCGCCGCTGCAGCAGCGCGCGGTGACGGGTGACCATCAGCAGGCGGCGCGCCGCCCGGGTCCGCAGCACGTAGGCCCACAGCGCTTCGAGCACCTGCAGGCTGCCGAAGAGGACCAGCGCCGCGTAGGCGCTGTCGAAGTTGGCCTCCTGCAGGTAGCGGGAGAGCTGCATGTAGCCGAGCGCGCCGGCGATCGCGCTGACGGCGATCAGCACCGCCAGCGCCTGCGCCAGCCGCTCCACCACCGGCGCCCAGCGCGAGTCGCGGTCCCACATGGCGCGGAAGCGGCCGCTGCGGATGAACCACACCAGGAAGGCGACCGCGCCGAGCCGCTCGACCGTGAACAGGAGCTGCTCGAGGAAGGGCTGCGACGACAGGAAGCGGGTGAGCTGGTCGACGGCATAGAAGATGCCGATCGCCCACAGCGCCGGCACCGCCGGCGGGTCGACCAGGCGGCGCAGCACGCGCAGGGTGGGCAGCAGCGCGGCGAATCCGACGAGATCGACGAGCAGCAGCGGCATGTCGGGCAGGAACCAGCCGGTCGCCAGCAGGGTCACCACCGCGGCCGCGGAGGCCGGCACCTCGAAGACGCGCGCGCCGCGTCCCAGGCTGCCGTCGTCCCTGGCCCACTGCGCCACCAGCGGGCGCGCCCGCCGCAGCGCGGCGGCGAGCACGAGAAAGAGCGCGAGCTGGAACGCCACCCGCGCGCCGCGGCCGGCCAGGTAGTCGCGCGCCCCCCCGATCTCCTCGCGCGACGCCGCCAGCGCGCTGCCCACCGCGGCGGCCATTCCCTCCGCCGGGTAGGTGGCCCACACCGGATCGCGGTCGGCGACCAGCAGACGGCCGAAGCTCTGGCGGCGGACGTTGGCGAGATCGCGCAGCGGCTCGCGGATCATCGCCGCCTGCGCCACCACCTGGTCCTGGAGCTCGAGCAGGCGCTGGCGGCGCGCCTCGCCGCCCTTGCGGGCGCCGGCGATGCTGCCGAGCGCGGTGTCGATGCGGTCGAGCAGCGCCGGCGGCGCGTTCTGTGCCCGCGCCTCGTCCTTGGTGGCGCGCCAGATGACGCGCAGGTCGTCCAGCCCGCCCATCTCGCGATCGAGCGCCGACGCCATGTCGGTGAGCGTCGCGCTCCAGGCGTCGAGCTGGCTGCGCAGCAGCCGCCACTTCTCGCTCAGGTTGTCGACGTCGCGCAGGGTGGGGCTGCCGGACAGCAGGCGGCGCGTGGCGGTCGCCTTGTCGTGGATCTCGGCCGCGACCACCGGCAGTCCGCTGACGATCGCCTGGATGTCGGGGCCCGGCTGCCAGCGCTCGTCCACCTGGGTGAGGTAGACGGCGAGCTCGTCGCTCTTCGCGGCGACGTCGGCCAGCGCGATCGGCAGCACCGCGGTCGCCGTCGGCGCCGGCGCCTTGGCGGCCGCCGTCGGTTCCGCGGCGCCGCCCCGCCCGCCGAGCAGCAGCACCGCCAGCAGCGCAGCGCACCAAGCCCGACCGATCGTCACAGCGGGCAGTCCTAGCAGGGCGCCCCTGGGGGTGCCACGCCGCGCCGGCCGATCACGCCGGTACCGTCCGCGACGGCGTCAGGCGTTGCGCAGCTTGTTCAGGCCGTTCAGGGCGGCGACGCGGTAGCACTCCGCCAGCGTCGGGTAGTTGAAGACGGCGTCGACGAAGTAGTCGGCGGTGCCGTTCAGGGCCATCACCGCCTGCGCGATGTGGATGAGCTCGGTGGCGCCGGTGCCGATGGCGTGCGCGCCGAGGACCGCGTGCGTGTCCTGCGCGATCAGCAGCTTGAGCATCCCCAACTCGTCGCCCAGGAGCTGTCCGCGGGCGATCTCGCGGTACTGGGCGATGCCCGTCTCGTAGGCGATGCCGGCGCGGGTGAGGTCCTCCTCGGTGCGCCCGACGGTGGCGATCTCGGGGATGGAATAGATGCCGTACGGCAACAGCGCGTTCATCGAATCGCACGCCGCGCCGTACATCCGGCACACCGCCACCCGACCCTGCTCCATGCTGGTCGAGGCGAGCGCGGGAAAGCCGATGACGTCGCCGACGGCGCGCACGTGCGGCACGCTGGTGGCGTAGCCGGCGTCGACCTTGAGGCGGCCGCGGGCGTCGGCTTCGAGGCCGACCGCGGCGAGGTTGAGCCCCGCGGTCGCGCCCTGCCGGCCGACGCAGTACATGAGGCAGTCGGCGATCACCGACTTGCCGCTCTCCAGCGTCACCTCGGCCATCTGCCCGGTGGCGGAGCGGCCGCCGCCGCTCGCCGGGACGGCACGGATGGTCACCACGTGCTCGCCGAGCCGCAGCGCCACGCCGTGCTGGCGCAGGTGGTACTGCAGCGCCTCGACGATCTCGCCGTCGACGAACTCGAGCAGCCGCGGCCGGCTCTCGATCAGGGTGACGCGGACGCCGAGCACCGCCAGCATCGACGCGTACTCGGTGCCGATGACGCCGCCGCCGACGATCACCATCGAGTGCGGCACGGCGGGGAGCGAGAACAGCTCGTCGGTGGTGAAGACGGTGACGCCGTCGAACGGCACCTGCGCCGGCCGCGCCGGCACGCTGCCGACCGCGATCACGAACGCGTCCGCGACGATGGTCTCGGTGGCGGTGAGGCCGGCGGCCTCGACGGTGTGCGGGTCGACGAAGCGGGCGCTGCCGTACACCAGCTCGATCTCGTTGTGCGCCAGTTGCCGCTGGACGATCTGCACCTCGGTCTGGATGACCGTGTCGTAGTAGCTCCAGAGCTGCTTGAGCGTCGCGGCGCGGCCGGCGGCGAGGAAGTCCTGCAGCCGCGGCGCCGCGCTGCGGATGCCGCCGGCGCGCAGGATCATCTCGCGCAGCGCCTTCGAGGGGATGGTGCCGGTGTGCACCGCGACCCCGCCCACCTGCTCGCGCTGCTCGACGAGGCACACCCGCTTGCCGAGCTTGGCGGCCTGGATCGCCGCCTTCTGCCCGCCCGGACCGCTGCCGATCACACACAGGTCGACCTGGCGCATGGCGCGCATTCAACCACAGCCGGCGGCGCCGGAACACCGGCTTTTCCCCCGCCGCTCGCCACTGCCCGCCGCGGGGGAGGCGAGTTGTGTCGGCGGCGCGAATTTGCGAGCCACGGCAGCCATGGGCCCGCTGCTCTCGCAGTTCCTCGCCCCGGCGCTGATCGGCGCTCTCACCGGCGCCTGCGTGGCGGCGGCGTCGGGGCTGGTCGAGGGCCAGCTCATGGAGCGGCTGGCGGACCTGCCGGGCTACCTGCCGGCGCTGCTCACGCCGCTCGCCCTGCTCGCCACCTGGGGGGTCGGACGCCTCGTCACCGGCTTCTTCACGCCGGCGACCTCGGAGCTCTACATCCACACCTACGTCACGCCCGGGGCGCGCCTGCCGTTGCGCGAGGTACCCGGCCGCCTCCTCGCCGCCGTCACCACCGTCGGCTTCGGCGGCTCGCAGGGGTTCGAGTCGCCGTCGGCGCTGATCGGCGCCGCCTGGAGCCAACTGCTGGCGCGGTGGACCCGTTCGGAGGACACCCGCCGCACGCTGCTGGCGGCGGGCGCCAGCGCCGGCATCGCGGCGGTGTTCTCCTCGCCGGCGATGGGCGCGCTGTACGGCATCGAGGTGCCGTACCGGCGCGACGTCGACGCGCCGCGACTGGCGCCCTGCGCCATCGCCGCCGTCAGCGCCTACCTGGTGCGGCGCGCCCTGGTCGGCGACGAGTTGCTGCTGCAGGTGGCGCCCTTGCCGCCGATCGACGCCACCTACGTCGCCGCCTGTGCCGCGGTGGCGATCTGCTGCGGCCTCGGCGCCCGCCTGTTCGCCGCCATCGAGGACGGGCTGCGGGCGATCGGCCGCCGCCAGACGCGCTTCACCCGGGCCGCGATCGGCGGCGCCGGCCTCGGGCTGCTGGCGGCCGTGGGCTTCGCGCTCTCCGGCGCCTGGATCACCTTCGGCCCCGGCTACGTCGCCGCCGACTGGCTGCTGCGCGAGCCGCACCCGCTGGGGCTGATCGGCGCCGTGCTCGCCGTCCGCGCCGCCGGCAACCTGATCTGCGTCTACGGCGGCGGCGGCGGCGGCGTGTTCACCTCGCTCGCCTGCAACGGCGCCTTCATCGGCCAACTGATCGCCGAGGCCATCGGCCGCGGCCATGCGCACCTGCTGCCGCTGCTCGGCGCCGCCTGCTTCCTCTCCGCCGGCTACCGGCTGCCGATCGCCGGCATGCTGTGGATCGGCGAGCAGAGCGGCAGCGTGACCATTTCGATCGCCGGCCTGGCGGCGATCGCCGTCAGCCAGCTCCTGATGGGCGAGGCCTCGGTGTCGGAGGCCCAGGCGGAGGAACGGAAGGCTTTGCTCAAGAAAGGTTGCTAGGTTGTTAGTTGTTAGGTTGTTAGTCTCAGAGGCCGTTCAGGCCTAACAACTAACAACCTAGCAACCTAACAACCTGGGGCTGCCTCGCGGGAGCAGCGAATTCTTGGGCAAGGCCGGAAGGGAGCTGACCGCGGCGCCTCACGGCGCCGCCGCCGCGAAGGTGTCGCACTGGTCGAGGTCGCCGCTCTGCAGGCCGCGGCGCAGCCAGCGGGTGCGCATGGCGGAGGAGCCGTGGGTCCAGGTTTCCGGGACGGTATAGCCCTGGGCGCGGCGTTGCAGTTGATCGTCGCCGATGGCGCTGGCGGCGCGCAGGCCCTCCTCGACGTCGCCCGGCTCGAGCAGATCGCTGCGCGCGGCCCAGACGCCGGCGAGGCAGTCGGCCTGCAGCTCCATGCGGACGGAGAGCGCGTTGGCGTCCGCTTGCGCCGCGCCGCGCTGCGCGGCGCGCACCTCGGCGGCGATCCCGAGCTGGTTCTGCACGTGGTGGCCGACCTCGTGCGCGATCACGTAGGCCTGCGCGAAGTCGCCGGGGGCTCCGAAGCGGCGCGCGAGCTCGTCGAAGAAGGAGAGATCGAGGTAGAGCTTGTCGTCGAGCGGGCAGTAGAAGGGACCGACGGCGGCGCTGCCGTAGCCGCATGCCGATTCCACCGCGCCCGAGAAGAGGACCATCACCGGCGGCTGGTAGCGGCGGCCGGTGTCGGCGAACACCCGGCCCCAGACGTCCTCCGTGGAGCCGAGCACGGCGGAGGCGAACTGGCCGAGCTGATCGCTCGGCGCGCCCGGCCGGCCCGGCGCCCGTGGCGCGTTGACCGCGCTGCCGGCGCCGTCGTTCACCGCCTCCAGCAGCACCAGCGGGTTCTCGCCGGTGAGGAAGGCGATGGCGAGGACCAGGAGCAGCGTGCCGCCGCTCAGCGCGATGCCGCGGCCGCGCGGGGCGCCCGCGCCGCGGCGATCCTCGACGTTGTCGCTCCGCCGTTGCTCCTGCCAGCGCATGCGGCGGTTCTACCACCGCCGCGCCGTCCGTACAGCCGGGCGCGCCGGCGGCTCAGGCGGCGAGCAGCGCGGCGGTCTCGCGCGCGATCTGCCGCTCCTCGTCGGTGGGGATGACGCGCACCGTGACGGCGCTGCCGGGCGCCGAGATCACCGCCGCGTGGGCGGCATTGCGCTCGCCGTCGAGCCGCACGCCGAGGTGCGTCAGGCCGGCGCAGATGCGGGCGCGGATCGGCGCCGCGTGCGCGCCGATGCCGGCGCTGAACACCAGCGTGTCGAGGCCGTCGAGGGACGCGGCCATGGCGCCGATCCACTTGCGGGCGCTGAGGCAGAAGACGGCGAGCGCCTCGGCGGCGCGGGCGTCGTGCGCCTCGGCGGCGAGCAGGTCGCGCACGTCGCCGCTCGTCTGCGAGAGGCCGAGCAGGCCGGAGCGGCCGTTCACCAGCGCGTCGAACGCCGCCGCGTCGAGCCCCTCGCGGCGCGCCAGGTAGGCGACGAGCCCGGGATCGAGATCGCCGCTGCGCGTTCCCATCACCAGGCCGGCCGCGGGGGTGAAGGCCATCGTCGTGTCGACGCAGCGGCCGTCGCGCACCGCCGCCAGGCTGCAGCCGTTGCCGAGATGGGCGAACACCACCCGGCCGCGCGCCGCCGCCGGGTCGAGGCGCGCCAGCTCGTCGCGCAGGTAGGCGTAAGAGAGGCCGTGGAACCCGTAGCGGCGCACGCCCTGCGCCGCGTAGTGGCGCGGAATCGGCAGCAGGCGCGCCGCCGCCGGCAGGTCGGCGTGGAAGGCGGTGTCGAAGCACGCCACCTGCGGCACGTCGGGCCGCTGCGCCGCCAGCGCGGCGATGAGCGCGATCTCCTGCGGCGCGTGCTCGGGCGCCAGGGGCGCGAGCTGGCGCAGCGCCGCCAGCACCTCGGCGTCGACCCGCACCGGGGCCGAGAAGCGTTCGCCGCCGTGCACGACGCGATGGCCGATGGCGGTGAGCGGCGCCGCGCCGAGGGCGGCGAAGAGCTCCGGCAGACGGGCGACGTGCGCGCCGGCGGCGATGCGCTCGATCGTCCCCGAGGCGGCGCGGTGCAGCGCCGGCGGCGCGAACAGCGCGTGCTTGAGAGTCGACGATCCGGCGTTGAGGACGAGGATCACGGCGCCACCTCATCACAGTTGGCGCCGCGTGAACACCGGCCGCGGGGTGCCCCCCGCGGCGGGGTCAGCCCTGGCCGTCGGCGCGGGCCGGCGGGGTGAGCACCAAGGCCCGCGAGGAACCCCAGCCGGCGGCGAGCCACCCGAGGACGGCGGCGAGCGCGGCGACGAATGCCCAGGTCGAGAGATGCCCGGCGCCGATCAGCCAGCCGCCGAGCGGCGGCGCCAGCACCAGCGCGATCGAGGTCAGCGACTGCGACAGCCCGAGGACCACGCCCTGCTCGCTCGGATCGGCGCTCTGGCTGAGCAGGCTGGTGAGCGTCGGCCGCAGCACGCCCTGGCCGAAGGCGACCAGCGTCGCCACCACGACCAGCAGCGGCACCTGGTCGATGAGGCCGAGCAGCAGGAAGCCGCCGGCCATCGACAGGAAGCCGGCGCTGACCAGCACCGGCTCGCCGAAGCGCTTCACCAGCCGGCCGATCAGGCCGCCCTGCAGGACGATGCCGAGAAAGCCCGCGTAGGCGAACAGGTAGCCGATCTCGCGCGGCGTGAACGGCTGGTCGTGCCAGCGGAAGGTGCGCTCGGAGAACAGCGCGAATCCCGAGGTGAAGGTGGTGAAGGCGAACCCGAACAGCAGGAACTGCAGCAGCAGGCCGGCGAGCACCGGGCGCTCGAAGTACTGCGCGTAGGTGCCCCAGTCGGTGAGCGCCAGGCGCGCGCCGCCGGGCCCGGCGGCGGCGCCGGCGGCCCGCGCCACCGGCGGCTGGTTGGGCAGCAGCGCCAGCGTGCAGAGGATGCTGAGCAGCGACAGGCCGGCGGCGACGTGGAACGGCTGGTGCAGGCCGTATTGCGAGACGTAGCCGGCCATCGACGGCCCGAGGAAGAAGCCGAGCCCGAAGGCGATGCCGATGATGGCGAAGGAGCGGGCGCGATCCTCCGGCTTGGTGTTGTCGGCGATGTACGCCTGCGCCAGCGACAGGTTGCCGGCGGTGGCGCCGTCGAGCATGCGGCCGAGGAAGAGCAGCCACAGCGAGTTGGCGCTGCCCATCACCAGCAGGCCGAGCAGGGTTCCGACCTGGCTGACGATCAGCATCGGCTTGCGGCCGACGCGATCGGAGATGCGGCCGAGCAGCGGTCCCGAGATGAGCTGGCAGACCGCGAACACCGACACCAGCAGGGTGGCGACGAACGGCGTCGCCCCGAGGTGCTCGGCGTAGATCGCCAGCAGCGGGATCACCAGCGTGAAGGCGAGGATGTCCACGAGGACGATGAGGAAGATCGGCAGCAGCATGCGGGAACCCCAGCCCCTTATCCGGCGGCCGCGCCGGGGACAATGCGGGCGGGCCGGCGGGGCGCGAGTCGCCGCCCGCCGCGGCGCCGCGGTTGCATTCGCCCCGGTGCGTGCGGTAACGGTGTTACCGCATCATGGTAACGTCGTTAACTCCGCGCCGCCGGACGCCGCCCGACGTCGACGCCATCGTCGTCGCGGCGCGGCGGCTGATCGAGGCGAAGGGCATGGAGGCCTGGTCGATGCGCACGCTGGTGGCGGCGCTCGGCATCCAGGCGCCGGCGCTCTACCGCCGCATCGGCAGCAAGGAGGCGCTGCTGGCGCGTGTCCTCGATCACGTGATGGGCGACCTGACGCCGCCCCCGGACGGCCCCTGGCAGGAGCAGGTGGCCGAGCTGATGCGCCGCCTGCGGGCGCTGTTCGCGCGCAAGCCGCGCCTGGCGACGCTCTTCGCCTACAGCACGCCGCACGGTCCGAACGCGCTGCGCTTCATCGAGGCCGCCGCCGCGCCGCTGCGCCGCGCCGGCTTCTCGGAGGCGCAGACCGGCTTCGCGATCACGGCGCTGACGACCTACGTCATCGGCTTCAGCTTCCTCGCCGGCAACCGCTCGACCGGCCCGGTGCACCGGCAGATCCAGGCGACGCTGCGCCGCGAGCGCCCGGCCGACGGCGCCGCCGCCTACGCGGTCCTCGAACAGACGCACCGCGGCGACGCCGACCGCGTCTTCGAATTCGGCCTGCGCCATCTCATCGCCGGCCTGGCGAGTGATCTGTCCCTCCCGTCACCGTCGCGCCGCCGCGGCGCGGAGCGCGCTGGACGCCTCCCCGCCGCGGTGGCGCGGCGCTGACATTGCTCGAGAAAGGATTGCCCCATGCACACCCCCCTCTGTGACCGGCTCGGCATCGAGCTCCCCATCTTCGCCTTCAGCCACTGCCGCGACGTCGTCGCCGCGGTGAGCAAGGCGGGCGGCTTCGGCGTCCTCGGCGCCGTCGGCTTCTCGCCCCAGCAGCTCGAGGTCGAGCTCGCCTGGATCGACGAGCACATCGGCGACAAGCCGTACGGCGTCGACATCGTCATCCCCGGCAAGTACGAGGGCATGGGCGAGGTCGACCCCAAGAAGCTCGAGGAGATGCTGATGGCGGCGATCCCCGAGGAGCATCGCAAGTTCGCCGACAAGATCCTCGCCGACCACGGCGTGCCGAAGCTTCCCGAGGGCGAGCAGGCGCAGCAGCTTCTCGGCTGGACGGCGGCGACGGCGACGCCGCAGGTGGAGATCGCGCTCACGCACCCGAAGGTGAAGCTGATCGCCAACGCGCTCGGCACGCCGCCCGAGGAGATCATCAAGGAGATCCACGACAGCGGCCGCCTGGTGGCGGCCCTGTGCGGCGCGGCGAAGCAGGCGCGCTCGCACCAGGCGGCGGGCATCGACATCATCATCGCCCAGGGCACCGAGGGCGGCGGTCACACCGGCGACGTCGGCAGCATGGTGCTGTGGCCGGAGGTGATCGAGGCGGTGGCGCCGACGCCGGTGCTGGCGGCGGGCGGCGTCGGCAGCGGCAAGCAGATCGCCGCCGCGCTGGCGATGGGCGCCCAGGGGGTGTGGACCGGCACCCTGTGGCTCACCGTGCAGGAGGCCGACGTGCCGCCGGCGCAGATGGACTCGTACCTGAAGGCGGGCACCCGCGACACCGTCCGCTCGCGCAGTTGGACCGGCAAGCCCTGCCGCATGCTGAGGAACGACTGGACCGATGCGTGGGAGGGCCCCGACTCGCCGGGCACGCTCGGCATGCCGCTGCAGTTCATGGTCACCGCCGACGCGGTGAGCCGCGGCCACCGCTACGCCGACAAGGCCAAGAAGGTGATGTTCAACCCCGCCGGGCAGGTCATCGGCCACATCAACCAGTCGCGCAGCGTGCGCGACGTCATGCAGGGGCTGGTCACCGAGTACGTCGAGGCGGTCGAGCGCCTGCAGGCGCTGAACGGCTGAGCGGCTGCCCGCGCCTGGCAGCGCGCGCTCCGCGATGGAGCGCGCGCGCCCGGCCGGGCGGGCCACGACCCACGCCAGTGGCGCGCGCCACTGGCCGGGCTAGCTGTGACGGCGCCTGCCGAGGCGGTACAGCGCGAGCGCCGCCAGGGCGCCGCAGGCGGCGACCAGGCCGGCGATCGACAGCACCGGCGCGGCCACCGGCGCGGCGCAGTCGATCTGCTGGCACGAGGTGCCTTCGCCGATGAAGTCGCCGCTGAGGCCGTCGCACTGCGTCACCATCAGGTCCTGGCACGTGCCGTTGGCGAAGCAGCAGGCGCCGAGCGGCAGATTCGCCCGTGCCGGCGCGCCGCCCATCACCAGGCACAGCGCCGCCGCGCCGACCAGTCGCACCACGACGTGTCGCATCGTCCGTCCCCCTATGTGTTCGCCATGACCGCGGCGCGCAGGCCGCTCGCCAGGACCTGCTCGCCGCGCACCGCGTGGCGCACGTGGATGAGGTAGGCGACGACGCCGGTCCATCCGGTCTGGTGACTGGCGCCGAGCCCGGCGCCGTTGTCGCCGTGGAAGTACTCGTAGAACAGCAGCAGGTCGCGCCAGTGCGGGTCGCGCTGTTGCACCTCGTTGCCGCCGAACACCGGCCGCCGCCCGTCGGGGCCGCGCAGGAAGGTGCCGATCAGCCGTCCGGTGATCTCGCGGGTCACCTCGTAGAGCGTCAGCATCCGGCCCGAGCCGGTCGGGCACTCGACGCGGAAGTCGTCGCCGTAGAACGAGTAGAACTGCCCGAGGGCGCGCAGGATCAGGAGGTTCACCGGCATCCACACCGGCCCGCGCCAGTTCGAGTTGCCGCCGAACAGGCCGGAGCTGGACTCGGCGGGCTCGTAGCCGACGCGCCACTCCTCGCCGCCCCAGCGAAAGACGAAGGGGTGCTCGAGGTGATGGCGGGAGAGGGCGCGAATGCCGTGCGGGCCGAGGAACTCGCCCTCGTCGAGCAGGTAGCGCAGGACGCGACGCAGCTTCGTCTCGTCGAGCACCGCCAGCATGCGGCGGCCGCGCATGCCCGGTTGGGCGATGGGCGCGACGCTGGCATCGACCTCGGGATGGCGGGAGAGGAAGGCGCGCAGGCGCGCCGCGACCTCGGGGAACCGTTCCCGCACCTCGGGCTCGATCACCGTCGTCGCGCACAGCGACAACAGCCCCACCATCGAGCGCACCCGCAACCGCTGCGCCGTGCCGTCGGGAAGGCGCAGCACGTCGTAGAAGAACCCGTCCGCCTCGTCCCACAGCTCGTCCTGGTGATCGCCGACGCGATCCATGGCGGCGGCGATCCACAGGAAGTGCTGGGCGAACTTGAGCGCCATCTCGACGTAGGTGGCGTCGTGCTGCGCCAGCTCGAGCGCGATCTCGAACATGTTCTGCGCGAACAGCGCCATCCACGCCGTGCCGTCGGCCTGCTCGAGCGTGCCGCCGGTGGGCAGCGGCGCGCTGCGATCGAAGACGCCGATGTTGTCGAGCCCGAGGAAGCCGCCCTCGAAGACGTTGCGGCCGCTCGGATCCTTGCGATTCAGCCACCAGGTGAAGTTGACCAGGAGTTTCTGGAAGGCCGACTTGAGGAACGCGACGTCGCCGGCGCCGGTCTGCCCCTTCTCGGCGAAGTAGATCACCAGCGTCGCCCAGGCGTGCACCGGCGGGTTGACGTCGCCGAAGTTCCATTCGTACGCCGGGATCTGCCCGCTCGGATGGAGGTAGAGGTCGCGCAGCATCAGCTCGAGCTGCTGCTTGGCGAAGTCGATGTCGACCACGGCCAGGGCGATGCAGTGGAAGGCGAGGTCCCAGGCCGCGAACCACGGGTACTCCCACTTGTCGGGCATGGAGATGACGTCGTCGTTCACCATGTGGAACCAGTTGCGGTTGCGCACCGCCCGCCCCTGGTCGGCGCGCAGCGGGTGCGCGCCGTGCTGCTCGAGCCAGGCGTCGAGGTTGAAGTAGTAGTGCTGCTTGCTCCACAGCATGCCGGCCAGCGCCTGGCGGAAGACCTGGCGCTCGTCGTCGCCGACCGCGGCGGGCAGCAGGCTGGCGTAGAACGCATCCGCCTCGCCGCGGCGCGCCGCGACCAGCGCGTCGATCTCGGTGGCGAGCGCACCGACGCCGTCCAGCCGCTCGCGGTCGGTGAGCAGCAGGTGCACCGCGGCGCTGCCGCCCGCCGGCACGTCGAGGGCGAACGCCGCCGCCGCCTTGGTGCCGGTGCGGGCGGGGTTCACCGCCGCCGTCTCGCCGCCGATCAGATAGCGGTGGAACGCGTCCTTGACGTACGGCGAGCGATTCGGCTGCCCCCACAACGCCTGGCAGTTGCTCTCGTTCTCGGTGAACAGCAGCGCCGGCGCGCCGGCGACGTGGAGCCAGCGGCGCCCGAGGTCGGCGTGCTCGGCGGCGATGCCGGTGGAGACGGCCCGCAGCAGCGGCCGGCGGTCGTCGTCGCCCCACGACCAGGTGTTGCGGAACCAGAGCGTCGGCAGCACGTGCACCCGCGCCGCCGCCGGCCCGCGGTTGCGCACGGTGATGCGGATGCCGATGTCCTCGACCGCGGCCTTGGCGTACTCGACCTCGACGTCGAAGTAGCGATCGTCGGCGAAGACGCCGGTGTCGATGAGCTCGTACTCCAGCTCGTCGCGGCGCCGGCGCCGGTTGGTGTCGACCAGGTCGGCGTACGGGAAGGCGCGCTGCGGATACTTGTACAGCCAGCGCAGGTACGAGTGGGTCGGCGTCGCGTCGAGGTAGTAGTAGTACTCCTTGACGTCCTCGCCGTGGTTGCCCTCGGCGTTGGTGAGGCCGAACAGGCGCTCCTTGAGGATCGGGTCGACGCCGTTCCACAGCGCCAGCGCGAAGCAGAGGCGGCTGCGCTCGTCGGCGAAGCCCGCCAGGCCGTCCTCGCCCCAGCGGTAGGCGCGCGCCCGCGCCTGGTCGTGGGTGAAGTACGCCCAGGCGTTGCCGTCGTCGCTGTAATCCTCGCGCACCGTGCCCCACTGGCGTTCGCTCAGGTAGGGCCCCCACTTGCGCCACGGGACGCCGTCGCGCGCCTCCGCCAGTCGCCGTCGCTCGGGCACGCCGGGCCTGTAGCACAAGTCGGCGCGCCGCTCCCAGGCGACGCCGGGTGCCGGCGGACGGTTCAGGCGGCGAGGGCGGCCGGAGGGTGGCGGGTGATGACGACCTTCGGGCCGGGGTCGAACAGCGCCTCCGGCGCGTCGTCCCAGGCGGCGACGCGGCTGGTCACGGCCTGCGGCGCGAAGCCGCCGCGGGCGACGAAGTCGAGCACCGCCGGCAGGTCGTTGCGGGCGTGCACGCGGCCGGTGACGAAGGTCACGCCGGTGCCGTACAGCGTGCGCAGCGGCACCGGCGTGGTCGGCGTGTAGTAGATCCCGACGCTGGTGCAGGTGCCGCCCGGTTCGACGCTGAGCAGGGCGCGCGCGAGACCGGCGGGGTCGGCGCTGGCGTCGACGGTGATCGGGTAGCGGGCGTCGCGCTCGGCGTCGTACGGCGCCTCGATCGGCTGCGCCCCGAGGCGGGCGGCGATCGCCAGGCGCTCGCGGTCGCGGTCGAGGTAGTCCACCCGTTCGGCGCCGAGCGCCACCGCCAGTCCGGCGGCGTAGAGGCCGATGCTCTGGGCGCCGCCGCCGACCACCAGCACCGGCGCGCCGGGGTGGGCGGCGAGAAACGGCGCCACCGTGCGCCAGGCGTCGCAGAGGTTGTCGCTGGCGCTGGCGAGCGCGACCGGGTCGAGCCCCGCCGGCAGCGGCAGCAGCATCGCGTCGGCGAACGGCACGTGCAGCAGATCGGCGAGGGCGCCGCCCCAGCGCATGCCGCCGAGCTCGCCGAACCCGTACATCGACCGCGCCGGGACGCCGGCGCAGTTGGCGGTCAGGTGGCGGTCGCAGCGGCCGCAGGCGCCGCAGGAGATCTGGAACGGCACGACGACGCGGTCGCCGGGCCGCACGCCGCGCACCGCGTCGCCGACCGCCACCACCTCGGCGACGCACTCGTGGCCGAAGGCGAACGGACCCTGGAAGGGCGCGTTGCGGAACAGCCCGCGCTGACCGATCGCCGGCGGCAGGTGGTTGCGCAGCCAGTGCAGGGCGCGGCCGCGGAACGGCGCCTCGCCGCGCACGATCGCCAGGTCGAGATCGCAGCGCGCCACCGCCAGCGGGCGGACGAGCGCCTCGCCGGGGGCGCGCAGCACCGGATCCGCCACCTCGCGCCAGGCGAGCCGTCCGGGTTCGAGAAAATGGAGCGCACGCATGTCGTCCTCCTGTCGTCGGCGATTGACATGGCGCGGCGCGGCGCTGGATGGAATCCGCATGGCGAGCAAAACCGCTTTGCCGGCGGCGGACGATCTCTTCGAGCTGCGCGTCGTCCACCAGGTGGCGAGCAGCGGCTCGTTCAGCGCCGCGGCGCGCGCCCTCGGCGTCACCGTGTCGACCGCCACCCGCGCCGTCCAGCGCCTCGAAGCGCGCCTCGGCGTCGCCCTGTTCCGGCGCTCGACGCACGGGCTCTCGCTGACCGAGGCCGGCCGCCGCTACGCCGCCCACGTCGCCCAGGTGCTCGCCGCCGAGGACGCCGTGCGCGACGAGATCGCGGCGGCGAAGGACGCGCGTCGCGGCACGCTGCGCGTCACCGTGCCGGTGTTCGTCGCCGAGCAGGTGCTGCCGCGGGTGGTGCGGCGCTTCGTCGCCGCCCACCCCGGCGTCCAGCTCGACGTCCACGCCAGCGACGACTTCCGCGACGTCATCACCGACGCCTACGACCTCGCCATCCGCCTCGGCCCGCTGCCCGACTCGTCCCTGCGCGCCCGCCGGCTGGTCGGCTTCCAGCGCGTCATCTGCGCCGCCCCGGCCTGGCTGGCGGCGCACGGCGCGCCGCGCGATCCGGGGCGCCTCGCCGCCGTGCCCTGCCTGCTCTACGGCAGCGGCAGCCAGCGCGTGACCTGGAGCCTGCGCCATCGCCGCGGCGTCGTCCGCACGGTGGAGGTCGCCGGCCCGGTGCGCAGCAACAACCTCGAGCTGCTGGTGCGGCTCGCGGTCGACGGCCTCGGCATCACCCGCCTGCCCGACTGGGCGGTGCGCGACGCGCTCGCCAGCGGCGCCCTGGCGCGCGTCCTGCCGGCGTGGAGCGAGGCGCCGCCGCGCGGCGCCCCGGCCCTGTGGGCCGTCCACGCCGACGACCCCGGCAAGGATCGCCTGCGCCGCGCCTTCCTCGCGGCGCTGCTGAACGCGGTGTGATCACGGCCACGCGCCTGGCACCCCGCGCCAGGGCCGACAACCTCCTCCATTGCGCGTCGCGCAGGCCCGGCGCGAGCGAGTGCTCACGGTCCTCGGCGGGGCGGCACGGGTCGTCGGCCTGGCGCACCAATCCGTGTCGGGCCGCGATCCGGCGCTGAAGACGTGGCGCTATCGGCCGCCGGAGGAGATCTCCCGGCGGAGGTCAGCACGTTCACCCCGCGCGGCGCCATGGCGTTGGCGCTTCCGCGGCGCTATCCCGATCGGCCATGGACGACCATCGCCGCCGCGCCCTCGCCGTCAACGACGCGACCTACGCCGCCTGGAACGCGCACGACCCGGACGCCGTCGCGGCGGTGTTCGCCGAGGACGCGGTGGTGCGCGAGGTCGGCACCGGCCAGGAGGCGCGCGGCCGCGCCGCCGTGCGCGCCCGCGCCGCGGCGCTGCTGACGGCCTTCCCCGATCTCACGCTCGAGCGCGTCGAGCTGCTCATCGACGGCGACCGCCACGCCGATCGCTGGGTGCTGCGCGGCACCCACCGCGGCGAGCTGCTCGGCATTCCGCCCACCGGCAGGCGGGTGCGCATCGACGGCGCGACCTTCACCCGCCTCGGCGCCGATGGCCTGGTGGTGGAGGATCTCCACTTCGCCGACACCCTCGGCCTGATGGCGCAGCTCACCGGCTGAGCCCGCCGGCCGCCTGCGCCCCGTTGCGAGCTAGGCGGCGCCGGCCAGCGCCCGCGCGGCGGCGACGGCGGCGTCGCGATCCTCGGGATCGAAGTTGAGCGAGCGCAGCAGGCGGCCCTCGACGTCGAGCTGGGTGAGCGAGACGTATTCGATCTCCACCCCGCCGCCCTCCGACTGTCCGCGCCACAGGGCTCGCTCGACCGAGACGCGGTCGCCGACGGCGACGAGCAGCTCGAAGGTCGGCAGGACGTCGGCCTCGCGCACCGTCCGCATGCTGCGGATCCAGAAGTCGACGCCGCCGGCGAGCTGCGTCCAGCGCCGCCGATCGTCGTAGCGGAAGTCCGGCGCCGCCAGGGCGCGCAGGGCCGGCCAGTCGCCGGCCGCGAACAGGCCGCGGATATGCGTGCGCAGGCGGAACGCCGCGTTATCGAGCGGCGCGGGGCGCTGCCGCAGCGCCGCCCAGCGCGCCTGCGCCGCCGCGAGCTGGGCGAGGTCGTACTGATCGAAGCGGCGGGCGCGTCGCGAGGCGTCCAGCTCGCCGACGATGTAGCTGGGGGCCTCGAAGATGCCGCCCTCGTGCGTGCCCACCCAGGTGGAGAGCGCCAGGTAGCCGTGGGCGCAGACGTCGGCGTGGTCGAGGCGCAGGCGCACGTCCGGCGCCAGCGCGACCAGCTCGCGCAGGGCATCGACGTACGGCTGCGGGCCGCGCGTCGCCTCCCAGCCGAGCGGCCGGTGATCGTGCACCACCAGGTCGGGCGCCAGCACGTCGGCCAGCGCCTCCCAGTCGCGCGCCGCGAGGGCGTGGCGGAAGATCTCCATCGCCGCCGTCACCGCGGCGAAGGGCGCCGACTCGCCGGCCGCATAGCGCCGATCGAGCTCGGCATAGGCCGCGTCGACGTCGCCGGGATCGAACGCGACCTCGGCGACGGCGCGACCGTCGGCCGCGACCTCGAGCACCTGCAGCCAGTCGAGCTGGCCGGGCCCCACCGTTCCGCCGCCCGCCACCCAGCGAACCCGCAGCAGCGACAGCCGCTCGCCGCGCGTCGCCAGCACCTCGTGATCGATCGCCAGGATGGACCCGCCCTGGAGCATCGCGCGGCCGGAGGTCAGCCACTCGTCGCGGTCCAGCTCGAGCTGGACGGCGGGCGTCCGATCGGCGCTGCGGAAGTGCGGCGCCAGCAGCGCCGCGAAGGCGCGCGCGTCGCGCGCCAGCGCCGCGACGCGCATCCGCTCGGCGGTGCGGAGGGCGGCGTTCTCGAATCGCATCGGGCCCGCGGGCGGGGTCTCCGCCGGCGGTGCCGGAGGCAGCGCCGCGGGCGCGCGCCATGCCTCGGACGGCCGCGGACGCGCCGCCACCCGATCATCGGCTGAAGGCTCCGCGCGCTCGCGCGCGATCAGCACCACCGCGCCCTTGGCCTGCCACAACGCGACGGCGCGCGCCGTCTCGGCGGCGGCGTCGGCATCGCGACCGGCGGCGCGCAGCGCCGTCGCCAGCGCCCGGCGGGCATCGGCGTGATCGAGCAGGGCGTCGGTCGTGGCGGCGATCTCGACCGCGGCGCGCGCCAACGCCACCGCCGCCTCGGGCTGGCCGCGCCGCGCCAGGACCTCGGCGCGCACGCCGCGCCAGGCGATCGCCGCCTGCAGGTCGTCGCCGGCCAACGTCTCGCACGCGTGGCTCAGCGCCTCCGCCTCGTCGAGGCGTGCCTGGGCGAGCAGCGCGCTGGCCAGGTACGCCGCGGCGCGGGCCGCGTCGATGCCGAGGCCCTGGGCGCGCAGGCCCTCGTAAGCCGGTCGCAGACGGCGCTCGGCGGCCACGGCATCGCCCTCGAGCAGGGCGATCATGCCGGCGAACAGGTCGGCCTCGAGCAGGCGGTGGGTGATGCCGAGCTCCTCGACCAGGCGGCGCGAGCTGGCGATGAGCCGCCGCGCCGCGTCGGCGCGACTGCGCAGGGCTTCGAGGACTGCCTGGCAGCGCAGCGCCACCGCCTCCACCGCCGGCGCGCCCTGGGTGATGCGCAGGACGCGCACGACATCGAGGCAGCGACCGCTGGCGCGGGTGACCGGGCTCGGCCCCCAGAGCGCCGCCAGCGGCACCCCGGCGAGCACCGCGCTGGCGCGCCGGCGATCGCCGGCGCGGCGGGCGGCGGCGAGGGCGCGAACAGGCGCCGCCCGCTGGCGCCGATGGCGCCCAGGCGCGCTGTGCGTCGGCCCGCACCGCGTGCGCCTTCGCCTCGCCAGCGCGTCGCCGGCGTGGCGGCCAGCACCTCGGCGGCGGCGAGTGACGGCGTCGGCGGTGGAGCGCAGCGCCCGCGGCGCGGCGAGCACCGCGAGCCGGCCGGTGAGGCAGGTGTGCCAGGCGCGCAGCCGCGGCGCGGCGTCGGCGAAGCGCTCGAGCTCGGCGAGCGCGGCGGCGGCGGGACCGACGTCGCCGGCCGCCAGCAGCGCCTCGCACCAGTCGAGGGCGATCCCGGCGCGCGCCGCATCGCCGTCCTCCAGGCGTGCCGACGCCCGGCCGAGCAGCGCCGCCGCCAGCGGCAGGTCGTCGCGGGCCAGCGCCCGCCGGCCGGCCGCGGCCAGCGCCTGCGCGGCGCGGGCACCGATGGCGCGGCCGCTCGCATCGAGTGGTCCCAGCTCCGCCAGGTGTCCGTGCGCCTGCTCGAGATGCCAGCCGATCGTCTCCTCGTGCTCGCCGCCGCCGCCGGCGATCCAGTCGGCGAAGCGCACGTGCAGCGCCGCCCGCGTCCCCTTGAGGACCTGGCGGTAGGCGGCGTCGCGGATCAGCACGTGGTGGAAGCGCAGCGCCGGCTCACCCAGGAACGGCGCCGGGTCGGGCTCGATCAGCTCGCCGCGGCGCAGCGCCTGCAGGTGCGTGTCGAGGCTGGCGGCCGCCTCGGCCGGCAGCAACGCCGCCACGGCGGCGCGCGAGAAGCTGCGCCCGACCACCGCGGCGCGCTCCAACACCGCGCGCTCCTCGGGGCGCAGGCGCTCGATGCGCGCCGCCAGCAGGGCGTGGATGGTGGGCGGCATCGCGAGCGCCGCCGGCTCGACGGCGGCGGTCCAGCGATCGCCGTCGCGGCGCAGCGCGCCGTCCTGCACCAGCATGCGCACCAGCTCGCCGACGAAGAGCGGGTTGCCCTCGCTGGTGGCGAGCACCCGCCCGGCGATGGCGGCCGGCAGCTCGTCGGCGCCGATCACGCTGGCCGCCAGACGGGTGGCGGCGCCGGCGTCCAATCCGGCCAGGGTGAGCACCTGGCGGCGCGCGCCGTCGCCGCGGCTGAGCGCGGGACGGAGCTCGCGCAGCTCGGGTCGGGCCGCCAGCAGCAGGAGCAGCGGCGCGTCGGTCGTCCACTGCGCCAGGTGCTCGACGAGGTCGAGGAGCAGGGGTGCCGCCCACTGCGCGTCGTCGACGATCAGCACCACCGGGCGCGCCGCCGCGAGCGCGCCGAGGAGGCGGCGGACGACGAAGAACGTCTCCTCGGGCGCCGCGGCCGTGCCGGCGAGCAGCGCGGCGACGCCGGCCGCGATGCGGGCGCGTTCGGGATCGTCGCCGGGCAGCGCCGCGGCGACGGCGGCGCGCAGCGCCTCGGCGTCGGCGTGGCGGGCGACGTCGAGATGGGCGCGCAGCGCCTCGACCAGCGGGTCGAAGGTCGCCCCGCCGGCGGCGTCGCAGCGCGCCGCCAGCACCGTGGCGTGCGCCGCCAGCCGCTGCTGGATCTCGCTCAGCAGGCGCGATTTGCCGAGGCCCGGCGAGCCGAGCACGACGGCGAGGCGTGCGTGGCGGGCGCGCACGGCGTCGTCGTGGAGCGCGGCGAGATGGCGCAGCTCCTCGTCGCGGCCGACGAACGGCGCCGCCGCGGCGCCGACCGGGCGGGCCAGTGACACCAGGCGGTAGGCGGCCACCGCCTCGGCGCGGCCGCGCAGCGCCAGCGCGCCGACCGGCGCCAGGGTCACCTGGTCGCCCACCAGGCGGCGGGTGGCGTCGCCGAGCAGGACCTGGCCGTCGCCGGCCTGCTGTTGCAGGCGCGCCGCGACGTTCACCGGATCGCCGACGACGTCGCGCTGGTCGGCGCTGACCACCACCTCGCCGCTGTTGACCGCGACGCGCACCGCCAGCCCCTCCGTCGCCGCGTCCGCCGCCGGCGCGCCGAGCGCCCGCACGGCGTCGACCATCGCCGCCGCCGCGCGCACCGCGCGCAGGGCGTCGTCCTCGGCCACCCGCGGCACGCCGAAAGCCGCCATGACGCCATCGCCGAGCAGCTTCACCACCGTGCCGCCGTGCGCCGCGACGACACGGTGGAGGGCCTGGTAGTAGCGGTCCATCACGGCGCGCGCCGACTCGGCGTCGAGGCGCTCGTGCAGCGCCGTCGAGCCGACCAGGTCGGCGAACACGATCGTCACCACCTTGCGCGCCACCGTGGCGTCCGCGGCGGTCCCCAGCGCCGCGCCGCAGTTGTCGCAGAAGCGCGCGCCGGAACGGTTCGCTTGGCCGCACGTGGCGCAGGTCACTGGCATCGCTCTCGCCGAGCGCACCATAGCCGCGGGGACCGGCGCATTCGACAGCCGCGCTGCGGCGATGGCTCAGAGCTGGCTGGCGTCGAGGACGAGGACCTTGTCGGCCGACGAGACGTAGACGTGGCGGCCGTCGGGGCTGACCGCCACGTCGCGCGCCTGGTACACCGGGAGCTGGCCGCGCACCGAGGCGCTGGCGACGTCGAGCACGCTGAGCGTGCCGGCGGTCTGGCTGGCGACGTACAGGGTGCGGCCGTCGGGGCTGATCCCCATGCCGGTCGGCTGCGGCGGCACGGCGACGGTGGTCGTCGTCGCGCGGCTGGCGAGGTCGACGAACGAGACGCTGGGGCCGGTGAGGTTGGCGACGTAGGCGGCGGCGCCGTCGGGCGACAGGACGATGCGGTAGGGGTTGCCGTCGACGCGGATCTCGCCGGTGAAGCGCTGCGTCGCCACGTCGTAGAGCTGGACGAAGCCGGGGGTGCAGATCCGCTTGCACCCGGCGCCGTACACGGTGCGGCCGTCGGCGGCGATGGCGACGTCGACCGGCCACACGGTCGGCTTGAGGAGGCTCCCGGGCCCACCGCCGAGGTCGATGATCGCGAACGCCTGGTTCGCCGTGTTGGCGAGATAGACGGTGCGGTTGTCGGACGCCACCGCCAGGCGGCCGAAGCCGCCGCGCAGACGGGAGAGGAACATCACGACCGGCTTGCCGATGGTGTCGGTGGCGGTGTCGATCACCGTCAGGTCGATCGAGAACAGGTGGGTGACGTAGACGTGCGCGCCGTCCGGCGCCACGGCGATGCCGGTGCTGTTGGGATCGTCCTTCAGCGACGTCACCACCGTGTTGCTGGCGGCGTCGATGACCGTGATCGAGCCGTTCGAGGCGGCGTAGAGGCGGCGGCCGTCGGGCGAGGCGGCCAGCAGCGTCGGCGCGTCGCCCACCGGCAGGGTCGCCACCACCGCGCTCGCCGGCACGCCCGGCGCGCTCGGCGCCAGCCCGCCGCAGCCCATGAGCCCAGCCAGCAGCAGAACGAGGATCCGCACGCGCGGCGTTGTAGCACCGGGCGGGCCGCCGTGCACCTGCGAGATCGCGGCTCCGCGGCCCCGACGCGAATCGGTGGCCGGTCCGCGCGACGCGTCCCGGACGCGTCCGCGGCGTCGCGGCGGCGGTCACGGCCGCGTTGCGCCCGCCGGGATCTCGGGATCTATTGTCATACATTTTACCGGTGCGCTTCGTATGGGATCGCAGGAAGGCGACGGCAAATCTCCGCAAGCACGGCGTCTCGTTCGAGGAGGCCGCGTCGGCATTCGACGACGAGCTCGGCGCCTACTACCCCGACACGCTGCACGCCGACCGCTTCTCCTGATCGGCTATTCGCGCCGCGAGCGCCTGCTCTACGTCGTCCATGCGGAGGTCCAGCTCGACGTCATCCGCATCATCAGCGCCAGAAAGGCCACCAGGCATGAACAGACGCGCTACGAGAGCGACTGATCCACTCGCCGGGCCGGTCGACTTCGCGCGCTTCGGCCCCGTCCGCCGCAATGCCTTCGCCGGCGCCGGCGCGCCCGGCGGACCGTCGCTGCAAGCGCTGTGGGAGATGCCGCAACTGGCGACCGAGGTGGTGCTGCTGCGGCGGGGTCATCCGGGCCGCGGCAAGCGCCGAACGACGGTGGCGAGATCGGTCCGCCTGCCGGAAGCCCTGTGGAAGCAGCTCGAGACGACGGCGCGCGCCAAGCACCTCAACCTGCACCAGGCGATGCGGGCGGCGCTGTTGGGGTGGATTCGCCGGGCCGGCTGAGCGGACGAGCCGCCGGTTGCCGTCCGTGTCGGGCAGCGGTCGCGCATCGGCCGTGGCCGGACGACGACGGAGCCGTCGCGGCCGGTGAGATCGCTGTCATCTGCCCTCGTCTCCTCGGGCCATGGCCTTTCACGCGCGGCGTTGGTAGCGCTGGGAAGCCGGCAGCGTCGGGGCTGCCGCGCGAAAGGGGACGTTCCATGAAGGCATCGCTCTGCTTCGCTCTGGCGCTCGCCGTGCTGACGGCATCGGCCGCGCCGGCCGCCGACACCGCGCGCTACATCCTGCCGCCGGGCAATTACGGCGGCCTGCCGACGACGTCGCATTCCACCGATCAGTTGCCGCTCTATTCCGGGCTGACGCCGCTGCGCGACAACATCACGCCGGCGGACATCGAGCACTTCTACCTGCCCGAGGACTTCCAGCCGATCGAGCCCTCGCAGGAGGAGGCGACCGGCCGGCCCGGCACGCACATCCGCTACGACGCGTATGGCATTCCGCACATCTACGGCAACACCCGCGCCGACGTCGCCTTCGGCGCCGGCTGGGTGACGGCGCGCGACCGCGGCCTGCTGTTGCAGGTCGGGCGCGGACCGGCGCGCGTCGCCGTCGCCGACGTGCCGAACATCGACGCCTTCTCGCTGGTCACCAGCATCCAGCCGTTCACGCCGAGCGCGGAGGCGGAGGCGCTGGTGACGCAGCAGGTGCAGCTCATCCGCGACACCTACGGCGCCGACGGCGAGGAGCTGCTCGCCGACGCGCAGGCGTACGCCGATGGCGTCAACGCCTACTGGGCGGCGCACCAGATCGACCAGCCGCCGGTGGGGGTGAACGACGTCGTCGCGGTGACCGCGTTCATCGGCTCGATATTCGGCGCCGGCGGCGGCGGCGAGGCGGCGAACGCCGACCTGCTGGCCAAGCTGCAGGGGCAGCTCGGCGCCGACGCCGGCCACCAGGCGTGGTCCGACGTCATGCTCGCCGACGACCCGGAGGCGCCGACGACGATCAGCCGCCGCTTCAACTACCCGACGCTCACCGGCGGCGCGGTGACCGGCTCGGTGGTCCTCGATGCCGATTCGATCCAGAGCATCGATCCCAAGCAGTCGCCGGCCCAGGCGGCGGCGGCGCCGGCGCGCCGGCGCGCCTCGAACTTCCTGGTGACGGCGCCGATGCGCTCCGCCACCGGCAACTCGCTCGCCGTCATGGGGCCGCAGCTCGGCTACTACTACCCGGAGATCGTGCAGCAGATCGACCTGCACTACCCGGACTTCACCGCCCAGGGCGCCGCCGTGCCGGGGCTGGCGATGTACATCCTCATCGGCCGCACCCCGGACTACGCGTGGAGCCTCACCTCGGCCGGCCACGACGTGCGCGACGTCTTCGCCGAGCAACTCTGCGAGCCGGACCACTCGGCGCCCACCCGCGCCTCGACCCACTACCTGTTCAACGGCGAGTGCCGCGCCATGACCAGCTTCAACGCCGGCCTGCTCGGCACCACGCCGCTGGTCTACAACCTGACCGTGCACGGCCCGGTGTTCGCCACCGCGACGGTGAACGGCCAGCCGTACGCGCTGTCGCGCCAGCGCTCGACCTTCGGCCGCGACGTCCTCAACCTGGTGGCGCTCAAGCACATGACGGAGGGCAGGGCGCGCTCGCCGCGCAAGTTCTGGCACATCGCCAACGAGTTCGGCTTCACCTTCAACTGGGCCTACGTCTCGCGCCGCGCCACCGCCTACTTCTCCTCGGGCCTGCTGCCGAAGCGCTCGGCCGGCCTCGACCGCCGGCTGCCGACGCTCGGCACGGGCGCGTACGAATGGCAGGGCTTCCTCTCCGAGCGACGGCACCCGCACGCCGTCTTCGGACCCGGCGGCCTGCTGCTCAACTGGAACAACCGCTCGGCCCCGGGCTTCATGCACGGCGATGACGAGCCGTACGGTTCGGTGCAGCGCGTCGAGAACTTCGACAAATGGCCGGCGCTGGCGCGGATCACCGACAACGTCGGGATCATGAACCGCGCCGCGACCGAGGACGTGCGCTCGTCGGCCTGGCCGGTGATCAGCCGCGTCCTGCGCACCGGCGCCGCGCCGGACGCCCGCGACCAGCAGATCCTCGACATCGTCGACGAATGGATCGGGCGCGACGCGCCGCGCCTCGACGCCGATCTGGACGGCTTCTTCGATGACGCCGGCACGGCGGTCTTCGACGCCATCTGGCGGCCGCTCGTCAACGCCGTCATGTCGCCGGTCATCGGCGCGCTGATCCCGCAGCTCGACCGCATCCGCGACCTCGACGGCCTCGAGGGCGCCTCCTACGTCGACAAGGACCTGCGCACCCTGCTCGGCGATCCGGTGCGGGGGCGGTTCAACCTCGCCTACTGCGGGGCCGGCGATCTGGCGGCCTGCCGTGCCTCGCTGTGGCAGGCGATCCATCAGACCGCCGCCACCGTCGCCGCGCAGCAGGGCCAGGCGGACCCGTCCCTCTGGCGCAAGACGGCGTCGCGCACCGGCTTCGTCCCCGGCCTGCTGCCCGACACCTTCCCCACCACCAACCGCCCGACCTTCCAGCAGGTGCTGGAATTCGAACGCGGCGGCAGGTGAGGGCGCGGGGCCGATCCGCGAACGGCCAGCACCCCGGCGGCGTTGGCCGGCGCCGCGGCGGGCGGACGGGTGGCCACAGGCGCGCGCGCCGGTCAGCGGGTGCTGCGCCTGGGTGCCGACCGCCGCGCCGGCGCGGCGCCGCGCCGGACCGCGGCATGCGCACCGCCGCTGTCCCACGCGGATGGCGAAGCGCGCATCGAAGCACGCATCTGCCGCAACCTCGAGCGCCACTGCCCCGATGCCTTCCTGGTGAACCTGTCGAACCCGATGAGCCGTGTGACGCTGGCCATCAACAGGGGCACGAAGGTGCGCAATGTCGGCATGTGCCGCGAAATGCCCATCGGCGTGGTGCGCCTGGCGCGGCTCCTGCGCATGTCGACCCGACGCATCGACGCCCGCGCCTCCGGCATCAACCACTTCACCTTCTTCACGCAGATGCAGGATCGCGACAGCGGCGAAGACCTGCTGCCCCGGGTGCGGGCGCTCGCGCCGGCCAGGCTGAGGATGCCTGTCCTCAGACGACGTCTGCCGCCATGGCCGAATTGACCGCCGACAGCTTCGCGAAGATCGCGCCGTAACCCCCGCGCCCGCCCGCCGAGGTCGTCAGAGCCGTGCCGCGGCATCGACGCAGCCGTTCAGCGCGCGGTCGACGGCGCGCACCAACTCGGCGATCGAGACGCGCCCATCGCGGTCGCCATCCACCGCCGGGCAGGCCGACGGGGGCAGCGTATCGAGCGCCATGCTCACGGCGCGCACCAGCTCGTCGACCAGCACGACCCCGTCGCCGTTGCAGTCGCCGGCGCAGGCAGCCGGCGGCAGCGTCTCGGTCGGCGAGGGAGACGGTGACGCGGAGGGGCTCGGCGTCGCGCTCGTCGTCGTCGTCATGCTGCGCGTCGGGGCGGGCGTCGCCGTTGCCGACGGCACGGCCGGCGAGGAGGACGGCGACGGCGTGGCGGTCGCGGTGATGGTCAGCGACGGCGGCGGCGTCGCCGACGCGGTCGGCGAGGCGCTGCCGGTGCGCGTCGCGCTCGCGCTCGCGGTCGCCGGGCCGATCGACAGGGTCGCCGTGCCGGTCGCGCTGGCGACCGGCGTGCTCGTCGCGGACGCGCTCGCGCTCGCGGTGCGGCTCGGGGAGACGGACGGCGATGGCGTGGCGGTCGCGGTGATGGTCAGCGACGGCGGCGGCGTCGTCGACGCGGTCGGCGAGGCGCTGCCGGTGCGCGTCGCGCTCGCGCTCGCGGTCGCCGGGCCGATCGACAGAGTCGCCGTGCCGGTCGCGCTGGCGACCGGCGTGCTCGTCGCGGTCGCGGTCCCGCTCGCGCTCGCCGTGCGGCTCGGGGAGACGGACGGCGACCGGGTGGCGGTGAGGGGCGGCGTCGCGGTCGGTGGCGCCGCGATCGGCGCGCCGCCCCAGAAGCCCGCACCGATTCCGTAGTCGCTGCCGCCGGCGCCGCCGGCGAGCGGCTGGCCGATCGCCGCGCCGAGCTGAAAGCCGCCACCCGTCGCCGCGCTGGCGCCGCCGCTGTGCGTGGCGCCGCGTTTCAGGCCGTAGGGCTGGCCGAGCGCACGCGGCGCCGCGGCCGCGAGCAACAGCAACGCGAGCACGCCGGCGCGCACCGCCGTCTGTCGCCGTCGTCGGATGGGCAGCCCTCCTCGGCGCTGCAGGCGTGAGGATCGACCGAACGATGTTCGATCGGCGTCAGCCGACCGCTACGTCTGCCATGGCACGCCGGACGAGTCCGCCGGCTGGTAGGCGCAGAACGCGCCGGTTCGGATCGACGCCTCCAGGTGGCGGGCCAGCAAGGGGGCGGATTCGCGGATGCGCTTGAGGCTGTCGGAGATGGCGCGCGTCACGTTGACGCGCGCGCGTTCGGTCGCCGCGGCGGCGCGCCGGTCGCGGCCGCCGAGGCCGACCGCGGCGGCGAGCTGTTGCGACAGGCGCGCGATCTCCTCGTGCATGCGCGCCACGCGGCCGCTGTCGGCGAAGCCCTCCGCTTCGGCGAGCTCGGCGCGCAGCTCGGCAAGCCGCTCGCGATACGCCTGCTTGGCGCGCGGATCGAGCAGCTCGCCGGCGTCGCCGAGGCCGCCGACGGCCAGCTCGTCGCCGGCGGCGGCGAGCGGCCCGGTGCCGTCGGCCGGCGCGCGGGTGAGCGCGATGAGGTCGAGGACGTGGAACTCCTGTCCGGGCGAGCGCAGCAGGTGCGCCATGTAGATCAGCCCCTTCGACCCGCGCAGCCGCCCCCATTCGGTCTGGTAGCCGATCGTCCAGTACTCGCCCTCGCGGCGGAAGAGCCGCATCGGCGCCGCGTCGGCCGGCCCCGCCGCGGCGGGCGTCGCGCGCGCGTCGAGCACGCGGAATGCCGCCACGGGGCGGGCGAACCCGCGCAGCGCCAGCTCGCCGGGCGTGTCGCAGCGTGCCATCGGCTCGAGCGCGGCGCGCAGGCGTTGCGCGGCGAGGATCTCGCCCGCTGCGGCCGCCTCGCCGAGGCGCGCCGCGACCTGCGTGACGGTGCCGATCGCGGCGTACGCGGAGCGGGCATCGAAACCGATCGGCCCGAGCGTCGCGTAGCCCTGGGCGATACCGAGGCCGACGTGCAGGTCGAAGCCGCGTTGCGCCCACTGCGCCGCCAGCGCGCGGCCGCGCTCGCGCACCGCCAGCGCCAGGCGCAGGGCGCGTTCCGCGGCATCCGGTTGCGGCAGTGGGTCGTTGAAGAGGACCGTCATGCCGTCGCCGGTGACGCGCTCGATGGTGCCCTGGTAGTCGACGACGAGACGGCCGATGGCGAGGTGGAACTCCTGCAGCACGCCCATCACGTCTTCCGGCGCCGCGGTCTCGGCGAAGGCGGTGAAGCCGCGCAGCTCCAGGGCCAGCACGACGATCTCGCGGCGGTGGCTGGCGAGCGGATCGCCGGCCCCGCCGGCCACCACCTGGGCGACGATCTGCGGCGGCAGAAAGCGCTTCAGCGTCTCCAGGCGCTCGAGCGCCGTCACCTGCTCGCGCACCCGCTGCTCCAGCGAGCGGTTCCACTCGGCGAGCTGGCCGGCCTGGTCCTCGACCCGGTCGTAGAGCTGTTTGACGCGCAGCAGCGAGCGGACGCGCGCCAGCAGCTCGGGCTGGCTGATCGGCTTGGCGAGGAAGTCGTCGGCCCCCGCCTCCAGCCCCTTGACCCGCTCGCTCGACGGCTCCAGCGCGGTGACCATCACGACCGGCAGCACGGCGCTCCGCGGCCGGGCGCGAATGGCGCGGCAGACGTCATAGCCGCTCATCTCCGGCATGACGACGTCGAGCAGCACGAGGTCGGGGGGGTCGTCGGCGAGGCGCTGCAGCGCTTCGGGCCCGGAGGCGGCGAGCACCACCTCGTAGCCGCTGGCGGTCAGCAGGTCGGCGAGCAGCTTGCGGTTGCGCGGCGTGTCGTCGACCACCAGGATGCGTCCGCTCATCAGGTCACCGGGATGCTGAAGGTGAAGGTCGAACCCTCGCCCGGCGCGCTGCGCACCCACAGCCGCCCGCCGTGCAGCTCGACGAGCCGCCGCGCCAGGCCGAGGCCGAGGCCAGAGCCCTCGGTCTTCGCGCCGGCGTCGCCGCCGACCTGACGGAACTCCTCGAAGATCGCCCGCTGATCGGCCGCGGCGATGCCGACGCCGGTGTCGCGCACGGCGATCTCGCAACTGCCGTTGCGGCGCGAGGCGTGGACGTCGACGCGCCCGCCGCTGGGCGTGAACTTCACCGCGTTGGCGAGCAGGTTGACCAGCACCTGGCGCACCTTGCGCTCGTCGGCGAGCAGCTCGCCGACGTCGGCGTCGACCGTCGCGGCAAGCGCCACCCCCTGGCGCTCGGCGCGCTCGCGCACCAGCGTCAGCGCGCCGTCGATCACCGCCGGCAGGTCGAAGCGGCTCGGCTCCAGCTCCATGCGGCCGGCCTCGATCTTCGACAGATCGAGCACGTCGTTGATCAGCGCCAACAGGTGCTGGCCGGAATCGCGGATGTCCTCGACGTACTCCGCCTGCTTGGGGTTGAGCGGACCGAACGGACGACTCGCCAGCAGCTCGGCGAAGCCGATGATGGCGGTGAGCGGCGTACGCAGCTCGTGCGACATGTGGGCGAGAAAGGCCGACTTGTGACGGCTCGCCGCTTCGAGCTGGCGGGTGCGCTCGGCCAGGTCGGCGGTGCGCGCCGCGACCCGCGCCGCCAGCTCGTGGTTGAGCGTCTGCAACTCGCCGAGCAGGCGGCCCTGCTCGCGCGCGCTGCGCTCCAGGTCGCTGCGCAGCAGGTTGAAGCGGTCGGCGAGGCCGAGCGACAGCGTGATCGCGGTCGAGAGGACGACCAACTCGAAGGCGCGGTCGGTGACCACGTTGCTCGGCGCCAGGCCGTAGCCGCGCAGGCCCCAGACGAACAGCGCGGCGATGCCGATGCTCCAGGTGAGCACGTAGTAGCGCGCCGGGCGGAAGCCGGCGCGCCAGCACACCACGCCGCTGACCACCATCAGCGCCGCGCCGCTCAGGCCGACGGCGCCGCCGAGCACGATGAACGCGTGGACGGAGCCGATCAGCGGCCAGAGCAGAAAGAGCACGCCGACGCCGGTGAGGAGGCGCAGGGCGCGGTCGAGCCGCGGCGCATGCGTGGCGGTGAGCAGGAAGCTGCGCGCGAACAGTCCGGCGAAGGCGAAGGCGAGCAGGGCGGTGAGGTGGACGGACCATTGCGCCAGGCGTGGCGCGGTCGGCCACAGGTACTGGGCCGCGAAGCCGTTCAGCGAGGCGTGATACAGCGTCCAGGCGCCGACCAGCAGCACGTAGTAGAGGTAGGCGCGGTCGCGCAGCGTCAGCAGCAGGATCAGGTTGTAGACCACCAGCACCGCCAGCGCGCCGTAGTAGATGCCGAAGCCGAAGGCGTCGCGCTGCTGCTCGAGCGCGAAGGCGTCGGCCGACCAGAGCGTCAGCGGCAACAGCATGGTGTCCTCGCCGGCGACGCGCAGGTACACGGTGTCCTCCGCGCCGGCGGACAGGCGCAGGCGGAAGGTCGGGTTGCGGGCGGGGATCGGCCAGCGCGCGAACGGCAGCGCGTCGCCGGCCTCCTGTCGCACGACGCCGCCGGCGCCGTCGGGCAGCCAGGCGGTGACGCGATCGACCACCGGCCACGGCACTTCGAGATACCACTCGCCGGCGGTGGCGGCGCGCAGCGGCAGGCGCACCCACCAGGCCGAGTCGCTGAGGCCGAGGTTGGGCACCGTGTCGGTGGTGGCGACGAATGCCTCGGCCAGCGGCGGCGCGCGCACCTCGTCGATGGTGAAGCGCTGGTCGGCATCCTCCAGCAGCGCGAACCGTCCGGCGAGGCGGTACTCGCCATGCCTTCCGTCCAGCCGCAGCGGCGGCGCGGCGCGCGCGGCGCCGGCCAGGGTGGTCCCGGCGATGAGGATGGATGCGATGAGGTGTCGCGGCGGCACGCGATTCCCGTCCGCCTGGACGTTCGCGCACCTGCCGGCGGCCGGTCAACCGCGACGCGGCGATTCATCCGTGCCGAGCGCGTCGCATCAGAAGATGAACAGCGCAAACGAGGCGTCGATGGAGTCGCCGTCGTCGTTCGTCTGGATGGTGACGTAGAACACGCGCGGGGCGTTGATCGAGATGTTGAGGTTGGTCTGCGCGAGGCCGGAGTTGGCGGGCGTGGCGCTGATGAATCGGTTGTTGATGTCGAACGGAGCCGTGATGGGGTAGCCGCCCGTCGCGCCGGCGCTGACCTGGAATCCGCAGGGCGGCGTGAACACCGCGGCGCCGGTCGCCTGGGAGTTGTAGCAGCGGCTGATCGTGCGGTTGCCTTCGACGTAGAGCATCGCCTTGACCCAGCCGCCGGCGGCCAGCGACTGCACCGCGTTGCCCTGCGCCGCGATGGCGGGACCAGTGCCACTGTTGACCGCGACCACGCCCGCGCCGGTGTTGCTGCTGCTGGTTCCCGAAACCCCGGGTCCGGCGGCGCTGCTGCCGGACACGCCGGTGCCACCGCTGGCGGTGGCTTCGCCCCGGACGCCGATGCCGCTGCCGACCGTCGAGCGGCCGTAGACGCCGGTGGCGCCGTCGCCGCGCGTGCCGACGCCAGTCGGGTTGCTCGAGGCGCCGTAGACGCCGGCGGTATCCGCGGCGCCGGCGCCGGTGATGCCGGCCACCCCGGTGCCGCTCAGGCTCTCGCCGTGCACGCCCTCGCCGCTGTAGCTGTCGCCGAAGACGCCGCGGCTGCTGCCCTGGGCGCTCCCCCAGATGGCGCGGTTGGCGTAGCTGATGGCGCGCACGGCGGGCTGCGTGTCGCTGTAGACGTGCAGTTTCCCGTCCAGCGCGCCGTCGACCCCGATGCCGACCTGTCCGGCGGTGTTGATCGACACGCCGCTGGTCTGATTGGGCGGTCCGGTGCCCGGCCCGGCGACCAGCTTCACCGTGGAGTCGTTGAAGCGCAGGTCGGTGCGATTGTTCGCGCCGATGATCGAGACGCCCGACTCGCCGCTGGGCGAGCCGAGCTGCACGTAGCCGCCGCTGCCGCCGGGGCTGACGCGCGCCGGGCCATTCACCGCCAGCGCGACGCCGTTCGGCAGGGCGGCGCCGCCGACCGCGGCCGTCGCCGCGCTGAGCACGCCGCCGACGGTGCCGTTGCCGGCGATGTTGAAGCGCGCGTTGGTCTGCGGCGTCGTGCCGTTCTGGATGTAGCTGCCGCTGCCCGCCGGCACGCTGGATGCCGGAATCGCGCCGTTCACCTTGCTGCCACTGATCGACTGGATGTGGGTGTCGGAGACGCAGCCGACGCAGGCGCTGGACAGCGAATCGGCCGTCGCGGCGCCGAGCGTGCGGATGGCGTACGGCGCCGAGCTGATCTGCTGGCGCGGCGTCAGGGTGGTGAAGCCGCCGCTGCCCGCCGGGCGCACGGCGATCTCCAGAAAACGGCTGGCGCCGGGAAACGCGCTGACGCCGAAGTCGAGCTGCACGGTGAAGACGCCGGCGGCGACGGCCACGGCCGACCTGATCTGATCGCCGCCGATCTGCGCGCCGCCGGCGGCGGCCGGAAACAGGCCGAAGCGCAGGTCGAAGCTGCCGTCGGCCGGCGCGTCGCCGCTGCGCAGCTCGCCCTGATACGTGAACGCCGTCGGCTGCCCCGTCGCCGCCAGCGGCAGCACGAGCAGCACCCCGAACGCGACGAAGGAGAGCCCTGTCTTCATCCCTGCGAGCCGACTCCTGCGCCGCTCAGAAGATGAACAGCGCGAACGACGCCGCGGCGTAGTCGCCATCCACCGTCTGCAGCGACACGTCGAAGAGTCGCGGCATGCTGACCAGCACGTTGGGGATCGTCTGCGCGGTGCCCGATGGCGAGGAGGTGACGCTGATGAAGCGCTGGTGGATGTCGAACGGCGGCGTGATGAAGTACACACCGGTGTACTGGACGCCGAAGCCGCAGGGCGGCGTCGACACGGCGCTGCCGCTGGTCTGCGAGTTGTAGCAGCGGCTGATGGCGCCGTTCGCTTCGATGAACAGCATCGCCTTCACCCAGCCGCCGTGCGTCAGCGTCTGCTTGGCGTTGCCGTCCGCCGCGATGGCGGTGGCGCCGGCGGTATTGCTGGCCTGGATGGCCGCGCCGGTGACGCTGCTGGTCGTTCCCCACACGCCCGGGCCCGAAGGGCTCGAGCCGTACACGCCGGTGCCGCCGCCGGCGCCCGCTTCGCCCGTCACGCCGACCCCGCCGCCGACCGTCGAGCGGCCGTAGACGCCCGTGGCGCCGTCGCCGCGGGTGCCGACGCCGCCCGCCCCGCTCGCGGCGCCGAACACGCCCGGGTTGTTGACGCTGCCGGCACCGGTAACCCCGGCGACCCCGGTGCCGCTCTGACTCTCGCCGTGCACGCCCTCGCCGCTGACGCTGTCGCCGAACACGCCGCGGCTGCTGCCCAGGCTGCTCCCCCAGATGGCGCGGTTGCCGTCGCTGATCGCGCGGATGCCAGGCTGCTGGTTGCCGAAGACGTGTAGCTGCCCGCCCAACGCGCCGTCGGCGCCGACGCCGACCTGGCCCGCGGCATTGATCGACAGGCCGCTGATCGAGCCGGGCGGTCCGCCGCCTGGCCCGGCGACGAGCTTCAGCGTGCCGTCGTTGAAGCGCAGATCGGCGCGATTGTTGGCGCCGATGATCGACAGGCCGGTCTCGCCGCCGGGGCTGCCGATCTGCACGAAGCCGCCGCTGCCGCCGGGACTGACGCGCGCCGGGCCGTTCACGGCCAGCGCGACGCCGTTCGGCACGGTCGCGCCGCCGACCGCGGCGGTCACGGCGCTGAGCACGCCGCCGATGGTGCCGTTGCCGGCGACGTTGAAGCGCGCGTTGGCCTGCGGCGTCGTGCCATTCTGGATGTAGCTGCCGCTGCCCCCCGGCACGCTGGACGCCGGAATCTGGCCCATCAGTTTTCCGCCGCTGACGGCACCGATCTGCGCGTCGCTGATGCAGCCGACGCAGGCGCTCGACAGGCCGTCGGCGGTGGCGGCGCTGAGCGTGCGGATGGCGTACGGAGAGGAGCTGATCTGCTGGCGCGGCGCCAGGGTGGTGAAGGCACCGCTGCCGGCCGGCCGCACCGCGATCTCGAGGAAGCGGTTGGCGCCCGGAAAGGCGGCGGCGCCGAAGTCGAGCTGCACGGTGAAGACGCCGTCGACCACCGGCACCGCGGAGACCGTCTGGTTGCTGCCGATCTGCGTCCCGCCGGCCGCGGCCGGAAAGAGGCCGAACCGGAGGTCGTAGCTGCCGCCGGCCGAGACGCCGCCGGAGCTCAGCTCGCCCTGATAGGTGAACGCCGTCGTCTGCGCCGCCGCCGCCAGCGGCAGTGCGAGCAGCAGCGGGATCACCACCCCGGCGCGAACAGAACCGATCGCCATCGACACCTCGCCGCCCACCAGGCGTGAGAATCGACCGAACGTCGTTCGGTGCGAGGGCTCAGCGACGACGATGGGCCCCTGGAAACGCCTCGGGGACGAACGGCCGCTTCAGGCGCACGATCCCGGCCCTGCGGGCACCCAACCGTGTTCGCCTCTCGCCATCCGGGCGCATCTGTGCTTCTCCTCCCGACGATGTCCGAGGAGGGGTCTGCTCCGCTCGCCGGCGCGTTGTACTCCCCGAGGCAGGTGGTCAGCGCCACCATGCTCGCGTCTCCGCTCGCCGGCGCATGGCTGCTCGCCGCGAACTTCCAGCGCCTTGGCGATCGACCGGCGCGGACCCGGTCCCTGACCTGGGGGATTCTCGGCACGATCGCGGTCTTCGTCATTGCCTGGTTCCTTCCCGACCGCTTTCCCCGGCTGCTGCTGCCGCTGATCTACGGGGTCATCATGCATCTGGCGGCGAACCGGCTGCAGGGCCCGGCGTTCGCGGCGCACCTCGCGGCAGGAGGGCGTCGCCACTCGTCATGGCGGGTGCTCGGCATCGGCCTGCTGGTGCTCGGGATCCTGTTGCTGACCGCCTTCGCGATCAGCGTGACGCTGGCGCTGCTTCTTCCCGACGACATGCTGTGAGCCGCGCCGGGCGAGCACGGCGTCCTGCAGCGGGTGGTGCGCCAGCACCTGGAGACCTTCCTCGCCGAGGTGCGCCCGCGGCGAGGATGGGCGGGACGCCGTACGGCGCGTCATGGCGTCGCCGCCGCTGCGCATCTCGTGCTGACGGGTAGAGCGGGCGAGGTCGTGCTCACGCATCCGCGGCTTCTGCGCTGTCCCGCCCCGAACCGCGCGACCGCGCCGCGGTTCATGCGCTCGCTCGACCTCTCCCGCCGTGTTCCGCTTTTCCACTCCCGGTGGCTCCTGCTAGGCGCGCCGGCATGACGACCGCGTTGCAGGACAAGGTGGCGCTGGTGGCGGGAGCGACGCGCGGCGCGGGCCGCGGGATCGCCGTCGCGCTCGGCGCAGCGGGGGCAACCGTGTACGCGACCGGGCGCACGACGCGGACGCAGCGTTCCGAGATGGACCGCCCGGAAACCATCGAGGAGACCGCCGAGCTGGTGACGGCGGCGGGCGGACGCGGCATCGCCGTCCGCGTCGACCATCTCGTCCCGGAGGAGGTGCGCGCGCTCGTCGCACGCATCGAGCGCGAGCAAGGCCGTCTGCACGTGCTGGTGAACGACATCTGGGGCCTCACGACGATGGAGTGGGGCAAGCCCGTGTGGGAGTCGTCGCTCGACCTCGGGCTGCACACGCTGCGCCGCGCCGTCGACACGCACGCCATCACGAGCCACTTCGCGATCCCGCTGCTGTTGAAAACGCGCGGTGGCCTGGTCGTCGAGGTCACCGATGGCACCGACGCCTACAATGCGCGCCACTACCGCGTCTCGTTCTTCTACGACCTCGCCAAGGCGGCGGTGAACCGCATGGCCTTCGCCCTCGCGCACGAGCTCGGGCCGCACGGGGCGACGGCGCTGTCGCTCACGCCGGGTTGGTTGCGCTCGGAGGCGATGCTCGATGCCTATCGGGTGACGGAGGCTACCTGGCGCGACGCGACGAAGGTCCAGCCGCACTTCGCGATCTCCGAGACCCCCACCTACGTCGGCCGCGCCGTCGTGGCGCTCGCGTCCGATCCGGACGTCGCGCGCTGGAACGGCGCGTCCGTGTCGTCGGGCGAGCTCGCGCGGGTGTACGGCTTCACCGACGTCGACGGCAGCCGCCCCGACGCGTGGCGCTACCTCGTCGAGGTGCAGGACGCCGGGAAGCCGGCGGACGTGACCGGGTATCGCTGAACATGCCGGCGCTGTCCTCGGCGCAGCGCGCCGGCGGCCCGGACCGGAAGACGGCGGTGGCGCTCGGCTCCATGGCCGCTCGGCGCCCCATCCGTATCGTCCGCCGACCCGGACCGGGCGCCGGCCGCGGCGGGTGTCACGCCACGCCGGAGCAGATGGCCGCGCCTTGATGGTCCAGGGTCGCGCTGGTTCTCGGCGTGGCCAACGCACGCCTCCGCTCGATCCGCGGGCCGAGGCGCGGGAGCTCCGTCCCGACGTGTGCCGCCCCTGAGCCGGCTCGCCGTGCACCCCGATCTCCGTCAGGACCGTGCAAGGTCGGCGCCCCCTCGTTTGGAAACCGGCAGCGATGTGGTAGCTGCCCAAGGGGCCCCGCTCCCGGGGCCACCAGAGCCATCGACGATGACGACACGAGCTGCCGCCAAATCGCCCCCGACCGAGACCGTGAAGCCGAGCCTCGACAACCCGTTCGCCGAGGCCCCGACGATCCGCGACGAGAGCCTGCCGCCCTACGACCAGGCGCTGCGCGACGGCGAGGAGCTGCGCCGCCGGCCGTACACCGCCGCCGGCACCGTGCAGATCCTGCGCCAGCACGCCCGCAACCGGATGACCGTCTGGGAGCGCATCGACGCGCTGCAGGATCGCGACGCCCAGGCGACCGTGCTCTGGCAGAACTGGGGCAAGAACCTCGACGGCGCCTCGATCGCCACCCTGGTGACCACCATCAACGGCCGTGACGTCGCCATCTACGGCCACGACTTCACCGTCCGCGCCGGCTCGATGGACGCCACCAACGGCCGCAAGCTGGCCAACCTGATCTACCTGGCCGGCGAGCGCGGCATGCCGCTGATCGGCATGAACGACAGCGCCGGCGCCTACGTGCCGGCCGGCATCGGCGGTCTCGACGGCTACGCCGAGGCGTTCACCGCCCTGCGCCGGATCAGCGGCGTCGTGCCGAGCATCATGTGCATGTTCGGCTTCAACGCCGGCGGCGGCTCCTACCTGCCGCGCCAGGGCAGCTTCATGATCCAGCCCGACGACACCTTCTTCGGCCTCACCGGGCCGGGGGTGGTGAAGAGCGTGCTGGGCGAGGACGTGTCGCCCGACGAGCTCGGCGGCCCGCGCGTCCACGGCGCCTCCGGCGTCACCGACGTGTGCGTCACCGACGAGGTGGCGGCGCTGCGCACCGCCCGCCGCCTGCTCTCCTACCTGCCGAGTTCCAACAAGGTGATGGCGCCGTTCCTGCCGACCGGCGACCCGATCGAGCGCCGCACCATCGAAGTCGACGCCCTGCTGCGCAAGGCGTTCAACTCGCCGACCGGCTTCAACACCCCGCTGGACGTCTCGATCATCATCGAGCGCGTGTGCGACCGCGGCGATTACTTCGAGCTGCAGCCCGACCGGGCGCGCAACGCGATCACCGCCTTCGGCCGCCTCGGCGGGCACGTGGTCGGCTTCGTCGCCAACAACAGCGCCGTCGCCAGCGGCCAGATCGACGTCGACGCCGCCTTCAAGATCGCCCGCTTCGTCCGCTTCTGCTCGCTGTACAACGTGCCGGTCATCTTCATCGAGGACACCACCGGCTTCCTGCCCGGCCGCGAGCAGGAGAGCCGCGGCATCGTCCAGGCCGGGCGCGCCATGCTCGATTCGATCATCGACCTGCGCACGCCGCGCATCCTGCTCATCCTGCGCAACGCCTTCGGCGGCGCCTACGCGGCCTTCAACTGCTACGCCACCGGCGCCGACCTGGTGCTGGCGCTGCCGACCACCCGCGTCGCGGTCATGGGCCCGGCGGGCAAGGAGTACGTCTACAAGGACGAGCTGCGCGCCGCCCGCGCCAAGGCCAGGGAGCACGGCGAGGACTGGCTCAAGGCGCAGGAGGCCGAGATCGGCCAGCGCTACGAGCGCGAGCTGATGAACCCGCGCGAAGCGCTGTCGCTGGGCTCGATCTCCGAGATCGTCATGCCCGACGACCTGCGCCACGTTCTCGCCCGCAACCTCGAAGGGCTGCTGCGCGCCTACACCCCCGGCCCGATGACCGGGCCGCAGCGCGAATTCCACTGAGGAATTTTCACCCCGGAGACGCGGCGGCGCAGAGGTCTCCGCGTCTCTGCGCCTCTGCGGTGAAGAAGATGAATGCGCCGATGAATGCCGTCGATCCGTACAGCAACAACCCGCTGGTCCATCGCGACCGGCGGCTCGGGCTCGCCGAGTCGGAGTGGGTGCGCACCTTCGCCTGCGACGACATGCGCGTCCTGATCGTCTGCCGCGGGCCGGTGCGGAAGGAAGCGATCGAGGTCTTCCGCGAGATGGGCATGACCCACATCGGCATCCTGCTCTCGGAGCGCGACAGCATCGTCTTCTCGCGCGCCCTCTCGCCCGAGGTGCGGATCATGGACCCGCGCCACGTCCATCCGGTGCCGGACTACAGCGGCGCCACCAAGGACGAGCGCGAGCAGCGCATCCAGCAGATCATCGCCATCTGCCGCGCGCACGGCTACGACTACGTCTTCGCAGGCTACGGCTTCATGGCCGAGGACGCGCACTTCGTGCGCTCGCTCGAGGAGGCCGGCCTGCGCTTCATCGGCCCGGGCTCGTATACGCAGTCGGCGGCGGGCGCCAAGGACGAGGCCAAGCGCACCGCCATCGCCAACCAGGTGTCGGTGACGCCCGGCATCAACGACGCCACGGTGCGCGCGCTGCTGCGCAAGCATCCCGACCGCGCGGCGCTGCGGCAGTGCGCCGCGCAACACCGGCTCGAGGTGGCGGGGCTGGGCGAGGACGGCGACCTGCACGCCGCCGCCGAGGCGCTGCTCGAGGCGTCGTACCGCGCCCACCTCGACCTCTTCACCATCGACGAGCTGGCGGCCGCGATCCAGGACGAAGCGGCCCGCCTGCTGCGCGAGAATCCCGGCCGCCGCTTCCGCCTCAAGGCGATCGGCGGCGGCGGCGGCAAGGGGCAGCGCATCTTCTCGGCCGCCGACGGCGTGCCCGGGCTGGTGCGCGAGATCCTCGCCGAGGTGAAGGCGGGCGGCGTCGGCGACAACAAGAACATGCTGATCGAGCTCAACGTCGAGTCGACGCGCCACAACGAGATCCAGATGCTCGGCAACGGCGCCTGGTGCGTGACGCTCGGCGGCCGCGACTGCTCGCTGCAGATGCACGAGCAGAAGCTGATCGAGGTCTCGATCACCCAGGAGGGGCTGCGCGATGCCATCGAGCGGGCGCGCGCCGCCGGCGACGGCGACAAGGCGGCGGTGCTGGCCACCGACCTCGGCGTGCTCGAGCGCATGGAGGCCGAGGCCGAGCGCTTCGGCCGCGCCGTCAAGCTCGACAGCGCCTCGACCTTCGAGTGCATCGTCGAGGGCGACCGCCACTACTTCATGGAGGTCAACACCCGGATCCAGGTCGAGCACCGCGTCTCCGAGCTCTGCTACGCCCTGCGCTTCACCGATCCGAGCGATCCGGCGGCGTCCTTCGACGTCCACTCGCTGATCGAGGCGATGGCGCTGATCGCCAGGCACGGGACGCGGCTGCCGCGGCCGACCCGGGTGCCGCGCGAGGGCGCCGCGCTGGAGGTGCGGCTCAATGCCACCGACGGCGCGCTGCAGCCGGCGGCGGGCGGCATCATGGTGTCGTGGTCGGACCCGATCGAGGTCGAGATCCGCGACGATCAGGGCATCAGCCTGAAGAACCCCGATACCGGCCTCTTCATGCGCTACCGCCTGGCCGGCGCCTACGACTCGAACGTCGCCCTGCTGCTCGCCACCGGCGCGACGCGCGAGGAGAGCTGGGCGCGCCTGACCGAGGTGCTGCGCCGCACCCGCCTGCGCGGCATCGACCTCGCCACCAACCGCGAGTTCCACCTCGGGTTGATGAACTGGTTCCTGTGCCGCGACCCGTGGGCGAAGCCGACGACCAAGTTCGTCGTGCCCTACCTGACGCTGGTCGGGCTGATCGAGCAGGAGGCGCAGCAGATCGACCTCGAATACGCCTTCCACGAGGTCGAACGCCGCCGCATCGCCGAGCTCGGCCCCGAGGCGCGCGCCTGCTTCGATCTCAAGGAGACGCTGATCGAACGGCCGCTGCGTCTGCTCTTCCACGAGCCGCACTTCCTCTCCGCCTGGCTGTCGCGGCACATGCACGACTTCGCCGTCGGCGACGGGCGGGTGACCTGGCGGCGCAACCCGGTCGAGATCCTCTACGACACCTACCGCCTGCTCGACATGATCGACGATGCCAGCGCGCCGGCGGCCGAGCTGATCTGGAGCCACGACCGCGCGCTGCTCGATACCGCCCTCGCCTTCTACGCGGCGCTGGCGCGGCACCTGCCGGCCGGCCTGGCGTGGGAGGAGATCGACCGCGCCCTGCGCGGCGCCCGGCCGGCGTTCGGCATCGCCGCCGAGCAGTGGGCGCGCGTCCGCGCCAGTCACCTCGGCCACCAGCTCGGGCTCGAGATCCTCGCCCTGGTGCCGCTGATCGCCACCCGCGCCGGCTTCTACGAGCTGCGCCTCGGCGACGACCTGTCGCCGATCATCCCCGAGCGGCTGCACGATCCGGCGCTGCAGGAGGCGATGAAGAAGGTGCTGGTGCCGCCGCCGGCGATGCGCTCGGACGAAATCGTCGCCGCCATGGGCGGCGTCTACTGGGATCGCGAGGCGCCGACCCTGCCGCCGTTCGTGCAGGTCGGCAGCCACTTCGAGAAGGGCCAGCCGCTCTACATCATCGAAGTGATGAAGATGTTCAACAAGGTCTACGCGCCGTTCTCCGGCACCGTCACCGAGCTGGTCATGCACGAGCCCGGCGTCGTCGTGCGCAAGGGCCAGACCCTGTTCAAGGTCGAGCCGGACGAGAAGCTGGTGGTCGAGGACCCGGCCGAACGGGCCCGCCGCATCCGCGCCCGCACGGACGAGTACCTGAGCAGCGTCCTATAGGTCCGCCCGCCAGGCGGGCGACCCGCGATCACCGCGTCCAGGTCATCGGCACCGCGGCGAAGCCGTGGACGTTGCTCATGTGGACGCGGCGGCAGGCGGCTTCGTCGATCTCGTACGCGGGGATGCGGGCGTGCAGCTCCTCGAGGGCGATGCGGCTCTCCAGACGGGCGAGCGCGGCGCCGAGGCACTTGTGGGCGCCGTGGCCGAAGGCGAGCTGCAACGGCACCTCGCGCGCGATGTCGAAGCGGTCGGCATCCGCGAACTGGCGCTCGTCGCGACAGGCGGCGCCGGTGAGCAGGAGGACGAAGGCGCCGCGCGGCATGGTGACGCCGTGCAGGGCGACGTCGCGGGTCAGCGTCCGCCCCTGGTACTGCGACGGCGGCCAGTAGCGCAGGCATTCCTCGACCGCGTCGGGGATGCGCCCCGGATCGGCGACCAGGCGGCGCCGCTGCTCGGGGTGGCGGGCGAGGAGCACGACGGCGTTGCCGAGCAGCTTGGTCACCGTCTCGTTGCCGGCCGCCGACAGCAGGTTGCAGAAGCCGACCAGCTCGGCGTCGGTCAGACGCTGCGCGCCGCCCTCGTCATCGATGACCTCGGCGTGCGCCAGGAGGCTGATCATGTCGTCGCTGGGATGGGCGCGCTTCTCGCTCGCGAGGGCGTAGAAGTACTGCCCGAGGCGGGCGCTGGCGGCGAGGGCGCGGGCGGGGATCTGGGGACTGTCCGCGTCCCGATCGAGCGACTCGTCGGTCCACGCGCGGACCATGTCGCGGTCGCCGTCGGGGACGCCGATCATGGCGCTGATGACCGCGATCGGCAGGCGCGCGGCGAAGTCGGCGATGAAGTCGCAGCCGCCGGCGTCGCGCATCCGGTCGAGCAGCGCGACGGCGGTGGCGCGGATGAACGGCTCGAGGGCGGCGATGCGCGCCGGGGTGAAGGCCTTGCTCACCAGGCGGCGCAGGCGCGTCTGCCGCGGCGGGTCCATGAAGATGATGATCGGAAAGCTCTCGGCGATCGCGCGGTCCATCTCCAGGACCGTGCCCTGCGCCGAGCTGTACACCTCGTGCGCCAGCGAGGCGGCGACGACGTCGTCCCAGCGCGACAGCGCGAAGAAGCCGAGCGCCTCGTTGCGATACACCGGCGCGTGATCGCGCAGCCAGCGGTACGTCGGATAGGGATCGGCGTGGAAGTCCCAGGAGAACGGGTTCAGCTCCATGCCGGCGGCTGTATCACACCCGCCGTCGCCGATGCCCGCTCGCGCCGTCAGGCGCTCGGCCGCGGACCGGACGCGTACTTCAACACCTGCACCTTCTCCATCGTCACCAGGCCCTCGCTCACCATTTCGTCGAGGATCGGCGTCAGCTTCTCGATCTGTTCGGCGGAGTCGACGATCTCCACGACCACCGGCAGGTCCTCCGAGAGGCGGAGGATGCTCGCGGTGTGCAGGACGCTGCGGGCGCCGAAGCCGGAGACGCCGTGGAAGACGGTGGCGCCGGCGAAACCCTCGCGACGCAGCCGCTCGACCAGCGCCAGGTGCAGCGGTTGATGATGCCAGCGATCCGACTCGCCGATGAAGATGCGGACCAGAACCTGCTCACCCGTCAGCACGCGCATGATCGATGCTCCCTTCAGGCGGACTGCCCCGCCAGCCACTGCGCCACGCCCCAACCGAACAGGCAGGCGATCAGACAGGCGACCACCGTGACGGCGATGTTGATCGCCGCCAGCGCCCAGGCGCCGTCCTGGAGATAGCGCATCGTCTCGTAGCTGAACGTCGAATAGGTGGTGAACCCGCCCATCAGCCCCGTGGTCAACGCCAGGCGCAGGGTCGGCGGCAGCATGCCGGCCTCGACGCCGAGATACATCAGCAGCCCGAGCAGAAACGAGCCGATGACGTTGACCGCCAGCGTCCCCGAGGGAAACGCCGGGCCGAACTGCTCGAGGACCCAACCGGACAACAGATACCGGGCGCCGCTGCCGAACGCCCCACCGACGCAGATCCAGAACAGTCGCACCGCCCACCCGCTCCTTCGCGGCAGTCTGCCTACAGGGAAGGGCGGGGTTCACACCAGGGGGGCCGCGGCCGCGGAGGCCCGGCCCTCTCCGGTGGGAGAGGGATCGGTCACTTCGCCGGACGGGTCGGCTGGCGCCGCGCCACCGGGGCGTCCTTCCCCGGGCGCCGGATCGCCACCACCATCTGCCACCGCTTCAACGCCTTCGACCACTTCCCCGTCGCGATCACCTGCATGTCCCTTCCCTCCCCACTGCGTTTCGCTGGGGAGGGGTAGGGCAAGCCGCGTGCCACGGTCGGCAGCCGGATCTCGGCAGCAGCTCCCCGGCCACTGAACGGACCTGTACAGCGGCGCCGTACAAGCGTGTGCGGTGGCCCAGCCCGGTGGACGGGGTTCCCGGGGGGCGGTTTCCGCCGGCTGCGGGAAGGGCTGGCCAACCATTCCCGCCGCGGCGGGGGGCTCTCGACCCGTGCCCCGGCCGTGGTCCGCGACGGCTTCGCGGTCGGCGCCCGACCCGAGCCTGCCTGCGCCGGGGCTAGTCTCGATACGACAAAACAACTTCACCACGGAGGCACGGAGATACGGAGGGTGCAGCGTCGGAATGGCGGGTGGGTGCGATTCCCAGGGCCATTGCTGATGGCGTTGGGGATGTCGCCCCGAACCCCCTCTGGTCCGGGTTACTCCGTGTCTCCGTGTCTCCGTGGTGAGATGTTTTCGTCAGATCGAGGCTAGTGTCCCGAGTCGGAAGTTCGTCACCTATTTCGCCGGCCCTCGACGCCCCTGGCTGCGTTGCCCCTCCTTGGAATATTCCCGATATTCCTGCGTCGGGACGCCTTGCCAGGGGCGCCGATTGCTTGCCGAAATAGGCAACGAACTTCCAACTCGGGACACTAGAGCGGCGTGACGTAGGCGCCCGCGGTGCCGCCGTCGACCAGGAAGGTCGAGCCGTTCACGTACGAGGATTCGTCGGAGGCGAGGAACAGCGCCGCGTTGGCGATCTCCTCGGCCTCGGCCAGGCGGCCCATCGGCAGGTGTACCATGCGACGGGCGCGGGCGGCGGGGTCGGCGAGCAGGGCCTGCAGCAGCGGCGTGTTGACCGGCCCCGGGCAGAGGGCGTTGGCGCGGATGTTCTGGCGCGCGAGCTCGACCGCGATCTCGCGCGTCAGCGCCAGCACGCCGCCCTTGGACGCCGTGTAGGCGCTCTGCGAGGTCGCGGCGCCCATGACGGCGACGAACGAGGCGGTGTTGATGACCGAGCCGCCGCCGGCGCGCAGCAGCGCCGGTATGCCGTACTTGCAGCCGAGGAACACGCCCTTGAGGTTGACCGCGATGACGCGGTCGAACACCGCCTCGTCGGTGTCGATCACCGAGCCGTCCTCGTCGGGAAAGATGCCGGCGTTGTTGAACAGCACGTGCAGGGCGCCGTAGCGGCGTTCGGCGAATTCGACCATCGCCGCGACGTCGGCGGCGCGGACGACGTCGCCACCGACGAAATCGGCCTCGCCGCCCGCCGCCCGCACCGCGTCGACCGTCGCCCGTCCCGCCGCTTCGATCGCGTCGGAGACCACGACCCTGGCCCCCTCCGCCGCGAAGCGCCGCGCCGAGGCGCGCCCGATGCCACCACCGGCGCCGGTGATCAGCGCCACCTTGTTCGCGAGTCGTCCTGCCATGGCGAGGAAGAACCACAAATGCACGCGAATGACCACCAAGCCCACGAAGCCGATGCCGGTTCGCGAGCGCGGTGGTCAGTCGTGTTCATCCGCGGCCATCCGTCTGCATCCGTGGATCCAGGGTGCCGACCAGGGCGCGGAACAGCCGCGACTGGATCGGGTCGCCGAGCTGCATCTCGGGGTGCCACTGGACGGCGATGCACCAGGGGTGGCGGACGTGCTCGACGGCCTCGATGACGCCGTCGTCGGCCCAGGCGACGGGACGCAGGTCGTCGCCGAGGCGATCGATCGCCTGGTGGTGCCAGGAGACGATCTCGCAGTCGGTGGTGCCGAGGATGGCGGCGAGACGGCTGTCCGGGTCGACGCGGACGCGGTGCGCGGTCGGCCGCCGCTCCGGCAGCCGATGATCGACCTGCTCGCCGACGGCCTCCGGCAGGTGCACGTGCAGCGAGCCGCCGCAGACGACGTTCAGCACCTGCAGGCCGCGGCAGATGCAGAGCATCGGCACCCGCGTGTCGGCGAGCGCGGCGCGGGTGAGGGCGAATTCGAAGGCGTCGCGCTCCTCGCACACGGAATACACCGTTTCGTGGGTCGACCCGCCGTAGGCGGCGGGATCGATGTCGCCGCCGCCGGAGACGATCAGGGCGCTCAGCAGGGCGAGCAGCTTGCCCGGATCGGGCTCGCCGACCGGCAGCATGATCGGCACGCCGCCGGCGCCGCGAACGGCGTCGACGTAGCCGGTGGGGATGGCGAAGGAGACGACGCGCTGGCCGGCGCGCGCGTACGACGAGATGCCGACCAGGGGAAGATCGATGGCGCCGAGGCGGCGCGGCGCGCTGAGGTTCAGGTTCATGCGCGCTCGAGATAGCGCCGGCGCTCCCAGGTGGTCACGGTCTCGTCGAACTTGCGCTGCTCGGTGCGCGCGAAGTGGACCAGGTGGTCGACCACCTCGGCGCCGAAGGCGGCGCGGAACAGCGGCGAGGCCTCGAAGTCGGCGATCGCCTCCGGCAGCGTCGCCGGCACCCGCGGCAGCTCGGCCGCCGCGTAGGCGTCGCCGTCGAAGCGCGCCGGCGGTTCGATGCGCTGGGCGATGCCGTCGAGCCCGGCGGCGAGCGTGGCGGCGAACGCCAGGTACGGATTGGCGTCGGCGCCGGGGATGCGGCACTCGACCCGCAGCGACGGTCCGTGGCCGACGATGCGGAAGCCGGCGGTGCGATTGTCGTGCGCCCAGGCGATCGCCGTCGGCGCGAACGAGCCGGCGCGGAAGCGCTTGTAGGAGTTGACGTACGGCGCGAACAGCAGCGTGCAGGCGCGGGCGTGGCGCATGAGGCCGCCGAGCCACCAGCGGCAGAGGTCGGGCAGCGCCCCCGGCGCGGGCGCCGGGGCGTCGAAGGCGGCGCGGGCGCCGCCGTCCGCCCACAGGCTGGAGTGCAGGTGCATCGAGCTGCCGGCGAGCTGTTCGTCGAGCTTGGCCATGAAGGTCACGGCGCAGCCCTGCTGGATGGCGAGGTCCTTCGCCGCCTGCTTGTAGATGACGTGGCGGTCGCACATCTCGAGGAACGGCGCGTAGCGCACGTTGAGCTCGTGCTGGCCGGGGCCCCACTCGCCCTTCGACGATTCGACCGGCACGCCCGAGGCCTTCAGCGCCCGGCGCATGGCGCCGACCAGCGGTTCCACCTTCGACCCCTGCAGGGTGTGGTAGTCCTCGATGAACCAGCCGGCATGGGTCAGGCGGTCGAAGCCCTTGGCGTGCGCCTGCTCGTAGCTGTCGCGGAGGATGAAGAACTCGAGCTCCGAGGCGCCCATCGGCACGTAGCCGGCGGCGGCGGCGCGCTCGAGCTGGCGGCGGAGGATGGTGCGCGGGGCGACCGCGACCAGCGCATCGTCGGCGTCGGCGTGGACGTCGCAGAGCACCAGCGCCGTGCGCTCGAGCCAGGCGGCGCGGCGCAGCGTCGCCGGGTCCGGCCGGCAGCGCACGTCGCCGTAGCCCTTCTCCCACGAGGTGAAGCGGTACCCGGGCACCGGGTCCATCTCCATGTCGCAGGCGAGGAGGTAATCGCAGGCGTGCATGCCGTGCGCCGCCACCTCGGCGCAGAAGAGCTCGGCGTCGTACCGCTTGCCCACCAGGCGTCCGTAGAGATCGGGAAAGACCACCAGGACGGTGTCGATCTCGCCGCGCGCCGCCAGGTCGCGCAGCTCGGCCTCGTTCAGCATGCCCTGCATGGGCTGCGCAGTAGCACGAACCGGCGGTCCGATCATTCCCCGTGGCGGCCCGGCTCAGCCGGTGAGCTGGCGCAGCAGCGCCTCCTCGAAGGCCGCCGGGTCGCCGTACAGGGTCTCCTGGAAGGCGCGCTCGAAGCTGGCGCCGTTGCCGATGCGTTCGAGGAGCGCGCGCAGCCGCTGCGCGCCGTGCCCGTCGACCAGGGCGCGCACCGCGAGATAGCTCTGCGCGTAGGCCACCGGCACGCGGTCGGCCGGCAGGCGGGTGAACGGGCCGGCGAGATCGCCGAGGCGGAAGAGCCGCTGGCCGGCGATGCCCTGCAGGGCCCAGTCGGCGCGCTCGCCGTCGCGGCTCTCCTCGGCCCAGATGGCGACGCCCTCGTTGAGCCACACCGGGCAGCGGCCGCGCGTGAGCTGGTGCACCAGGACGTGGCCGTACTCGTGGCGCAGGGTGCGCTCGAGCACCTCGCGGTCGGTCTCGGCCAGGCCGCCGACCGGCAGCTTGATGCGGCCGTCGTAGACGCCGGCGGTCCAGCCCGGCGTCTGGGTGACGTCGTGGAAATCCTCGCTCGGGTAGAGGACCACCGGAACGCGCTCCGCCGGATAGAGGTCGAGCTTGTTGCCGACGTGGAAGTAGGCGCTCTCGAGGACCTGGGCGACCAGGCCGGCGGCGGCCTGGCTCTCGCGCTCGCCGGCGAAGCCGATGGTGAAATGCGCGCTGCGGGTCTCGTCGAAATCCCACTCCGCGTCCATCTCGCGCTCGGCGCGCAGCACCATGGCGTCGAAGTCGGCGCCGCGGGCGCCGGCCTCGCGGGCCCGGTGCAGCGCGTCGACCGCCGCGGCGCGATCGCCGAGTTGGCGATCGGCGGTGGCGAGGGCGGTGAGGGTCGCCGCGTCGCGCGCGCCCTGCGCGTCGGCGCGCTCGAGCAGGTCGCGGCCGACCTGGAAATCGCCCTGGCGCACGTGGGCGATGCCGAGCGCGCTCAGCACCGCCGGATCCTCGGCGATCGCCAGCGCCTCCTCGAGCAGCGGCACGGCATCGCGCGGGCGATCGGCGTTGAGCTCGGCCACCGCCCAGTTCTGCAGCACGGTGCGCAGATTGCGGCGCAGCGCCGGCTCCTCCGGCGCCCCGGCGAGCGCTTCGCGCAGGCGGTCGGCGGCGGCCTGGTAGCGACCGGCGGCGTTCAGCTCCACCGCCTCGTCGTTGAGCCGATGCGAACCGGAGCCGCCGCCGCCGCGCGCCTCGCCTGCCGCCTGCTCGAACGGCGCCAGCGCCAGCGCCGGCTCGGGCCGCTGCGCCGGCTGCGGCCGCGGCAGCGGCAGAAGGCGCGCCAGCAGGGCGGCGGCGAGGGCGACCAGCACCAGGGCGGCGAGCGCCGGCGCCGTGCCGCGCCGATGCGCCGGCGGCGCGGCGGCGACTGGCGGCGGGGCGGGCGTCGGGGCGACCGCGGCGACCGAGGGGACCAGCCGGACGTGCGCCCCGTGGTCGCGCAGCGCGCCGAGGAGGCGCAGCCCCTGCTCGTGCGGGAGGCCGGCTTCGAGGCGGTGCGGCAGGGGGGTGTCGCGGGCGATCACCGCCGAGCCGCCGATCTCGGGCACGCGGCGCAACATCGACAGCACCCGCTCCCGCGCCAGGTCGTTGCGGTACCCGAGCAGCTCGAGGTCGAATCGCGGCTCGCCGGCCATTCCTCCGGCATGCTAGCGGGCGGACTCCGCTGGTGGAAATCGACTTTCGCGTGGCGGAGCTGCGGGCGGCCGGCCCCTCACCCGCGGAGACGGGCGAACCAGGCGTAGAAGGGGAGGCCGGTGGCGGCGACCAGGAGGGCGACGGCGCACTCGAGCGGGCGGCCGATCAGCATCGCGCCGGCGATGGCGCCGTTGGCGACCAGGTACAGAGCCGGCACCAGCGGGTAGCCCCAGGCGCGATACGGGCGCGGGCGGTGCGGCTGCCGCCGGCGCAGGGCGTAGAGAGCGGTGGTGTCCGCCATGGTCGCCAGCACGATCGCGAAGGTGGTGTAGTCGAGCACGCTCGGGAAGCGCTCGAGGACGAGGATGAGGGCGATCGCGGTCAGCGCCTGCGCCGCGATGGCGACGTGCGGCGTCTGGTTGGCGGCGTGGACGCGGTCGACGCCGCGGAAGAACAGGCGGTCGAGCGCCATCGCGTAGGCGATGCGCGGGCCGACCAGGATGGTGGCGTTCAGGCAGCTCAGGATCGAGGCGAGGATCAATCCGGCGCCGAGCGCGCCGCCGGCGCCGCCGAAGAAGACCCGCGCCGCCGCTTCGCCGACGCGCGGGCTGCCGCGCAGCGCCTCCACCGGCAGCGCGTAGAGATACGCGAGGTTGACGGCCAGGTAGACCACGGTGCAGACGCCGAGGCCGGCGAACAGCGACGCCGGCACGTTGCGGTGCGGGTCGTGGATCTCGCTGGCGACGTACACCGACGAGTTCCAGCCCAGGTAGCTGAAGAGCACCGGCGACAGCGCCAGCCCGAAGGCGCCCCACGGCACGCCGTCCGACGCCGGCAGCAGCGGCGTCAGGTGCGCCCAATGGCCGCCGCCGAACAGCGGCCCGACGAACGCCAGGCCGGCCAGGGCGACCAGCTTGATCGCCGCGGTGAGGTTGTTCACCCGCGCCCCGGTGCGCACCCCGACGTAGTTGATCCACGAGGCGAGGACGATGATCGCGATGGCGATGGCGGTGCGCCCGCCGGGTCCGATTGGGATGAAGAACCCCAGGCCCTCGGCGAAGCCGACGGCGAGGGTCGCCACGGTGCCGGCGTAGATGACGAAGAACGACAGCCAGCCGGCGAGGAAGCCGGCCACCGGATGGTAGGCCTCGCGCAGGTAGACGTAATCGCCGCCGGCGTGGGGGAACATCGCCCCCAGCTCGGCGTTGGCGAGCGCGCCGGCGAGCGACAGCGCCCCGCCCGCCAGCCACGCCGCCAGGATCCAGCCCGGCGCCGGCAGCAGCTCGGCGATCGATCCCGGGGTGAGGAAGATGCCGACGCCGATCACCGACGAGACCACCAGCATGGTCGCGTCGACGAACGACAGCTCGCGCTTCAGTCGATCGCGGGGATGGCGGGACGGCTCGGCGGCGGCCGGCAACGTCAGTGCGTCACCTTCGGCAGGTCGGTCGCCTCCTCGATGACGCCGAAGTGCTCCTCGTAGCGGCGCACGTTCTCCTGCAGGGCGCGCAGGATGCGCTTGGCGTGCTCCGGCGACGTGATGACGCGCGAGCGCAGCGTCGCCACCGCCTGGCCCTGGGGCGAGCGCTGCGGTTGCAGGAAGAGGAAATCGAGGATGAACTCCTCCTGGCGGTGGCTGATCATCATCAGGTTCGAGTAGACCCCGGTGCCCTGATGCGGATCGACCTGGATCTGGATCTGCTGCGCGCTGAGGGGGTCGTCGGCCATGCCCCGGTGTCCCACGCGGCCGGCGCGAGCGCAATGGACGACGATGCGGGCCTCAGGCGGCGGGCGGCGGGACGATGGGCAGGCCGTCGCGGACGCGCTGCAGGGACTCGGCGCTCCACTCCTCGCCGGGATGCTCGCGCTGGATGCGCCGCAGCTCGTCCTCGGCGCGCGCCCAGTTGCCCTGGGCGACGGCGACGTAGGCGACGTAGCCGCGCGCGCGCCACAGGCTCGGATCGTAGTCGAGCGCCTGGGTGAACAGCGCCAGCGCCCAGTCGAATTCGCGCTCGCTGGTGAGCTGGATGCCGGCCTTGAAGTTCGCCACCGCCGCCGCGCCGGCGAGCTGGCTCCGCAACCGCGGGTTGGCGCGCAGCGCATCGTTGTAATAGCGCGCCGCCGGCAGCCAGAACTCCTTGCGGGCGTACAGCGTGGCGAGCTGGCGCTGCACCGAGCTCCACTGCGGCTTGAGCTCGAGCGCGCGCAGCAGCGCCTCCTCGGCGCGGTCGAGGTCGCCGCGCGCCTGGTAGACGACCGCCAGGTTCTGCTGCGCCGCGGCGACGACGCTCTCCTCGGGCTGCCGCGTCGCCGGCTCGAGCACGCGCTCGGCGTCGTCGAGTCGGCGGCGCTGCAGGTAGATGCCGCCGAGGGCGATGCGCGCCGAGCCCTGGTTGGCGTTGAGGCGGATGGCGTCCTCGAGCGCGGCGACGGCGTCGTCGGTCCGGCCCTGCTTCAGCAGCGCCTGGCCGTACTGGTACTGGGCGCGCCAGTGCTGCGGCGCCTTCAGGGCGTTGTCCTCGGCGAAGCGGAAGGGGTCGGCGAACACCGCGTTGCGCTGCGCGGTGGCGAGGCCGAGCAGGAAGATCCAGATCGCCGCCGCGACCGCCGCGCCGCGCCACAGCGCGCGCGGCGGCTGGCCGAGGCGGGCGGCGAGCAGCGCCAACAGGTCGGCGCCGCCGACGATCAGCAACCAGGCGAGGCCGATGATCGGCAGGTACATGCGATGCTCGAAGGCGGCGTCGCGCAGCGGAATGATGCTCGAGGTCGGGGCCAGGGTGATGAACACCCAGCCGAGGCAGAAGGTCGCCAGGCGGTAGCGGCGGTAGCTCAGGACCGCGACGGCGAGCAGCGCCAGCAGCAGCGCCAGCGGCAGCAGCACGTCGGCCCGCCAGACGGTGTCGGCGAACGGCCAGCCGTAGTCGAACACCTGCCCGGTCGGCACCAGGAACAGGCGCAGGTACCAGGTGACGACGCCGAACTGGGTGATCAGGTACTGCCAGGAGCCGATCCCCTCGACCTGGAACCCGGCGGTCGGGATGAACAGCCAGGCGCGCGGCCCCGCCAGCGGATCCACCGGCCCCATCGCCGGCATCAGGTAGTCGCGCGCCAGCAGCAGGCCGAGGCCGACCGGCAGCGCCAGCAGCGCCACCAGCAGCAGCCAGCGGCGGCGGCCGCCGCCCGGCCCCTGGCCCTCGGCGTCGCGCAGGAAGCAGAACCAGTAGAGCGCCACCGCCAGCGGTACGGTGGCGAGGATCTCCTTGCTGATCACGCCGAGCACCGCCGCCAGCAGCGCCAGCGCCGCCAGCAGGGCGCGCCGCCCGCCGTTGGCGGTGAACGCATGCGCGGCGCAGAGCAGGGTGGCGAGATAGAAGAACGACGCCAGGCTCTCGGCGCGCTGCACGATGTAGCTCGCCGCCATGGTCTGCAGCGGGTGGGCGAGGAAGACCAGCGCCACCAGCGCGGCGAGCACCCGCGCCCGCGGCGCGTAGCGGTCGGCGAACACCGGCCGGCGCAGGGTCCACGCGACCAGCGCATAGACCAGCAGGGCGTTGAGGATGTGCAGCGCCACGTTGACGAAATGGAAGCCCCACACCTCCATGCCGCCCTGGCGCACGTTGAGCGCGAAGCTGAGCGCCGTCAGGCCGCGCGATCGGGTGAGATAACTGGACAGCGGCGCCAGCTCCTTCACCGTCGGGTTGGCCTGGATCTCGAAATAGTCGTCAAACAGGAAGGGAATGGCGAAGCTGTTGGCGTAGAACAGCCAGCCGACGGCGACGATGCAGGCGGGGCCGATGACGGCGCGCAGCCACTCCGGCATGGCGCCCGAGCCGGTGGCGGCGCGGCGCGGCGCCGGCGCCGCGCCGCCCGGCGCGGTGGGCGTGGCCTCCTGCTTGCGGCGCGCGGCTCGACCCATCGGAATTACGTCTTGTGCGCCGTCGGCGGCGAAAAGGAAAGCGCGGCGGCGGAGCCCTGGCGGCCGCGGCCGCGGACAGCCCATCGGCGCCGCATCGCAAACGCGGTTCGCGACCTCGGCTGGTGCGATGAGGGGGTGGGGCTCGCGCTCAGAACGGCAGGTGTTCGCTCTGCAGGCGGGCCAACTCGTCGAACATCGCCCGGCAGGCCGCCGGATCGGGGGGCGAGGCCGGGTCCTCGACGACGGCGCGCAGCGCCAGGGCGCGGTCACCGGTGAAGGCAGCGTCCACGATGAGGTCCTGCAACGCGACCTGGGTGGCGATGTAGCCGGCGATCGGCTCGACCACCGGCGGCATGCTGTCCGGGTGGATGCCCTCACCGTCGACCTCGGCGCCGACTTCGACGATCGCCCCGTCGGGGACGTTGGGCAGGTAGCCGCGGTTCGGGACGTTCACCGCCATGACGCGAGCGCGCGTGCCGGTCCACAGGGCGGCGATGATCGGCACGACCTCTTCGAGACTGTGCCCGATGCGCTGCACGGGCAGCGGCAGGCGCGTGGTGGCGACCCAGGTGGTGAGCCGCTCGATCACCTGGTCGATGCGGCGGAACTGATCCACGTGCGCCGGGTGGTGGGCGCCGATCTGGTGCGCGAACGGGAGGTACTCGCCGATGTGGCTGTCGACGGAACAGGGAACGATCCCGTACGTGCGCACCATGTGGGCGACGAGCGGGGAATAGAGCTGGTCGGCCAGCATGGCGAGAACCGGGCGGCGCTGGGTTGCCGCGACCAGGCGCGTCAGGAGCGGCCCGAAGTCGAAGACCTTCCGCCGGAACAGCGCCCGGACCCGGGGCAGCAGGTCTTCGCCGCTGTCGCGATCCTGCATCTGCGTGAAGAAGGTGAAGTGGTTGATGCCCGAGGCGCGCGCGTCGATGCGCTTGGGCGACATGCGCAGGAGCCGCGCCAGGCGCACCACGCCGATGGGCATTTCGTGGCACATGCCGACGTTGCGCACCTTCGTGCCCTTGTTGATGGCCAGCGTCACCCGGCTCATCGGGTTCGACAGGTTCACCAGGAAGGCGTCGGGGCAGTAGCGCTCGATGTTCCGGCAGATGCTCAGGGTGTTCCCGATGCTCCGCAGCGAGTGGAACACCGCGCCCGGGCCGCCGTTCTCGCCGTTGATCTGCGTCGCGCCGTAGCGGCGCGGGATCTCGTAGTCCTGGCGCCAGTAGTCGAAGCGGCCGAATTCGGCGGAGGAGATGACGAAGTCGGCACCGTCGAGCGCGGCCGCCGGATCGGTCTGCTGCTCGAGCACCACGGGCGACCCGTTGGCGGCGTTGAGCCTCGCGGCGAAGCGGAAGGCGCGGTCGAGCCGCCGGCCATTCACGTCGTGCAGCACCAGGCGGCTGCCGGCCAGCGACCGCGTGTGGATGACGTCGTTCACCATGGTCGGCCCGAAGGACAGGCCGCCGGCTCCGACGAGTGTGACTTTCGGGACGCGCATGGCTGTGACTTCCCTTCTCGGCGATGAGAGTCAACCGCCTCGCGCGCCCTGGAGCGTCCGCACGCGGAGCGCCGCGCACCGATCCAGACATGACGAAAAGACTGCACCACGGAGGCACGGAGACACGGAGGGCGCGGTGCCATAGCGAAGGCGCGGGGCCTCTTCTCACTCCATTTCCAATGAACTTTGGGCTGAACGCCGAGCGGGCTTCGAGATCAGTACTCTCCGTGTCTCCGTGCCTCCGTGGTGAAAGCCTTTTGTCGCATCGGCGACGTGCTTCACCGCAGCCGTCAGAAGGGGGTGGTCGTGCGATGAGCGACCGTCACCGGCGGCACGGGATTGGTCGGCCGCAGGATCGCCCAGGCGGTGGTCGACGCCGGCCGCCCGCTACTCGACGACGACCGGCACCGGGATCCAGGCGCCGCCGCTCGGCGGGTCCGGCGCCCGGTCCTGCAGCACGGCGACCGCCAGCGTGTAGGCGCCGGGCGTCGTGGGCGCCGTGATCGGCAGGCGCACGGTCGCCGTGTCGCCGGGGCCGAGATGGCGGGGCAGGCGGGCCCACATGCCGCGGACGGGCGGCGGCGCCTCGCCCCCGGTCCACCAGGCGCCGACCACGACGCCGTACGGCCCGACGTCGGTGTAGGCGGGCCAGATGCTGGCCGGGCTGTGGTTGGTGACGCGAACCTCGGCGCTGCAGGGGCGGCCGGCCCGACAGCGCCACGGCGTCGGCGTCAGTGGCTCGACGGCACCGGCGAGCTGCTCGGCGTCGAGCGGCATCAGGGGCACCGGCCGCGGGTCGCGCCACAACTGGCGCAACACGCCGGCGAGCTCGTCGCCGTGCCAGCCGGCGCCGAGGGCGCGCAGGATCTGGGGGTCCGACCAGGACCAGAGGCGCTCCCGTCGCGCGTCCACGCTGACGGGAAAGCGGTTCCAGTCCTCGTGATCGCAATAGACGCCGATCGCCTGGACGCCGACCCCCCAGAGCGCGGCGGCGATCAGCAGGGCGCGGCCGACGCCGTGCCCCCACGCGCGCCGCGCCGCCGGCAGCGCGCACAGGGTCATGAGCGGGACGATGTCGGTGAAGAAGCGCGGTCCGTACGACCATCCGGCCCACCACGACGTCGAGCCGGAGAACACGGCGACGTAGATCGGCAGCATCAGCGCGAAGTAGCGCAGCGCCACCGGCCGCGTGCCGCGGCGGAAGGCGTCGAGCGCCAGCACGGCCAATGGCGTGTAGACGAAGAGGCCGCGATTGGGACTGAGCAGCAGCCCGAGCGCCGGCGCGAGGGCGGGGACCGGCAGGAAGAGCATGTACCCACCGCTGGCGCGCCCGGCGACGACCAGGTTGAGCGCCGCGACGGCGAGGGCGCCGGCGAGGCTCGGGCCGACCAGCCACCAGAACAGGGCCCGGCGCTCGCGCCAGGCGTAGAGCGCCAGCAGGGGCAGCAGCATGATCGCGGTCGGCCGTGCCGCCACCGCCACGCCGACGAGCAGGCCGGCCGACAGGGCGCGGCGCGGCGTCGGCGGACGCAGCAGGGCCAGCGCCGCGCCGGCGATCGCCAGCGCGGTGAGCGGGTGCTGCCACAGCGCCAGGCTGTGCGGCCACAGGCTGGTGCCGAAGGCGGCGACCAGCGCGGCCGCCACCGCCCAGCGCAACGGCGCGATCTCCCGCGCCGCCAGGAGGATCAGGGCGACGGCGATGGCGCCGAGCGCCGCCGCGGCGACGCGCTCGAAGACGACGGTGAGCAGCCGGAAGCGCGCGTCGTCGTCGCCGATGCCGTGCGCCGCCGCCCACCAGACGAACGGCGCGGCGAGCGGCGTGACCAGCAGCGGCGTCGCCAGCGGGTACTTCGAGCGCCAGTGCCCGTCCGGCATCGCACGCAGGAAATAGGGCTGCGGCTCGGCGACGCGCAGCCAGAGGAATTCGTCGAGATTCAGATCGCCGTCGCGCAGGAGGGTGAAGGGCAGCAGGCGGGCCGGCACGGTGTCGCCGGAGCGCACCTCGCGCAACGGCGACAGATAGACGGCGAAGGTCAACACGCCGACGAGCAGCGCGGCGCGTCGCGCCCCGCGGGCGGACGCGTCGGCGACCTCTCGCCCCACCGCGGGTGCGCTCGTCGCAGGGGCGGTGTTCATGCCTGGCACGAGTTGATACCACACCGCCGATGAGTGTCGACGCACGGGCCGACTACACGGTGCGGCTGGCGCAGCGGCGGCGCCGCGCCGCGGCGCTGGCGCGCAGCGAGCGACGCATCGGCAGCGCGCGCCTGGCGGTGTTCGCTGCCGCCGGCGGGCTCGCCTGGCTCGCCTTCGGCCTGCACCTCGTGCCGGGCTGGAGCCTGGCGCTTCCCACCGTCCTGTTCGCGGCGCTGATCCTGCGCCACGCGGCGGTCATTCCGGCGCGTCGCGCCGCCGATCGCGCCGTCGCGTTCTACGAGCGCGGCCTGGCGCGGCTCGACGAGGCGTGGGCGGGCGGCGGCGTCGGCGGCGAGCGCTATCTCGATCCGCGCCATCCGTACGCCGCCGACCTCGACCTCTTCGGCGCCGGATCGCTGTTCGAGCTCCTGTGCACGGCGCGCACGCGCGCCGGCCAGGACACGCTGGCGGCGTGGCTGCTGGCGCCGGCGCCGCCGGACGAGGTGCGGGCGCGGCAGGCGGCGGTGGCCGCGCTGCGGCCGCGGCTCGACCTGCGCGAGGACCTGGCGGTGCTCGGCGATGCGCTCGGCGACGCGCTGCACGCCGACAGCCTCGCCGCCTGGGGCGGCGCGCCGCGCCGCCTGCCGGGCGCTCCGGCGCGGCTGGCGGCGGCGCTGGCGGCGCTCGCCGTGGTCGGCAGCGCGGCGGCGTGGGGCGCCGGCATGGTCGGGCCGCTGCCGATGCTGGCGGCGCTCGGCGTCGCCGCGGCCCTCGGCGCGTGGTGGCGCGCCGGCGTGCGCGCGGTGGTGCGCGACGTCGAGCCGGCGGGGCGCGACCTGGCGCTGCTGGCCCGGCTGCTGGCGCGGATCGAACGCGAGCCGGCCGAGGTGCCGCGCCTGGCCGCGCTGCGCGCGGCGCTCGACAGCGGCGGCGTCGCGCCGTCGGCGCGCATCGCGCAGCTCGAGCGCCTGGTGGGGTTGCTGGATGCGCGGCGCAACCAGTTCTTCGCGCCGCTGGCACCGCTGCTGCTCTGGCAGACCCAGCTCGCGCTGGCGATCGAGGCCTGGCGCGCGGCCTCCGGCGCCGCGGTGGCGCGCTGGGTGACGGCGCTCGGCGAGTACGAGGCCCTGCAGGCGCTCGCCGCGTATGCCGCCGAGCATCCGGATGATCGCTTCCCGTCGTTCGTCGACGGGCCGGCGCAGCTCGCCGGCGAAGGGCTCGGGCACCCGCTGCTGCCGGCGGCCCGCTGCGTGCGCAACGACGTCCGCCTCGGTCCGGAGCACGCGGTGCTGGTGATCAGCGGCTCGAACATGTCGGGCAAGAGCACGCTGCTGCGGACCATCGGGACCAACGTCGTCCTGGCGCAGGCCGGCGCACCGGTGCGGGCGACGCGACTGACCGCGAGCGCGCTGGCGGTCGGCACGTCGATGCGCGTGCACGACTCCCTGCAGGCGGGCACCTCGCGCTTCTATGCCGAGATCCAACGCCTGCGGCAGCTCGTCGACGGCGCCAGCACGCCGCCGCCGCTGCTGTTCCTGCTCGACGAGATCCTGCACGGCACCAACTCGCACGACCGCCGCATCGGCGCCGAGGCGGTGGTGCGCGGGCTGCTGGGGCGCGGCGCGATCGGCTGCATCACCACCCACGATCTCTCGCTGGCCGGCATCGTCGACGCCCTGGCGCCGCGCGCCGCCAACGTCCACTTCGCCGATCACCTCGAGGACGGCGTCATGCGCTTCGACTACCGCATGCAGCCCGGGGTCGTGCAGCACAGCAACGCGCTCGCCCTCATGCGCGCCGTCGGCTTGGAGGTGTGAGCCGGCCGTCCGATCGCCGCGGCGAGCCGGCGGCGCTCAGAGCGCGTCGATCAGCGTGTCGACGGCGCGCCAGTCGACGACCGGCGTCAGGCGGCGGCGGGTGATCAGACCGTGCGCCAGCCCGACGCCGAAGGCGGTGAACGTCTTGGCGTGGTCGGCGATGTCGAGGACGAGGACGATCTTCGCCTCCTCGTTGGAGAACCACGGGCCGGCGACCTGGGTCACGCCCTCCGGGTACGGGAAGGTGCCGTTCGCCATGCCGCTGAACTGCTGCAGCACCTCCCGGGCGCGCGCCGGCGAATCCCAGTGGATCCAGATCTCGTCCAGGTAGAGCGGCATCGGGTTCCTCGCCGGCCGCGGCTCACGCAGTCGTATGCGCGATCCGCGCCTTCAGCGCGGCGAAGTGCGCCTCGTAGTCGGCGCGGCTGCGGTTGATGACGTCGTAGGCCTCGTCGCGGTCGTACACGCCGGCGATCTCGACCCGCGGCGGCGCGGCGCCCGGCGCCTGCTTGTAGGTGAGGAAGTAGTGGCGCAGCCGTTCGACCAGCGCGGCGGGCGCATGGGTGATGTCGCGCCAGTCGCCGTACATGGCATCGTTCTGCAGCACGGCGATGATCTTGTCGTCGGCCTCGTCGCCGTCGATCATGCGCAGGCCGCCGATCGGGATCGCCTTCAGGATGATGTCGCCGTGCGGGATGCCCTTCTCGGTGAGCACGCAGATGTCCATCGGGTCGCCGTCGCCGACGATGCCCTGACGACCGGTGCGTTCCCTGCAGAGGGCGCCGACCCGTTCGCCGCAGTGGGTCTGCGGGATGAAGCCGTAGAGCGATGGGCAGATGTTGGAGAACTTCTGCGGCCGATCGACCTTGAGATAGCCGGTTTCCTTGTCGAGCTCGTACTTGACGGTGTCCGTCGGGACGATCTCGATGAAGCAGGTCACCGTGCGCGGCGCCTCGTCGCCGATGGGAATGCCGTGCCAGGGGTGCGGCTTGAAGAGCAGCGGCAGATGGCGGAGGTCACCGGCCATGGTCCTGCGGTTACCAGACACGCCGACGAATGAACACCTCGCCCCGGGGACGCCCCGCGTTGACTCACCTCGCGCCGGGTCCGTACAGAACGGTACGTCGCCGGCGCGGAGACACGCGGCGTCGCCGGGACGCATCGAAGGCAGCGCGCGGCACGGAGGAGGAGACCAGATGGGATTCGCGACGCTCGCGCTCGCCGGTCGCCGGCAGGTGCGCTCATGACTTTCTCGACCGCGGTGGTGACCGGGGCGGGCAGCGGCCTGGGGCGGGCGCTGGCGCTGCGCTTGGCGCGGCCGGGGGCGGTGCTGCTGCTGGCGGATCTCGACCTCGCCGCCTGCGAAGAGACGGCGCGCCTGGCGCGCGAGCGCGCGGCCACCGCGCACGCGGTGGCGGTGGACGTCGCCGACGCGGCCCAGGTCGAGGCGCTGGCCGAGGACGCGGCGCAGCGCCTCGGACGCATCGACCTGGTGGTCAACAACGCCGGCGTCGCGGCCGCCGGCGCGGTCGGGGAGGCGCCGCTCGACGACTGGCGGTGGATCGTCGGCATCAACCTGTTCGGCGTCATCCACGGCTGCCACGCCTTCGTGCCGCGGCTGGTCGCGCAGGGCGGCGGCGCCATCCTCAACACCGCCTCGATGGCCGGCTTCGCCTGCGCGCCGATGATGGGCGCCTACAACGTCACCAAGGCGGGCGTGATCGCGCTCAGCGAGACGTTGGCGGCGGAGGTGGCGGACAAGCGCGTGCGCGTCACCGTGCTCTGCCCGGCCTTCTTCAAGACCAACCTCCTGGAGGGGGCGCGCGCCACCGACCCGCAACTGATGGCGATGGCGCGCGGCGCCTTCGCGCGCGCGACGATGAGCGCCGACGACGTCGCCGCCGCCGCGCTGCGCGCCGTCGAGCGCGGGCGCCTCTACTGTCTGCCGATGCGCGAGGGCCGCATCGTCTGGCGCCTCAAGCGCCTGGCGCCGCAGCGCTTCGTGAAGCTGGTGTCCAACCAGCGCCTGCAGCGTCTGGCGCAGGCCAAGGCGTCGTAGCCGCGGTCAGCGGCGGCGCGGGGCGAGGCGGCTGGCGACGCGGGCGAGGGCGTCGCGCAGGGCCTGGTCGCCGAACAGCCAGGTGCCGGCGCCGACCAGGGCGGCGTAGGCGGCGCCGCCGGCGGCGAAGCTGCCCAGGGCGGCGACCGCGGTGGCGTTGGTGGCCGGCAGCGACCAGCGGATCAGCGCCGCCGCGGGGAGGGCGACCAGCGCGGCGCGCGCCGCGGTCGCGAGCAGCGCCGCCAGCGACGGCGCGCCGTGCAGCCGCCGCGCCCAGGCGATGGTCGCCAGCGCATTGACGCTCATCCCGATGCCGGGCGCCAGCGCCAGCCCGCGCACCCCGTAGGTGCGGCCGAGGTGGAGGTAGAGGGGGATGGCGGCGAGCGCGACCGCCGTGCCGAGCAGCATCGGCCGCCAGGTGTCGGCGCGGGCGTAGAAGGCGCGGGCGATGATCTGCTGCGCGATCCAGGCGGGCACGGCGCAGCAGAGCAGGGAGAGGATGCCGACCACGGCCGCGGTATCGGCGGCGGTGAAGGCGCCGCGCTGGTAGACCAGCCGCACCAGCGGGTGGGCGAGCGCGAAGGCGCCGCCGGCGGCGACCACCGCGAGGCCGAGCCCGGCCTGCAGGGTGCGCAGCACGGTGGCGTTGAGCTCCTCGCGCCGGCCTTCGGCATAGAGGCGCGACAGGGTCGGCAGCGCCGCGGCGGCGATCGCCTGGCCCACCACCGCCACCGGCACCTGCATCAGGCGGATGCCGTAGCTCAGGTGCGACACCGTGCCGGCGCCGAGCAGGGCGCCGAACCAGCGCTGGTACCACTCGTCGACGGTCAGCAGCGTCTGCCCGAACATCAGCGGCGCGGCGATGGCGAGATAGGCGAGGAAGGCGCGGTCGAGCGGCGCCACCCGCGCCGCCAGGCGGACGTGGCGTCGGGCGTAGAGCAGCGGCGCCAGGAACGGCCCGCAGAAGGCGCCGGCCAGCGCGCCCCAGGCGAAGCCCTCCACCGGCAGCGGCAGCAGCGGCGCCAGGAGGAGGCCACCGGCGATGATGCCGCTGTTGTAGAGCAGCGGGGCGATCGCGGCGGCGGCGAAGCGGCCGTGCGCGAAGAGGGTCGCGTTGATGATGCCGCCGCTGATGAAGAGCACCTGCGCCGGCAGCACGATGCGCGTCAGATGGACGGTGGTGGCGCGGGTCGCGGCATCGAAGCGCGGGAACTGCAGCGCGATCAGCGGCTCGGCGAACCACCACAGGAGCAGCGTCGCCAGCGCCGCCGCGGCGGTCAGCGTGCCGAGCACGGTCGCCAGCAGGCGCTCGGCGCCGGCGCGATCGTCGGCCGCCAGGTGGCGGGTGTAGAGGGGCAGGAAGGCGATCGAGAGCGCGCCGCCGGCGAGCAGGTAGTTCAGCAGATCGGGGATCTGGAAGGCGGCGTAATAGGCATCCGTGGTCGGACCGGCGCCGGCGCGGTAGGCGAGCAGCGACTCGCGCGCATAGCCGAAGATCCGCGACAGCAGCACGCTCGACGCCAGCAGTACCGCCGCCGCGCCGATGCGCGATGCCTGAGGTCGTTCCGCCTGCGCCGCGTCCACCCGCCGCTCCCGCGGCGCAGTATGCCCGAGCCGCCGCGGCGCGGCGAACGACCGCGCGCATCGCGCGTCCGGACCCTGCCCGACGATGTCGTCGACGACGTGGAGCCGAGGCCCGACGGCGTGGCAGCCTGTCTGGCGGGTCGGCATTGGCGGGGTAGGATCGTCCCCGGATGCCGCCGCTGCTGCGCTACGCGCTCTTCCAACTGCCCGAGATCGCCGCTGCCGCGGTCCTCGTCTGGGCGCTCTGGCGGTGGGCGGGGCTGCCCGGCTGGGCGGCAATGGCGCTCCTCGCCGCCTGGGTGGCGAAGGACGCCGCGCTCTATCCGTTCCTGCGCGGCGCCTACGAGCCGGTTCCGGCGGGCGCGGCGGCGCTCATCGGCCGGCGCGGCATCGCCCGCCGCCGCCTGGCGCCGCGCGGCACCGTCGCCGTCGGCGTCGAGCTCTGGCGCGCCGAGATCGCGGCCGGCGCGGCGCCGGTCGAGGCCGGGGCGGCGGTGCGGGTGGTGGCGGTGCGCGGGCTGACGCTGATCGTCGCGGTGGATGATGATGGGCTCGGTTGACCGCGTCGGCGGGGCTCGCTATCGCGCCCGGGTGCTGCCGGTCCTGGTCGGGTTGCTGCTGCTGGCGACGGGGACCTCCAGCGGCGCGCAGCCGACGGCGCTGGGCGTGCAGGTGCTGGCGGCCTATCCGCACGACCCGCGCGCCTTCACCCAGGGCCTGCTGCTGCACGACGGCGCGCTCTACGAGAGCACCGGCCTGGTCGGACGTTCGAGCCTGCGCCAGGTCGAGCTGGAAAGCGGCCGGGTGCTGCGGCAGAAGGACCTGCCGCCGCCGCTCTTCGGCGAGGGGCTGGCCTGGGCGCGCGACGAGCTGGTGCAGCTCACCTGGCAGAACGGTCGCGCCCTGCGCTGGGATCCGCCCACCTTCGAGCCGCGCGGCGAGTGGCGGTACGAGGGCGAGGGCTGGGGCCTCTGCTTCGACGGCAAGGCGCTGGTGCAGAGCGACGGCAGCGCCCAGCTCACCTTCCGCGACCCCGCCACCTTTGCCGTGCAGCGCACCCTGGCGGTGACCGAGAACGGCCAGCCGGTGCCCCGCCTCAACGAGCTCGAGTGCGTCGGCGACACCATCTACGCCAACGTCTGGCTGACCGACCGCATCGTCGCCATCGCCGCCGCCAGCGGCCTCGTCCGCGCCAGCATCGACGCCAGCGGCCTCCTCAGCCCCGAGGAGCGGCGGCAGATCGGCAGCGAGGCGATCCTCAACGGCATCGCCTTCGACCCCTCCAACAACACCTACCTGCTGACCGGCAAGCTGTGGCCGAAACTGTTCCGGGTGCGTTTCGTCCCCCGCTGAGCGGCTCCTCCGAGACCGCGCAGGTCAGGTCGCAAAGCAGTGGATTTTGTTCTTGGCGCGGGAATTACTACTTGACTAAACACCGCCTTCTGGGGGACGAGAAACAGCAGGCGCGCATCGCAACGCACTGCTCTTTGCCATGCGTGCCGTCGAGTGATTTGCTGATCCGAAGCCGATTCTGAACTGAGGGGACAGGCAGCGCGGGGGTGGTCGCGGTGTTGAGGGAAACGCCGGCGCTGCGGAGATCATGAGCGGGGCGGACGGGCGCGATGGTGCCCGCCGCGGGTCTGTGACTGACATGGGGGGAACGACTCGGATGAGCGAGCGCGGCGCATGCGCCGGTCGGCTCGCGCTGTTGGCCGTGCTGGCGCTCGCCGCCTGGGCGGGGCCGGCGCGCGCGCAGTTCACCCAGTCGGTCTTCCGCGCCGCCGACGGCACCGCGTACCAGTTGGTGCGCGTCTTGCCGCCGCTGGGGGCTGGCGCCGAGCGGCAGCGGGTCACCAGCCTGGTGGGATCGTCGGCCGGGACGGGCGGCTGCAGCGTCTCGGGTAGCGTCGCCGGCCAGACCGCCGCCGCCGTGGTCGGCGCGCTGCCGCCGAACCAGATGCTGCACGACTTCGACTTCGTGCGGCGCACGGCCATTCTGGTGCCGAACAGCGTCAGCGCCGTCGCCTTCGATGCCAACAACGCCGGCAAGCTGACGCTCGGCACCGGCGCCGGCTCGGTCAATGTCTGTCGCGTCCCGGGCGACTGCCCGGGCGGGGTGAGCTCGCCGCTGGTGCCGTTGAGCGACGGCAGCGGCGACGTGCCGCCCGCCTGCATCGCGCAGACGGTGAGCACGGCCTGCGACGGCAGCGCGCAGCGCACGCTGATCGCGTTCGGCGTGCCCGCCACCGGCAATCCGCCGGTGTGCACCTCGCCGAGCAGCGTCACCACGTCGACCACCATCTGCGCGCCCGAGCCGAGCGACGGCTTCGCGCTCGGCGCCAATCAGGCGGTGATCTTCATCTACAACGGCGCGCTGGCCGGGTCGGGGTTCAACATCGGCGCCGCCGGCTTCGGCATCGACACCAACGGCCTCAGCGCGCCGGGGTGCTCGCCCAACAGCGTCGTCAGCGCCGGATCACGCAACGACAGCAGCGCCGCGCCGCCGCTGCCGACCTGGACGCCGACGCCCACGGCGACCTTCACCCTGACCCCGACGCGCACCGCGACGTCCACCGTCACCGCGACCAACACGCGGACGCCGACCGTCACCGCGACCTTCACGAACACGCCGACGCCGAGCGCGACGCCGACCCAGACGCCCTACTGCGGCAATGGCATCGTCGAAGGGCCGGAGCAGTGCGACGATCACAACAACGTGAGCGGCGACTGCTGCTCGGCAACCTGCCAGCTCGAGTCGCCCGGCTCGCCCTGCGCCGACGACGGCAACCAGTGCACGCTCGATCAGTGCGATGGCAGCGGCGTCTGCCTGCACCAGAACGCGCCCGGCGGCACGCCGTGCAGCGACGGCAATGCCTGCACCACCGGCGAACAGTGCGTCGCCGGCGCCTGCGTCGGCGGCACCGCCACGGTGTGCGACGACAATGATGGGTGCACCACCGACACCTGCGAGCCGACGCTGGGCTGCCTGTTCGAGGTCGGCGTCGAGAGCCCGGAGTGCAACTCGTGCGCCGACGGCATCGACAACGACGGCGACGGCGTCATCGACGCCGAGAACCCCAATTGCTCGACCTTCTACCAGCTCCAGCGCTACGCGATCATCGGCACCGCCGTCGACGGCCTGCGCAGCCTGCGCCTCGGCCGCGAGGCCAAGGTCATGGAGGCGGACGCGGGCATCGCCGAGCTGACCGCGACCATCCGCGCCGGCGCGTGTGGGGTCGACATGAAGGCATCGATCGGCGTGCTGGTCACCGGCGCCGTGGCCCTGGAGGGCAACGTCCGCTTCAGCGGCGGCCGGCCGGTGATCCGCATCCTGCACCAGTTCGTCAACGACAACGCATCGCCGGGAGCGGTCGTGGTCGGACAGACGGTGCCGCTCGTCGGTCCGCCGGCGATGTGCACCGGCGGCACTATCCCCTGCCAGAACGACAGCCAGTGCCCGCAGGGCCTGAAGTGCGAGACGCAGCTCACGATCGACAATCCGGCGAATCCGAACGTCGACAAGACCGGCACGGCGCCCGAGTACCTCCGTTGCCAGAAGACCATCGATGCGGTCCCCGACACCGAGAGGACGATCTTCGCGCTGCCGCAGACGCAAGCGCTGGGCGAGATCCGGCTGCGCGCCGGACAGTCGCAGGTCATCAACCTGGGGCACGGCCAGCAGGTGGTGGACATCGACGCGCTGCGCATCGGCCAGGACGGCGGCCTGACCATCAAGGGCTTCGCCGACACGGTGGTGGTCTTCCGGGTCGCCGGCGCCTTCCGCATCGGCACGCGCTCGCGCGTCGTGCTGGAGAACATCCTCCCGGCCAACGTGCTGTGGATGGTGAGCGGCGCCGGCCGCTTCGTCCGCATCGGCAGTCACACGCAGAGTCCATTCCCCGGCACGCTGCTCGCCGCCAAGCGCCCGAAGGTGTCGATCGGCGCCTTCTCGAAGATCGAGGGAGCGCTGATCGGCAAACGCATCCGCATGGGCCGCGAGTCGGCGGTGCTGCATCGGCCGTTCATCGCCCTGCTGCAGGGCGCGGTCACCGACACCCCGAACCTGGCGCTGCGCCAGGTGAACCTCACCGCCAGCAGCGCCAACCGCGACACCGGCAGCATGCGCGTGCGCGCCATCGTCGACGACAGCACGGCCAAGACCTTCCGCGCCGATCTGCTCGCTGGCGCGGTGTCGCTGAACGTGAAGGACAGCGGGCAGTTCGACGCCGCGGCGGCGCTCACCGGCTGCGCCCAGCGCAGTGACCGGATTTACAAGTGCCGCTCGGGCGACGGCGTCACGCGAGCCACTATCAAGGTGCTGCGCGACGATCCGAACATCTTCAACATGACGCTGACCCGCCGCCACCTGCCGCGCACCCAGACCGGGGTGTCGCAGCCGAGCGGTCCGGTCGCCGCGTCGATGCAGCAGGCGCTCATCCCGCGCAATGGCAGCATCGACATCTGCCGCAAGAAGGGCCAGCTCAGCCTCTCCTGCCGCATGCCGTGACCTCGCGGCGGGGGCCTCCGGGCCCCCGCGCCGCGTCCTCCCACCGGTTGCGCCCGGCAGCCGATTCTTCCATTTTCGGTCCACCATGAGCAGCGGACCGATCAGCCAGTTCCTCACCCACCACTATCGGCACTTCAATGCGGCGGCGTTGGTCGATGCCGCGCGCGCGTACCGCGCCCACGTCGAGGGCGGCGGCCGCATGCTGGCCTGCCTCGCCGGCGCGATGAGCACCGCCGAGCTCGGATTGTCGCTGGCCGAGATGATCCGCCAGGACAAGGTGCACGCCATTTCCTGCACCGGCGCGAACCTCGAGGAGGATCTGTTCAACCTCGTCGCGCACGACCACTACGTGCGCATTCCGAACTACCGCGAGCTCTCGCCGCGGGAGGAGCAGGCGCTGCTCGACCGCCAGCTCAACCGCGTCACCGACACCTGCATCCCCGAGGAAGAGGCGATGCGGCATCTCGAGCACAACCTGGCGCAGGAGTGGCACGCCGCCGACCGCGCCGGCGAGCGCTGGCTGCCGCACGAGTTCTTCTACAAGCTCATCCGCAGCGGCCGCCTGGCGCCGTCCTATCAGATCGATCCCAAGCACAGTTGGCTGCTCGCCGCCTGCGAGAAGGACCTGCCGCTGTTCGTGCCGGGCTGGGAGGACTCGACCCTCGGCAACATCTTCGCCGCCCACTGCATCGCCGGGAAGATCCGGCGCGTGGAGGTGTTGCGCTCCGGCGTCGAGTACATGATCGCGCTGTCGCGGTGGTACCAGGCGAACGCCGCCGTGGGCGGCGGCATCGGCTTCTTCCAGATCGGCGGCGGCATCGCCGGCGACTTCCCGATCTGTGTGGTCCCGATGATGGAGCAGGACCTGCGGATGGAGGGCATCCGCAAGTGGGCCTACTTCTGCCAGATCAGCGATTCGACCACGAGCTACGGGTCGTATTCCGGCGCGGTGCCGAACGAGAAGATCACCTGGGGCAAGCTCGGCCTCGAGACGCCGAAGTTCGTCATCGAGTCCGACGCCACCATCGTCGCGCCGCTGCTGTTCGCCTACGTGCTCGGCTGGTGACGGGCCGCCGGGGCGCGGCCGGTCCGTCGCCGCGCCGGCGCGCGACCCGCGCTCACGGGCCGACGGCGGCGAAGAAGTCGCCGAAGACGTTGGCCGGCTCCGCATCCTGCCCGGACAGGAACTGATCGAGCGGCGCGCCGATCGGCGAGTTGGCGGCGACCAGCCAGGGAATGGCGCGCGCGGCGCGCAGCGCCGCGGTGAGGGCGTCGTCGTCGTCGGGCTCGCCCCGCGACTGGCGCTCGAGCCGATCGAGCGCCAGCAGTCCGGCGGTGGCGAGCAACGACAGCTTCTCCGCCGGCGCGGCGAGCTCGGCGACCAGCGCCTGGTTGGGGACGTCGCGGGCGAGGTCGTCGGCGGTGGCGGCGAGCTCGGCGAACAGGGCGCGCAGCGCCGCGGCGTCCGCCGCCGAGCGCGAGGCGAGGAAGGCGGCCATGCGCGCCGCCAGGCGCGGCGACTCCTGCACGTGGCCGATCAGCGGGTGGCTGTGGAACTGTTCGGCGATGCGGGCCACGATCCGGCCGCCGGCGTGGCTGCCGGCGACGACGTCGAGCGCGGCGTCGAGCGCCGCGTCCGGATCGTACCGCCCGCCCTCGGCGAAGAAGCGACCGGCGGTGTACAGCGCCAGCTTGCTCGCTTCCGGCTGCAGCATGAGGTTGAGCAGCACCCCGTCCGCGACGCGCGCGATGCCGGCCTCGCGATCGCGGTACGGCGAGAGGAAGAGCTCGCGGCTGAGGATGACGTCGTTCACCGGGAAGTTGTCCCAGATCACCACCGGGCGCCCGGCGAAGGCGCGATAGGCGGCGGTGTCGGCGACGGTGAGCCGGCTGAAGACGCGCGGTCCGGTCCAGAGGATCGCCACCTCGCGCGGGATCGCCGCGTAAGCGGCGTAGGTCGCCGACGCCGGCGCCGCGAACGTGCCGTCGAACGGCGAGCGGTCGGCGCGCAGCTCGGCGGCGGTGCCGGCGTAGTAGTGGGAGATGAAGCAGAGGTCGGCGTCGCGCCCGCGAGCACTCAGGAAGGCGAGGGTATCGGTGACCAGCGCGACCTGTACCGCCGGCTCGGCGGCGCGGCCCCCCGGCGCGAGGTCGTCGAAGAAGAGACAGAAGTGGCGCACGCCGACGTCCAGCAGCGTCGCCAGCTTGTCCTGCACGGCGGCCTGGTCGCCGGCGTCGGGATCGAACTGCGCGCCCGGCGAGAGCGCGAACACGAAGCGCAGGCCGAGATCGCGCGCCGTGCTCGCCAGCTCGCGGAAGTGCGCCATCCACTCCGCTGGATAGGGATCGCGCCAGCGCGCCCGATGGTACGGGTCGGTCTTCGGCGCGTAGACGTAGGTGTCGAGCCCTGCCCGGGGCAGGAAGCGCAGCAGGTCGAGCCGCTGCTCGAAGGAGTACAGCGGCCCGTAGAAGCCCTCGATCGCGCCGCGCATTGGCTGCGGGCGATCGCCCGAGTCGCCGCCGCAGCCGACGACCAGCAGCGCGAGCAGGGCCGCGACCAGGCGCATGACCCCAGATCCCACACGCCACGGCGAAGAGCCAACCCCCATCCCGTCGCGCCGGATCCGGGCGCGACGGGGCCGCGGCGCGCGAGCGGGCAGCGATGAATGGGGCGCACCGCCAGCGCGGGTTTCCAACCGGCCCGCGGTGCGCTACGACGCGCACACGGCGGCACATCGCACGGGGTGTCGAGCGGGCGGGGGCGCGTCCGTTGCCGGGCGTGGGCTGTCGTTCGGGGGGTGCACATGACGGTTGCGAATCGACTGTGGCTGGTGCTGCTGCTGGGCGTCGCGTCGTCGGCGTCGGCGCGCAGCAGCAGTTGCCTGACCGACGCCTGGACGCTCGAGGACCAGCGCGCCCTCGCCGCCCTGCGCGCCGCCACCGAGACGGCGTGTCCGTGCGCCACCTTCAGCCGCCGCGGCGCCTATCAGCGCTGCGCCCGCGCCGCGATCGACGACGCCATCGCCGCCGGCAGCCTGCGCGCCGACTGCCGCGACACGGCGCGCGACATCGCCAAGGGCGCGACCTGCGGCAGCACCAGGTCCACCTGCGGCCGCGTCCGCCGCGCGGACGACCGCGCCACCTGCACGCTGAGCCGCGCCGCGGCGTGCACCGATACCGGTCGCTTCGCGCGCACGGCCTGCGCGGCGCAGACGCACTGCGCCGACGTCGTCGACTGGACCGCCGGCACCTGTCTCGACCCGCGTCGCTCCGGTCCGTACGTCCCCGGCTACCGCGTCATCGAGTACACCAAGGATTCGGCGGCGAGCCCGGGCACGCCGCGGGTGCTGAACACCAGCATCTGGTATCCCGCGCCGTCCGGCAGCGGACCGATCGTCGCCGCCACCGGCGGCGTCGCCGACGCGCCGCTCGCTGCCAGTGGCGGCCCGTACCCGCTGGTGCTGTTCTCGCACGGCTCCTGCGGCACGCCGCTGCAGAGCCGGTTCCTCACCCCGCTGCTGGCGTCGTGGGGCTTCGTCGTCGTCGCGCCGCCGCACCCCGGCAACACGATCTACGACTTTCCCAACTGCAACACGCCGGCGGCGCTCGGCGCGGCGCTCGTCGAGCGGCCGCAGGACGTGGTCTTCGTGCTCGATCAGGTGCTGGCCGCGGCCGCCGATCCGCTGTCGCCGCTGTTCGGCGCCATCGACCCGACCCGCATCGCCATGACCGGCCACTCCTTCGGCGGCCTCACCACCTATCTCGTCACCGCCATCGAGCCGCGCATCGACGTCGCCGTCGCGATGGCGCCCGCGTCGTTCTACAACTCCGTCCTGCCGGTGCCGTCGCTCACCATGCTGGGCACCATCGACAGCGTGATCAGCAACCCCGGCGCCCGCGCCGCCTACGATCGCTCGGCCAGCCCGAAACTGCTGGTCGAGATCGAGCACACCGGCCACTACGCCTTCTCCGACGTCTGTCTCTCGACCTCCGACTGCAACCCGCCGGCGACCCTGACCTCCGCCGAAGCGCATGCCGACGTGCTGCGCTGGGTTCTGCCGTTCCTCCAGACGCACCTGGCCGGCGACCAGCGCTGGTCGCCGTTGCTCGGCCCGCCGTCGCAGCCGGGGTTCGTGTACGCGTCGCAATAGCCGTCGCCGCGGGTCCGACCACCGCCCGATCACAGGTTCGGCGCCAGGGGAACGCGCGGGGTGCCGCCGCCGCCGCGCGTCGCGGCGCTGTTGTTGGTCACCCGCGCCAGGTGGTCGCGGATGATCTGCAGGTCGAGCCAGTCCGGCGGATACGACCCCTCCTTGTTCCAGCGGATCTCGCTGTTGCCGAGCTCGGCGAGCAGGGTGAGGCCGTCGCCGCCGCGGTCGACCAGGTAGATGCCGTAGTCCTGCGCGGCGCGCGCCAGGATCAGGCCGCGCGGCGACAGCCCGAGGCGGGTGATGTCGACGCTTGCCGGGATCGCCAGCAGCGCCCCCATCGGCAGCGTGCCGCCGTAATCGGCGTCGCGATCGAAGGCGGCCGCCGGCCAGGCGTAGGCGTGCGCCAGCAGGCGCGGCGGCGCCAGCGCCGCGAGCGCGTGCGGGATGCGGCCGCCGGCGATCTCGCCCGTGCGGATCAAGCCGGCGAACGAGGGCAACATGCTGGCGCGGCGGCCGTTCCACCAGCCGGTGCCGTCGCCGCGCGCGTCGATCCAGCTCCCCATCGTGCTCACCACCGCGCGGTTCGAGGTGACGACCGCGGCGTAGACGTCGAGCACCCAGCCGTCCGGCTGCACCACGGCCATCAGGCCGTCGGTGTCGGGCGACGGACACGCGCCGTCCGGCAGGTGGAAGCTGCCGCGCCAGTCCTGGCTGGCGCGGTGGTAGCTGGTCGGCAACACCTGCGAGCCGTTGCTGGTGACGACGGTGGTCGAATAGTAGTTGCCGTCGCTCGGCGGCCAGGTGCCGGCGGCGGCCGCCAGCAGCGACGACTCGACGTTCGCGGGGTTGCGGCACGTCAGTCCGCCGCCGCTGAGAAACGCCCAACTCGAGGTCGGGCCCCAGTTGAGGGTGAAGCGGGCCGTGGCGACGGGATCGGCGGCGGACGCGACGATCACCGCCGACGTCCAGCGATCGTCGTAGTTGATGCCGATCGGCAGTTGCGCCAGCGCCGGCACCGCCGCGTACTGGGCCGCGCTGCCGATCGGGTAGTTCCACGGCGAGGTGCGGTCGAACGGCCAGACGCGCCAGTCGCGCGCGGGCGGCGTCGGGGTGGACGTCGGCGTCGGCGTCGGGGTGAAGGTCCGCGTCGGCGTGCGCGTCGCGGTGCCGGCGGCCGGCGTGGGCGTGCGCGCCTCCGCATCGCAGTCGCCGAAGGCGAGGGCGAGGAAGTCCTGCCCGCTCACCGGGGGAACCAGCGGGGAGAAGGCGATCGCGCCGGGGGCGCAGGCGGGGACCGTCTGCGGCGCGGTCACCAGTTGATTGGGCATCGCCGCGGGCGCGGGGATGAAGGCCCAGTCGGAGCCGCACTGCTCGGCGATCGGCAGGTGGGCGCGGCGACCGGCCAGGAGCTGCAGGATGCGGGCGGCGTCGAGCGCCGTGACGCGGCCGTCGCCGGTGACGTCGGTGACGAGGAGTTGCTGCGGGGTGAGCGCCCGCGCCCCGACCGCTGCCCGCAGCGCGCAGCCGACGTCCGCCGCGGTGACCGCCGCGGCGAGCCCGCCGTTCTTCGCCGCCGTCAGTCGCCAGTTGCCGCTGCCCGGGTCGGCGAACGCATAGCCGCCGTCGCCGCCGGTGGTGATGCTCGCCTGGCCGGAGCCCGACAGCGCCATCACCACGCCGCCGACGCCGGCGGCGCCGTCGTAGGCGCGCACCGTGCCCATGACGCTGCCGTTTGCTGCCGCGGCGCGGTCGCCGGCCAGGCTGCCGACGAGGACGAGCAGCGCGCTGAGAGCGCATGGTCCTCTCCTGCGCACCCTCCTCGCCACCTGCCGCTCTGCCCGCGCCGCCACGTGTCTCGCCCTCATCGATGCGACGGAGCATATGCGATGCCAGTCGGCGCGCGGCGAGCGGCGCCGCCGCGCGCCCGCGCCGCCGCTCGCCGTCGGGTGTCGAGCGTTGACGACGCGATGCCGATCGTCGTCCGGGCGACGCTGAACGCCGCGATCAGCCGCGCTGATGGGGACGGCCGGGAGCGCCGCCCGCATGCGGGGAAGTCCCAATATCGCGCTCGGCGGTCGGCGCGCTAAGCGTCGCGGCGCCATCGGCCCCGATCACGCCGCCGCCAAGGAGGGACATCCGCCATGACGAGACGCAGCCGCCGCATCGCTCGGCCGCACCGCGCCCCTCGCCTGATGACACACGTCGCGCCCCGCCGCCCGGCGGCGCCGGCGCCGGCGAGGAACAATCCGCACGCCTTCGCCTCGCTGTCGATCCGCGATCTGCTCGACGCGCGCGACGCCTACCACGTGCATCTCGCGCACAAGGAGAACGTGATCGCGACCGCCATCGGCCGCTATCGGTTCGCGCCGCACGATCCCGGCGCCCACGACCCCGGGGCGCCGTATCGCCGCGGTCGATCGCAGCCGCGCACCCTGGCCAATAGCGCCGTCACCAGCCTGTCGCCGCCGTGCGTGATGGTGTTCGTGCGCCAGTGGCTGGCGCCGGAGGAGTTCGCGCGCAAGGCCGACGAGATGATCCCGCCACGGCTGTACCTTCCCGACGGCCGGGTGGTGCCGACCTGCGTCATCTACGCCGAACGCGCCGAGCGGGTGGTGACGCCGGCGACCCCGCGCTTCCCGGTCAGCGCCCTCGGCGGTGGCTACCCGGTGCTCGCCGACGTGCAGGGCCAGACGCACGTCGGCTCGATCGGCTGCCTGGTCGGCAGCGGCGACGCGCTCTACGCGCTCACCGACCGCCACGTCGTCGGCGACGAGGGGCGGATGCTCTACACGCTGGTGCAGGGCGAGCGCGAGACGGTCGGCATCAGCGACCGCCGCCAGCTCGGCAAGCTGCCGTTCGAGGACGCCTTCCCGGGATGGACCGCTCGCCGCACCAGCGCCACGGTCGACGCCGGCCTGATCCGCATCGCCGACGCGCGGCGCTGGACGTCGCAGGTCTACGGCATCGGCGAGCTGGGCGAGATGATGGACCTGCACGCCGGCAATCTGTCGCTCGATCTCATCGGCCGTTCGGTGCGCGCCTACGGCGCCGCGTCGGGGCTGATGCTGGGCGAGGTGCAGGGCTTCTTCTACCGCTACCGCTCGGTGGGTGGCGTCGACTACGTCGCGGATCTCCTGATCGGCCCGCGCGCCCATGGCGGCGGGCGGCTGGCGCGGCACGGCAACTCCGGCGCCCTGTGGCTGGTCGAGCCCGACCCGTCGCGGCCCGGCCCGCGCCCCGACGCGCACCTGCCGCGACCGCTCGGCCTGCACTGGGGCGGCCAGATCCTGACCGCGCCGGGCAGCGAGGAGGAGACCGAGTTCGCGCTCGCCACCCTGGTCAGCACCGTCTGCCGCGAGCTCGACGTCGAGATCGTCCGCGATCTCAACGTCGGCCTGCCGGAGACCTGGGGCAAGCTCGGCCACTACAAGATCGGCGCCGCCGCCTGCGCCGCGGTCACCGATCCGAAGCTGCGCAAGTTCCTCGACAAGAACCTCGACCGGATCTCGTTCAGCGACGCCGACCTCGCCGACCTGGACAGCGCCCTGCGGCGCAGCCAGTTCGTCGCCCTGGCCGACGTGCCGGACATCGTCTGGAAGGGCGCCGAAGCCAAGCGCGGCCGCGAGAGCCCGAACCACTTCGCCGACATGGACCAGCCGTCGGACGCCTTCGCCGGCAAGACCCTGCTCGAGGTGTGCACCAGCCCGGCCAAGCTCGACGTCGCCCTGTGGAGCAGGTTCTACGAGTCGCTCGACGTCGACCGTGGCCACCGCGGCCTGCTGCCGTTCCGCGTCTGGCAGCTCTACGACGTCATGGAGGCGGCGGCACGCGCCAAGGACGTGCCGCGTTTCCTGTGCGCCGCCGGCGTGCTCGCGCACTACGTCGGCGACGCCTGCCAACCGCTGCACACCTCGTACCTGCACGACGGCGATCCCGACAGCGGCGAAGGGAAGGGCGTCCACTCCGCCTACGAGACGCGGATGGTCGACACCTTTGCCGACGAGATCATCGCCGGCGTCAACACGGCGCTGGCGTCGCGTCCGCTGATCGACCTCGACGGCGGCCGCGCCGCCGGGTACGCGACGGTGCAGCTCATGCGCCGCTCGCTGAAGAGCCTGCCGCCGGAGAAGCTGATCGCCACCTACGTCGCCAACCGCGGCCGCGGCCAGGTGCGGGCGCTGTTCGCCGCGCACGGGGCCAGGACCATCGAGCGCATGGCCGACGGCGCCGCGCTCCTCGCCTCCATCTGGCAGGCGGCGTGGATCAACGGCGGCGGCAGCGGCATCGCCACGAGCAAGCTCACCGCCGTCGACAAGAAGACCCTGCGGGCCCTGTACGCCGACCGCGCCTTCGCGCCTTCGGTGTACCTGCACATGCTGGAGACCAAGAACGGGCAGCTCACGGTCCTCGATTCGTGATCGTGCGGCGGCAGGGCGAGCGATGACCAGATCGCCATGCCGGGTGACAGCCGATCTCTCCTCCGGGCTCGCCGTCTCCGAGCCTGGTGGCGAAGGTCATTCCGTCTCATCGAGGCTGGCCGGCGCGCGCCCGCTCGAGGAACGCGAGCATCCACTCGACGTCGAGGACGAAGCCGAGGGTCGCCAGGTCCAGCGTTGAATCGACGCGCAGGGGGCCGTCGAGCGCGTGTTCGCGGAACAGCGGCAGCGCCGCGGCGCGGCGCAACGACAGGCCCGCGCGCTCGGCGTCGTGGAGCAGCGACCGGCGCACGGCGGCGGCGCCCACCGGCTCGTTCGCGCCCGCGCTGCGTGGCGGCGTGGGGCTCCCGGCCGTCGCCGCCGCCGGGTCGGCGCGCCACAGCGTGGCCGGCGCCGGCCGGCCGTCGAGCGGCAGGGCCGCGAGGGCGGGATCGAGCGCCTCGAGCACCGCGGCGGCGAGCCGCAACCGAAGCTTGTCCCGCGGCGCGGCGCGGCGGGCGAACGCGAGCACGCGCGGGTCGAAGAAGGGCGACAGGTCGATCCGCCACATCGAGGTGCGACTCAGCTCGGTGCCGATCCACCCCGCCATCCGCTGGCACAGGTAGAGCTCGTCGAGGGCGTCGTGCCAGGGGAGCCCGGTGGCCGCCAGCCAGGCGTAGGTCTCCTCGTGCAGGGATGCCTCGACCGGGGCGCGGTACGCGGCGGCGAGCACCTGGGGCGACGCCGGCTTGCCGCCGCGCAGCTCGCCCGATCGCACCAGCGGGGCGACGCGCTCGCGGGTCACGGCACCGTCGGTCGGCGCGCCCCTCCCGTAGTAGTGGCCGCGCAGGAATTCGCCGTTCTGTCCGTTCATGCGCGGCGTGTTCGGCAGCCTCGACTCGACCCACTCGAGGATCGCGGTGGCGAACGGATTGGCGCAGTAGCCGCGCTGGCGCGCCGCCGTGCTGGCGGCGGCGAGCGCCCGCTGGCGGGGAAACGCGTCGACGGCGACGAAGGTCGGCGCGAATCCAACCAGCGCCGCCAGGCGGCGCACGATGGCCGCGTTCTCCTGCCCCGGCGTTTCGATGCAGAGCACCTGCAGCGCCGCCCGCCGCCCTCGCGGCAGCGCCGCCAGCGCGAGGCGGCTGTCGAGCCCGCCGGAGAGCGAGAGACCGAGGCGCGGATGGGCCGCCGCGAACGTCTCCAGGGCGGCGCGCAGCGCGTCGGCGCCGGCGTCGACCGCCTGCGCGAAGCTCGTGAACGCGGGCTGGCGCGGCGGGCGATCGGCCCAGACCGCGACGCGCAGCGTGCCGGCCGAGAGCGTGCAGCGCTCGCGCGCCTGCAGTCGTCGCACCCCCGACACGGGGGTGCGCGCGCCCGGGTACAGGCTCAGGTAGGCGTAGGCCGCGAGCGACTCGAGGTCGAGGCCGTCGTCGCGCAGCGCGCCCAGCGCCAGGCACGACGAGCTGCACGCCGCGAAGCCCGTCCCGGCGGTGACGAAGAGGTGCATGAGACCGCAGGTGTCGGTCGCCGCCTCGAGCGGCGCGGTGGGCCCGGCGCGGAACAGCGCCGCGAACGGCGGCGTGTAGTCGGCGAGGGCCGCCGCGCCGGTGGCGCGCACGTCGGCGAGCAGCGCCGGCCCCTCGCAGGCGCGCGCTCGGCGCCAGTTGGTGCCGCCGATGCCGACGCTGTGGGCGAAGGCGCCGTCCTCGGCGACGCACCCGGGGGCCGGCTCGCCGGCCTCGAGCACCAGCAGATCCGTCTCGGCGTGGAGCGCGCGTGGCGCCGCGTCGCAGAGCAACTCCAGGGCGCGGCCGGCGCGCCGCGCCAGCTCCGCCCGCGCCGCGGCGTCGAGCCGCGGCGCGAACGACAGGGCGACGATGGCGCGGTGCGGCAGGCGACCGTGCGGACGGTCCGTCGCCGCGCCGCGCCGCTCTGCGTCGCCTGTCGTCTCCGCGCATCCCATGAGCACTCGGGCCCACGTGCCGGATTGCCTTGACTGGCGACCGCGAGACTTGCAAGCAGTCGCACACCAAGAGCTCCGAGGTCCTGGTGATCGAATGCGACACGAGGGCGCTCGTTGACTGGCTGGTCGACGGCGCGCGCTCGGCTCCAGACACCGAGCGCGTCGTCAGCGAGCTGTGCGATCGGCTCCTCGCGTGCGGCATTCCGCTCGCGCGGGTCGGGCTGTTCGTGCTCACCCTGCATCCGCAGATCACCGGCCAGCGGTTTCTCTGGCGGCCGGGGGCGGCGGTGGACGTGAACAGCGCCCCGCTCGCGGCCTTCCGGTCCGCCGACTTCCGCCACAGCCCGGTGCGCCGGGTCATCGACACCGACGCGCCGCTGCGCCGGCGGCTCGCCGCGGCGGATTTCCCCATGGATTTCGCCATGATTCGCGACCTGCGGGAGCAGGGAGCGACGGACTACCTCGCCGTGCCGCTGCGCTTCACGGACGGCGCGATCCACGCCGCGACGTTCGCCACCGACGATCCCGGCGGCTTCACCGACGCCCACCTCGCCGCCCTGCACGCCGTCGCCGCCCCCCTGGCGCGGGTGGCCGAGATCCACACCCTCCGGCGCACCGCCGGCACGCTGCTCGACACCTACGTCGGCCGGCAGGGCGCGCCGCGCATCCTCGCCGGGAAGATCCGGCGCGGCGACGCCGACGCCATCCGGGCGGCGATCTGGCTCTCCGACATGCGCGGCTTCACCGGCCTCGCCGACCGGCTGGCGCCGGCGACGCTGCTCGGTCTGCTGAATCGCTACTTCGACTGCCAGGTGCCGTCGATCCTCGCCCACGGCGGCGACGTGCTGAAGTTCATGGGCGACGGCCTGCTGGCGATCTTCTCGGTCGCCCCCGACGGCGGGGACGTGGAGGCGGTCTGCGCCGCGGCGCTCGCCGCGGCGCGCGAGGCGCGCGCCGCCGTCGCCGCCGCCTTCGCCGGGGCCGGACCCGCGGGCCTCGCCGGCGTGCGCTTCGGCCTCGCCCTCCACGTCGGCGAGGTGCTCTACGGCAACATCGGCAGCGCCAACCGGCTCGACTTCACCTGCATCGGGCCGGCGGTGAATCTGGCCGCCAGGATCGAGAAGCTGACCGCGGCGCTCGGGCGCACGATCCTGGCGTCGGAGGCATTCGCGCGCCACTGCCCGGCGGCGTTCGCGCCGGTGGGGGAGTTCCAGCTCGCCGGCTTCGACGCCGCGCGCGCGGTGTTCGGCTTGGACGACGAGCGCCCGCCGCCGTCGCAGGAGGGGGAGCGATGAGTCTGCTCACGTTCGACAACCCGGTGTTCGGCTACTACGCCATCGCCGCCGCCCTGATGATCGTGAAGATGATGTCGCAGGGCTGGATCACGGTCTTCCGCATGATCCGGGTCAACGGCGGCTTCCGCTATCCGGAGGACGCACGCAGGTCGCTGACCAATCCATCCCCGGACCCCGCGCAGTTGCTGCCCAACGAATGGGTCGAGCGCTCGCGGCGCATGCACGGCAACGACGTCGAGAACATTCCGCTCTTTCTCGTCGCCGGGCTCCTCTACGTCTGCACCGGCCCGCGCCCCGGACTGGCCCTGGCGCTGTTCACGCTCTACGTGCTGACGCGCCTCGGCCACTTCTACGTCGTCCTCACCGCGCGCTCGCACGAGGCCCGTGCCGCCCTCTGGACCATCGGCTCGCTGGTCGTCTACGCCATGGCCGGCAGCGTTCTCTGGCACGCGCTGCGCGCCTGACGGGCGGCGGCCTCAGTGGGCGAGCGGCTCGTCGAGGCGGAAGTAGATCGCGCGCTCGACGCCGCACATGGCGCAGGCGACCGCGGCGACGCGCAGGCGAACGCCGTCGATCACCTCGGCCCGGTGCGCCGCGAGCCGCGGCGGCCCGCCGCACAGCGGACACGCTCGGGCGAGGGCGCGAATCTCGACCACGGCGACCGAATCGACGGCGATCGGCCGCTCCGGCGACCCGCCCTCGTCCAGACTCGCCAGCGCCTCGATCTCCCGCGCCAGCCGCCGCCGCGTCTGTTCACGCTGCCGCCGCTCCGCGCGCTGCCGCCGCCGTCCCGCCATCGCCCGACGATGCGGCAGCCCGCCGGCGCAGGCAAGCCGGCGCCGCGCCAGCCCGGCGGCGCATCGCCGTGCCCGTCGAGCGCCGCCGATTTCCATCGCGCCGACCGGCGCCACCGTGGTAGGAGACCGGCATGGCGCGGGCGCTTCTCATCGGCGCGGTGCTCCTGACGCTGGCCGGCGTCGCGGCGGCCCGGGTCATCACCCTCTGGAGTTGCATCGGCGACTGCGACGGCGATGGACGGGTGCGAATCGCGGAGCTGATCGCGGCGGTGAGCGTGGCCGCGGGCGAGGCGCCGCTGGCCGCGTGCCCGTCGATCGCCTGCGACGGCGGCGCCCGCGTCGCCATCGCCTGCCTGATCGCCGCGGTCAATGCCGCGATGCGCGATCGCTGCGGACCGCCACCCGACGGGCGCGAGCCGTGCGGATCGGTGCTCTGCCCCCTCGGCGAGCGCTGCTGCAACCGACTGTACAGCCTCTGCGCGCCGCCGGACCGGTACTGCATCCAATAGCCTTCCCGGCGCGCCCGGTGCGGCATCCGGCCGGCCCAGCCGGATGCCGACCCGCGCCGCCGAGGTCGCGTCCACACCGAGAGCTCTTGGACGGCGCCGAGTTGGGCCGGCGGCCGCGGGGCACCGCTGGCTATCACCGCTCCGCGTCCACCGGCACGAGGATCGGCGCGTCCTTCGCCTTCAGCAACACGACGACGAACCTGGCTGGCTTGGTGTGGCTGGCGTTGCGCCCGATCAGGTGAACGTCCTTCGGGCCTTCGTAGAACGTCTGCCCTGGGCCGAGCGTGACCGGCGGCTGGCCCTGCAACTGCATGACGATCTCGCCTTCGAGTACGTAGACGAACGCATCGGCGTCGTGCCGGTGAACGGCGTCCTGCGAGCCCGGCGGATACGTCACCTCGACCATGCGCCCTTCCCTGCCCGGGTAGTCCGCGAGATCGACCGCGAACAGGTCCCTCACTTGCGCGGTCTCGGCCGCCGCGACCGCGGCCGGCAACAGAGCCGCGATCAGGCAGGCGAGAAGTCCCATCCGGAGCTCGTCGATCGTGCGAATCGGGTTGGTCATGAGCGGTCTCCTCTGGCGGCGGTCGGTGATCGCCGAGCCGCGCCCGTTGTCGGCCGGCTTCCGCCCGCCACGACCGGACGGCGGCGCGGTTCGTGACAAGGGCGCGCGCCGCCGCCCGCCCCTAGCCTAGTGTCGTGGATCCGAAATCCCCGCTACGGCTCGGTGAGCCATTGTCACGCCTGGCTGGGCGCGCCGCCGCGGGAACATCGGGCCCGCGGCGCAACGCCGCCAGGCGGGGCGAGGGCCAGCGAGATGGAGCGGGGATTTCGGATTCGCGACGCTAGCCCGGAGGGGAAGGGCGTGCATACACTGCGGCGCCGAGCGTCCGATTCATGGTCGATGTCGAACACCCCGAGGGATCCGCTCCGCCGGATGATGGCCTGGCGGCCTTCGTCGCCGCGCGTCGCCGGCTCTTCGGCATCGCGTACCGGATGCTCGGCAGTGCCGCCGAAGCAGAGGACGTCGTACAGGATACCTGGATGCGCTGGCAGACGACCGATCGCAGCGCGGTGCGCGACCCGGCCGCCTTTCTGGCGACGACGACGACGCGACTCGCGATCAACGTCGCGGAATCGGCGCGCTCGCGCCGCGAGGCGTACGTCGGACCGTGGCTGCCGGAGCCGGTAGACACCAGCACGGATCCCAAGCTGGGCGCGGAACGGGGCGAAGCCCTGGAGCTGGCGGTGCTGATGCTGCTGGAGAATCTGTCGCCCACCGAGCGCGCCGCCTACGTGCTCCGCGAGGCGTTCGACTATTCGTACCGCCAGATCGGCGAGATCCTCCGGCTGGAGGAGGCGAACGCGCGCCAGTTGGCCAAGCGCGCGCGCACACACATCGCCAACCGGCGTCCCGCCCAGGCCAGCGCCGCCGACCAGCGGCGCCTCCTCACCGCCTTCGTCGCCGCGGCTCAGACCGGCGAGGTAGCGCCGCTGGAAGCGGTCTTCGCCGCCGACATCGTCTCCTATTCCGACGGCGGCGGATTCGTGCGCGCCGCCCGCCGCCCGGTGTCGGGTCGCACGCGCGTGGCCCGGTTCGTTGCCGCGGTGGCGTCGCATTTCTGGAGCGGGGTGACGCTGGACTGGATCGAAACGAACGGACAGTGGTCGGCGCTCATCCGGCGCGACGACGACGCCATCGGCCTGCTGACGGTGACCGCGTCGCCGCGCGGCATCCACCAATTGATGTGGATGATGCGGCCGAGCAAGCTCATCACCCTGGTGCGTTCCCCAGCGCGCGGCGAGTAGCCGGACCAGCGGACCAGCGCCGCCGATCGCCCGTGGCGCGCGTCGCGGCTCTCCGCTCGCCCCACCGCGCCGGCGCATCTGTCACGAAGCGGCGCGCTGTTCGGTCGTCGCGGTGACGCGATCCGGTTCAGCAGCGGTTGGCCGGTGCGCAGTGGCGTCGCGCGAATCGCGAGCGGACGCTGCGCGCCGGCTCGCCGCCAGGCGGGAGTATCCCTTGGTCGATCGGCCACACGGCAATCCGTTCACGGGCAAAGGCGTGCTCGTCACCGGCGGCGGCGCGGGCATCGGCCGTGCCGCGGCGCTGGCGTTCGCGGCGGAAGGCGCCCACGTGATGGTCACCGGGCGCCGCGCGGCGCCGCTCCGCGTCCTCGCCGACCGGCACGACGGCATCACCTTTACGGTGGCCGACGCGGGCAGTGCCGCGGACGCGCCGCGGACGGTACGCGAGGCCGTGGAGCGGTTCGGGAGGCTGGACGTGCTGGTGAACAATGCCGGCGCCGGAGCGATTCTGCCGCTGGCGGAGGCGAACGCGCAGCGCATCGAGGAGATCTTCGCCGTCAACGTCTTCGGCCCGTCGCTGCTGGCGGCCGCCGCGGTGCCGCACCTGATCGCGGTCGGCGGAACGATCGTCAACGTCTCCAGCACGTTCGGGCACAAGGCGGCAGCCGGGTTGTCGCACTATGCCGCGAGCAAGGCCGCCCTCGAGCATCTGACGCGCTGCTGGGCACTCGAGCTTGCCCCCGCGGGGGTGCGGGTGAACGCCGTTGCGGCCGGCCCGACGGAGACCGAGTTCCTCGCCGAGCGCATGGCGCTGACCGCGGCGCAGGCGGAAGCCATCAGGGCGGATGAGCGGGCGCGCATTCCGCTGCGCCGTCGCGGCACGCCCGAGGACGTCGCGCACTGGATCGTCGCGCTGGCGTCGCCGGCCGCCGGGTGGATGACCGGGGAGGTCCTGGTCGTCGACGGCGGACTGAGCAGCACCTGATCGACCCATGCACGGAACGCAGACCGCCCGAGGTCGGGCCATTCATCCAAAGGAGGGTACATCATGAAAATCGTCGTGATCGGCGGCAGCGGACTCATCGGCTCCAAGCTCGTCACGCTGCTGGGGCAGCGCGGCCATCAGGCGGTGGCAGCCTCGCCGGCCACCGGGGTCGACGTGCTCACCGGCACGGGGCTGGCGGGGGTGCTGGCGGGCGCGCGGGTGGTGGTCGACGTCGCCAACTCGCCGTCGTTCGAGGATCAGGTCGCGATGACGTTCTTCGAAACGGCCGGCCACAATCTCGCGGCGGCGGAGGCGGCGGCCGGTGTCGGCCACCATGTGGCGTTGTCGGTGGTCGGCACCGATCGGCTGCTGGGCAGCGGCTATTTTCGCGCCAAGATGGCGCAGGAGAATCTGATCCGCGCCTCCGGCATTCCCTTCACGATCGTGCGCTCGACGCAGTTCTTCGAGTTCGCCGGCAGCATTGCCGCCTCGGCCACCGACGGCGCGACCGTGCGGCTGCCGCCGGCCATGATGCAGCCCATCGTGTCGAACGACGTCGCCGCCGCGCTGGCCGAGGTCGCGCTCGGCACCCCCGTCAACGGCATCGTCGAGATCGCGGGCCCGGAGCGCATCCGCATGGACGACTTCGTCCGCCGCTACCTGCGCGCCAGGCACGACGGACGGAGCGTGACCGCCGACGCGAGCGCCTCCTACTTCGGCCTGGCGGTGAACGACGGCAGCCTGGTTCCCGGAGACGCACCGTACGTGGGCCCGACGCGGCTCGACGAGTGGTTGAGCCATTCGGTCGCGTGACGCGGGCACATCCGCTGCCGCCGCGCCGCGAATCGCCGGCGCGACGGCGGCGGGACGACACCGCATCCCACATCCGCCGTCGGCTCGAGCGGCGGGAAGGACGAACCGCATGCCTCGACTGCAGTGCAAGAGTTTCGCGACGCCGGACGAAGTACGGACGTTCCCGAGCGGACGCGTCGAAGTCATCCAGCTCGACGAGACCGCCATCGGCCGCTTCCTTCTCCGGCCCGGCTGGCGCTGGTCGCACGACGTCGCGCCCACCGTGCACACGAGCGCCTGTGAGAACCGACACGTCGGGTATGCGATCTCCGGCACGCTGCGCGTGACCATGTACGACGGCACGCGCCTCGTCATCACCGCGGGCGAGGGGTACGAGATTCCGCCCGGGCACGACGTCGAGGTCATCGGCGACGCCCCCTGGGAGTCGATCGAGGTGGCGAGCGCGCACAATTTCGGGCTCGCCCCGGAGCAGTTCGGCGATCGCGTCCTGGCGACCGTCCTCTTCAGCGACATCGTCGGGTCGACCGAGATGTTGGAGCGGCTCGGCGATCACGCGTGGGCCCGGCTGGTCCGCGAGCACAACGAGCGGATCCGCGCCGTGGTCGACCGCTTCCGCGGCCGCGAGATGGCGGCGACCGGCGACGGGTTCCTGGTGCTGTTCGACGGGGCCGCGAAAGCGGTCCGGGCCGCGGCCGGCATGGATCCGGCGGTCGAGCCGCTCGGAATCCGCGTCCGTGTCGGCCTCCACACCACCGAGGTGGAGATCGTCGGCGGGCAGCCGCGAGGCGTCGGTGTCCATGCCGCGGCCCGGGTCGCCGCCCTCGCCGGCCCGGGCGAGGTTCTCGTCTCCGGCACGACCCACGACCTGCTCGACGGCGCGGGCTTCTCGCTCGAGCCGCGCGGCGAGCACGCTCTCAGGGGCCTGAGCGGCACCCGTCCCATCTACGCGCTCCAGCGCGGCCGTCGCGAGACCTGAGCGCGCAGTTCCTGCCGTTGTGTGTGAGGCCGGCAAGGGTACGGCTCCCATCTCTCCTCGCCAGACTTCGCTCACGAGCACACGTGGTAACTACCCGCACCGCCCCGATCAGGGTGACGCGGTCAAGGAGCTGCAGCGGGGCCTCAACCGTCTCGGATCGATGCTCCGCTCCCCGCCGCGCCGTGGCCCTCGTCCTCAGCGGGGCCAGTCGGGGTGCCCATTTTCGACCCTGCGATCGTCGCACGACCCGCGGCCGACCGCTGCACGCGCGTGGGGGCGATCGCGCCGGGAGGTCCGAGCTGGCTGGTTCCATCGAGGCGCCACCTCATACCGCCTACCCGCCGGGTCGACACGGAGATCCTCTTCGCGCGCTGAACCGCCCGCGGCGGCGTTCCCCTTCACGCAGCCGCCGATCCGGGAGACCGCGGCGCGACGCGTCTCAGGTGCCCTGATCCGTTCCCAGATCCCAGTGGATGATGGTCTCCGGGCGGTAGCTGCACCACATGCCGATGCGTACGGCGCACAACAGGTGATGCCCGAGCGCCGGGTGCTCCCGCTGGATCGTCACCAACTGGCGGCGCAGCGTCTTGGTGACGGTGTTGCGCATGGTTTCGAGACCTCCGGAGGCGTGCGGGTGGCGGTGCGCTCGCATCCGTTCCTTCAGGTGGTCGAGCAGCATCTCGATTTCCTGTTGCAGCCGTTCCTTGCGGCCGAGATCGTGACACGCGTCGGCCTCGGCGAGCTCTGCCTCCGCTTCGACGAGGCGGCGCCGATAGTCGGTGATCGCGCGTGCATCGGCGACGGCCTGCGAGTCCAGACGAGACGCGTGCAGCCCCTCCGCAGCGCGGTCATTCGCGGCCAGCGCCGCCTGCGCCACGAAGTCGGTCACGTGCCATTCGCGCCCGGGCTCACGCAGCAGCATCGCCAGATAGTGCAATCCCTTGCTGTTGCGCACCCGCGACAGCGTTCCGCGGTAGGTCAGGGTCCAGAAATCGCCGTCTCGACGGAACGTGGGCCGATCGGACGTCGCGGTGACGTCCTCGGCCTCGGTAGCGGCGCTGCCCGGCGCCGACACGGGGATGGCTGCCGCGGTGCGGGCCGCGAGCGCGTGCATCCCCAGGCGGTCGGCGGTGCGATGCGCGGCGCGCAACAGGTCGCCGGCTCGCTCGGCATCGCCGCCGTCACGCGCCAACCAGGCACCGTACTCAGCCTGTGCCTCGGCCAACGCCGGGAAGGCCAACGTGCTGCGGCTGACGCGCAACGCCCCCTCGAAGTGACGCGCGGCAGCGGCGGCGTCGTCCAGGACCAGGGCGAGTCGCGCCAGCGCGTAATCGGCCGGCCCGTAGCAGCTATTGTCATCGACGATGTTGCGTCCAGAGTACGGCTGCAGCAGGCCGTACACGACGGCGGCTCGGCGACGGTCACCGATCTCGCCGGCGGCGCAGGCCAGATAGTGCATCATGACCATCCAGGAATTGTCGCGGCGCGCCAGGACCTCGTCCCGGTCCATGATTGCCGCGAAGGCGGCCGACGCCTCCTCCATGCGGCCAAGGCGCGCGTAGCCGTAGGCGAGCCCCGCTCGCCAGGCCGGCACCTCGCCGCGCTCCGCGACCACGGCTTCGACCACCGGCATGATTTCCTCGAGGCGGCCCTGCCGGTCGCGAATCTGCGCCACCTGGGCCGCCAGAATCTGCGCCGCGTTCGGCTCCTCCGCGCGCTCACCGAATCGCTGCGCGCGTAGCGCGGTCTCCTCGCCGGCGTCGAACTGACCTTGCGTGATCAGCCAGCTCGCCTGGGACATCTGCGCCAGCCATTGATGTCGTGGCCGACGCGAGCGGCCGGCGAGATCCTGCAGGGCGACGATCTCGACGCCCACGGCGCCGGCATCCCCCACTTCGAGAAAGCTGCGCAAGCGTTGGATCCGCGCCTCGGCGATCAGCTCGAGGTCGCCGGCCCGCTCGCCGGCGGCCAACATCGCCGCGCCGGCCGCCGCGCGATCGATATCGAGATCGCCGCCGAAGCGAGCGTAGTAGGCATAGGCAATGGCGTTCGCATCATTGGCGCGCAGGGCCAGGTCCAGCGCTTCGCGAGCCATGGCGCCGGCGCGGTGGTAATCGACCGACCACAGCTCCATGGCGCTCCGAGCCAGCAGCCGACTGCGCAGCACCGGATCGCCGTTGCCGACGTGGCGAAGGGCGGTATCCAGCCAGAGACTCGTGTTGGGGTCGGACCTGCCGTACTCGGGGACCACGTGCGCGAGCGCGAGGACGGCACGCGTGAGGCGGTCGTGCGCGCCGGTTCGCAGCGCCTCACCGGCAACCTCGGCGTAGAGCGGGCGGGATTCCGACAGGGATCCGGCGGCCCGCCGCGCGTTGGCGAGGGCCTCGAGGAGGTGGATGCGCTCGCTCGCCATCCCGACATCTCCGGCAACCACGGTCCGCAACGCCGCCTCGTAGAAGCGGGCCGCGTCCTCGAAGGCTCCCCGCTCCGCCGCCGCGTCGCCGGCGCGGCAGGCATAGCGATAGGCCCGCGCGGCGTAGCCAGGGCCGGCTTCGGACGCGTGCCAGGCGAGCGCCGCGAGGCGATCTGCGGAGACGGCGCCCGAGCCTTCGAGCTGCGCAACGATCTCGGCGTGCAGTTGCCGGCGGCGGATCGGGCCGATCCGCGAACGGACGACGTCTGCGATGAGGGCATGGGTGAACGCGAGCTGTCCGGCGCCGTCACTCCCCGCGCCCACGAGTCCCGCGGCAGCCGCGCGGTCGAGGTGCGCCGCGACATCGCCCGCGCCGACGGTGGAGACGCGCACACACACGGCACACAGCGTATCGAGGTCGAAGAGTGGCCCGATCAACGCCGCCACCTCGAGGACCGCGCCGGCATCGGCGCCCAGCGGCTCGAGGCGCCGGCCGATCACCTGGGCCAGCCCGGCGGGAACGCTGCGGGTCCACATCTGACTGTCCTCGGCTGCAGCGAGGCTGCCCTCGGAGGCCAGCCAGCGCACGATCTCGCAGATGTAGAGCGGGTTGCCGTTCGTGCGCGCGTGGATCGCCGCCGCGACGCGAGGAGACACCTCGACGCCGGCGATCCGATCCACCACCCGCGCGCATTCGCCGGCGTCCAGACCGGAGAGGACCAGGCGCACGGTCACCGGCTCGCGCGTCAGCGCGCCGAGAGAGTGAGACACCCGAGACCCCGGCCCGATGTCCGTGTCGCGGTAGGTCCCCAGGATGGCGATCGGTGAGTCGGCAATCTCGCGCGCCACGAACTCGAGTAACCGCAATGACGGGACATCGGCCCATTGCAGGTCGTCGAGCACGATGACCAGCGGCTGCGTCGCACTGGCGAGGCGCAGGAAACCGGTGAAGTGATCGAACAGGCGAACGCGCGCCGGCTCGGTATCGGATTCGCCGACGTCGGCCACGGCGCGAAAGCGCCGCCGCAACTGCGGAACGATCCGCGCGATCTCGACGGCACCGTCACCAAGCTCGTCCTCCAGGTCGGCGAGGTCGCGGTCGACGATGTAGTGCCTCAGCGCGTGAGACCAGGGCCAGAACGGCGGCGCGCCGTCACCCTCCCAGCAACGCCCCCAGAGGAGCAGCGGCGCCGATCCCTCATCGCCCGGCCGCAGCTCACGCGTCGCGCGGGCGACCAGCGCCGTCTTGCCGATTCCCGCTTCACCGCCAATCAGAACTACCTGGCCGCAGCCGGCAGCGGCCCTGGCCAACGCGGCGCCCAGCTCCGCGATCTCCGCCTCGCGTCCGATGAACAGCGGCTCGCGGTTCGTCTGCACGCTGACCACCGAGTGCGACGACACCATCAGGTGAGTCAGTACAACAGGGCTGGCGACGATTGAAGGCAAACCGGAAGGGAGCGCGCTCCGAGGCCGCCGTCGAGACGCGGCTCCGTGCGCCCGGTCAAGCCGCCGTCCCACCGCTGCGCTCGGTCCTCGATCCACAACGCGCGGACGCCACGATCGGTGCGTGAGCCCCACAGAAGGCGCGAGATCTTTCACCTCGCTTGCGCCATCGGCGACGATGAAGGCCTGGCTCGCGAGCGGCGTTCGAAGGGCGCGTCGCGAGGCGGGCCTTGCGCGGGTTCGTCAGCCGACCAGCGGGCAGCCGTCGAGGGCGTGGCGCACCGCCGTGACCAGCTCGCCGATGGTAATCTGGCCGTCGCGGTTGGCGTCGCCGGCCTCGCAGACGGAGACCGCGTCGGTGAGCGGCGCGACGTTCGCCATCGTGATCAGTCCGAGCGAATCACGACACGATGCCGAATGGCGGTTCAGCGCCCTCGGTGCTGCGTCGGGTTCGGTATTCGGGACGGCACCCGTGTCCCGCCCGGGACAGCCGATGTCCCGCCTTCTCCGGTAACCGCGTGTCGCGACCGCCCGCCCCGACGCGGAGCCGCGACCAAACTCGCCGGGAGGAGCCAAATGAAGAACGTGATCATGGCCTTTGCTGCAGCCCTGGCGGTCGCCGGAAGCGCACCGGCACAGACGCCACCCGAGCCCGACGACGACATCACCGTTCAGACCCCGCCCGAGGTCGAACCGGTCGATAGCCCGCTGGCGCGCCTCGACGAAATCCGCTCCGCGCTCGCGGCCAGCCCAGGCGCGTCCGGCGATGTCGCTGGCGAGCTCGCGAAGGCGTCGCTCCAACTCGATCGCGCGCGCCGGAGCATGGCCGCCCTCGAGCCCAACCTGCGCAGCGCGCTGGCGCGGATTCGGACGGCGCAACGGCGGCTGGCGACCGCGGCGCGCCGGGCCGCAGCAGACCCGGATCGGGTCGATGAGATCGGGCGCTGGCGAGCCGACCTCTCCGAAGTCGGTCGCGCGATCGCCGATGGGTGGCTGGAACTGGCGGAGCGCGCGGCGGTGCCGCCGCGCATGCTGTCGCGAGCCCAGGCGGCGCTAGCTGCCGGCGACCTGGCTGTCGCCGCCGGCGACCACACCAAGGCCGGGGCGGCGTACGCCAAGACCCTGAACATCAAGAACGCTTTGGACTTCGACTCCCAGACCTTCATCGCCAGCGTCCAGGGCGATCTGGCGTTCTCGGTCACCGGGTACGCGGTGGTGGTGAACCGGCACGGACAGCCGGTCAATTCCTTCGCCACCGGGCTGCGCCAGACGATCATCGACTCGAATCCCGTCGTTCCTCTCGGCCTCAACGACGAGGTCCATCTCGCCAGCGTCTCGAAGACCCTGACCGCCGTCGGCGTACTCATCCAATTGCAGAAAATGGGCCCGGACGTCGAAGCGCTGTTGGCATCGCCGATCGGTCCCTACCTGCCTCCGGATTGGGTGCCCGGCGCCAACGTGGCGGAGCTCACGTTCGAGGAGCTGCTGACCCAGAAGACTGGGCTGGGCGGTCGGGACAGCGAGGGCAACCGGAAGACGTGTCCCACGAGTTGGGACGGAATGAAGGCGTGCGTCGAGCTCGGCGTCGACCCCGCCGACAAGGTGTATCACTACAACAACGCCAACTTCGCCCTGTTTCGCGCCATGCTGTACTACATGCAGGGCTTCGCATGCGGTGGATTTCCCTGGACCGGATTCTGCCCAGGCTTTACGGCGCTGACGTACGCCACCCACATGCAATGCAATGTCTTCGCGGCGATGGGGTTGGCGGCGCCGCCGGGGGACGGACCGTGTGGCGGACCGGGCTTGGCGCCCAACCTAGCCGAGGGGCCGGAGGCGCTGTTGTACGACTCGCGCGAGCCGGCGCTCGGCGGAGTCTCGGCAGGCGATTGGTACTTCACAGGTGGCGGCGGCGGTTGGTACATGTCGGCGATGGAGCTGGCGCAGTTCCTCGCCCACGTGCGGTACAACGACAAGGTGCTCAAGCCGAAGACGCGGCAGTTGATGTACGACCGCTTCCTCGGCTGGCTCGATCCGAACGCGTGGACGGGTTTCACCGCCGGGAAGCTCGGCACCTACCGCATGCACGGCGGCGGCGTCTGCTACCCGCAGCCGGGCTCGGAGGGCACCCAGACCTGCTTCCGGACCAAGGAGCCCGGCAACTCGACCTGCATCGCCGACCTGCCCGCGGGGGTGCAGGCCGTGCTGCTGATCAACTCCCGGCGCGGCGACTACGGCGAGGCCTGCTCGGTGGTGAAACGCGCCTACGAGGCGGCCTGGGTGGCGAAGTAGGCCGAGCTCGGGGCAGCGGCGTGCGCCGGCTTCCGGCCGCGCCGTGGCCCTCGTCCTCAGCGGAGCCAGTCGGGGTGCCTCGCCTCGCGAGACTTCGCTCACGAGCACAAGGTACCTACCCGCCGCCTCCTCCTGCAGTGTGGCGCAGGCGCCCGCGTTCGTCGGCCCCGGTTGCCGCGACGTTCGTGGGCGTGCCGTTCACGTCATGTTCGACGCAGGCATGGCGCCGATCTCGCGGACGGGCGTCCGGTCCCCGAACGGTGGTCGTCCCGGTCCTATCGGACGGCCTGCCAGGTCACCGTCATCGGATCATCCAGGGCCATGGTGACCGACTGCTGAATCAGCCCGGTCGGCTGGGTGTAGACGGTGCCCGGCGCCGGGGCGTTGCCTGGGCCGCCCGGGTTGTAGAAGGGCGAGTAGCCGCCGCTGCTCGGCACCTCGACCATGCGGATGGCGCGAACCGCCGACTCGTCGCCAGCGATGACGATGTCGATCTGGTTGTCGTGGTCCTCGACGTAGGCCTCGTCGTAGCTGTCCTGCGCCACGCCGAGGTCGGCCAGGCCGAGCACCGTGAGCGAGCCGCCGTCGATCGCGTAGGCCTGACCGGCCTGTTCGATCCAGTGGTCGTTGCCCTGCGCGTCGACCGCCAGCACGCGGAAGTAGCGGCTGAACTCGGTCGGGTAGACGCTGCGCACGCCGTCGGGCGAGAAGCCGCCGGTGGTGAGCACGCGCAGACGGTAGGCGGCTGCCGAGCCGTAGAGCGCGACGCCGTCATTGGGCAGTTGGGCGGCGAACAACACCGGCGCGCCCTCGCCGCTGGTGGACATGCGGCTCAGCTTGGCCGCCGCGAGCGTCGGACCGTTGCCCGGGTTGTACGCCGTCCGCGGTGTCGTGCCGTCGCCGAAGGTGAGGCCGACGGCGCTGACGATCCGTCCGCCCGGACCGACCAGTTGCATCGGGGTAGCGTCGGGAACGATCTCGAAGAAGACCGGATAACGGGCGCCCTTCACGCCGGGCACCTTGCGGTTGCCGAAGCCGCCGAAGATCACCACCGTCGAGCGCTCGTTGTACTCCAGGTTGGGGTTGATCGAGACCACCTTGGGCGTCACCACGGTGCCGTCGTTCAGGTGGACGCGGAAGTCGCTTGCATCGACCGTGCTCGGCCGCACCGGCCAGCTGAACTCGATCGGCAGACCGTCGCAGTACTGCACCTGCCATCCGTAGCCGTTGGCGACCGCGGCCGGCGACGCGGCCGAGGTGTAGGCGCGCTGCGCGATGGTGCCGGACGAGGTGGTGACCGTGTTCCACGCGCCGCCGGCGTCGAGCACCGACAGGCGTTGGGTGTTGAGATCGCTCGAGCTCAGACCGGGCACGCCGATGATGGCGGTGAAGCCGAGGCCGGCGCCGAGGATGCGCGGCTCGTCCTCCCAGTAGTCGGCGTTGATCAGCACGTCCTCGCGCAGGGTGAGGTAGCCCGCGGCCGGCGGCACGCCGGGGCTGGGTCCGCCGCTGCAGGCGGGAAGCGCGTCGGCATCGTCATCGCCGCAGCCGGCGAGCAGCACGGCGAGGGCCAGAACGGCCAGGCGAACGGGGAGGACTGCGCGCTGGGGCTCTTTCATGCCCATCTGGACTACGCGAGACGCGGCGTCGGTCAATACAGAAACTGCCCGGCCGCCCGTCGCCACCCCGTCGAACAGGCCCGGCGCGCTGCTCGGATCCCGCCTCCGGCGCTGCCCGCCAGCCGCCCCTCGAGCGCCGTGCGCGCGGATCGACGACGCCCGCCGGCGGTCTCGCCAGAACGTCGTGCGCCCCGCGCCGCCGCGTGAACGCTCGCCCTCGGCGGCCCGGCCGTGCTTTCATGCGCCGCATGACGCAGCCGCCAGACTTCAGCATGCCGCTGGAAGACGCCATGTTGACCCAGCGCGCCATCCGCCGCCTCAAGCCCGACCCGGTCGACGACGCGCTGGTACTGAAGCTCATCGAGCTGGCGCTCAAGGCGCCGACCGGGGCCGCGGTGTTCCTCCCTTCCCGTTTGCATCGGCGACTGCGACGGCGATGGGCGGGTGCGAATCGCGGAGCTGATCGCGGCGGTGAGAGTGGCCGCGGGCGAAGCGCCGCTGGCCGCGTGCCCCTCGATCGCCTGCGACGGCGGTGACCGCGTCGCCATCGCCTGCCTGATCGCCGCGGTCAATGCCGCGATGCGCGATGACTGCGAACCGCCACCCGACGGGCGCGAGCCGTGCGGATCGGTGCTCTGCCCCCTCGGCGAGCTCTGCTGTAACCCACTGTACAGCCTCTGCGCGCCGCCACACTGGGGCTGCATCCAATTCCCCCGCCCCAGAGTTTCTCTGGACGCTCGACAGCGAGGATAGGACGAGTCTCGCAGGAAGGAGTGTGTGGAAGATGGGGCAGAGCAAGGGAGGAGGCACGCCCGGCGCGGAGGGAGCCCGTAGGGCGACCGGAGCGGCGGGCGTGGCGGCCGGCGGGGACCGGGGGCGGTTCTCGGCGCAGCGCAAACGGGAGGCGGTGCTGCGCCTGCTGCGCGGGGAGAGCTTGGAGAAGATGTCGCGCGAGCTGGGCGTGACGGCCGCGCGGCTGTCGACGTGGCGGGAGGCCTTCATGGACCGCGGGACGCAGGGGTTGAAGAGCCGTGCGATGGATGCGGCCGAGGACGGCGAGCGCCAGCGGCTTCAGGCGAAGATCGGCGAGCTGACGATGGAGATCGAGCTGTTGAACCAGAAGGTCGATCTCCTGGAGGGCCGCCACCCTTTAGCGATGCGGAGGTCGAGGCGATGAGCTCGACGGTGTCGCCCTCCGCGAATCGCCACTACGGGCTCGCGCGGGTGTGCAGGGTATGGCGACGGTCGCGCTCGGCGATCTACGCCCGTCGGCTGCGACACCGTCCGGATGCGCCCCCGCCGGGCCGTCGCGGACCGCAGGGGTCGTGCCCGGACCTGGAGCTGGTGGCGCACATCCGCCAGGCCATCGAGGGGTCTCCCTTCACCGGCGAAGGCTACCGCAAGATCTGGGCACGCCTGCGCTACGGCGGCATTCGAACCTCGAAGGAGCGCACGCGGCGGCTGATGCGCGAGTACGGCCTCCAGGCGCCGTGTCGCCCGCTGGTGCCGACCGAGGCCAGGCTCCATGACGGCGTCATCACCACCGCGGCGCCGAATGTGATGTGGGGCACCGACATGACCACCACGCCGACGATCCGCGATGGGCAGGCCGCGGTCTTCATCGCCATCGACCACTGCACCAGCCAGATCGTCGGCATTCATGCCGCCAAGCGCCAGGATCGGTTCGAGGCGCTCGAGCCGATCCGACAGGGCGTCGCGAGGCACTTCGGCGAGTTCGCCGAGGGCTGCGCCAGCGGCCTCACGCTGCGTCACGACCACGGCTCGAACTACATGGCCGACGACTTCCAGAACGAGATCACGTTCCTGGGGATCGAGAGCTCGCCGGCCTTCGTGCGCGAGCCCGAGGGCAACGGCTGCGCCGAGCGCTTCTTTCGCACCCTCAAGGAGAATCTCCTCTGGGTCCGTCACTTCGAGACGATCGAGGAACTCCGCGCGGCGCTCGTTGACTTCCAAGCCACGTACAACTCTCAGTGGCTGCTCCAGCGTCACCGCTACCGAACCCCCGACCAGGTCCTCGCTGACCTCACCGAGCAGCCACTTGCTACCGCAGCATGAGCTTGATTACACAATCTCACGTGTCCAGCGGCCCTGGGGCATTACAGGGGCTGCATCCAATAGCCTTCCCGACCCGCCCGGCGCGGCATCCGGCCGGCTTGCCTCAGGCGGCGATGGCTCCGTCGTGCCGGGTCGCAGGTTAGCGATCTTCCCTTCCCGGGCGAGAATTCGGAGAGCGTGCCGGTGCCCGAGGTGCCTTCCGGATTCCACTGCATCGCGCTTCTCTTCCGCATGTCCCTGAGATGGTCTTCGACCGCACCAAGCGCTCCGATCAGGCGATGCTGACGATCTACAAGCGCGCGAACCAGGCACGCCGCCGAGCTGTTCCGCGTCGCGCTGGCGGCGCCGGGGGTCGCCGGGGTGTTCCGTGACGTCGCGTTCGCAATCATCGACGACCACAGCGTGTTCCGCCGCACGAATCGGGAGGGGGAACTACGTGCCCGTTCGGGTGGGTCTTCAGCGGGGACCGAGGCGCCGGCGCCGGGTGCGCGTGAGGCGGGCGGCCTCGAGGTAGATCGAGGATCGCGGACCGATCGCGGCGACATCGAGCGTGGCCCGGGTTGCGCGATAGACGATCCGCAGCCGTCCGACGCGGAGGCTGCGCCACCCGGCGAGGTCGCCTTTGAGCTCCTTGCCGGCCTCCGGCAGGGCCTGCAGTTGGTCGAGGGCGGCACGCACCTGGCGCCTGAGCTCGGGATGCAGCGCGCGGATCGTGGCCTGCACGTGATCCGGCAGACCGATCAGCCGTGCGCGCATCACGGACTCCTAGCGGCTGGCGCGGAACAGCTTGTCCAGTGCCGCGGCGTCGAAGCGCCGCGCACGACGCTTGCGGATCTCCTGCATGCCTTTGCGGATTTCGGCGAGGAACTCGGGATCCGCCATGATCTCCGCCGTCTCCTTCCAGCGCTCGAAATCCTCGTGGCTCACCAGGACGGCGACGGCCCTGCCGTTCCGGGTGATGGTGACCTCGCCGTCGGTCGATTCGATCTCGGCGACGAGCTGACTGAGCTTCGCCTTCGCTTCGGCAAGCGGAAGGATGCGCATTCGGAACCTCTGTTGGGCTGAATTCAGACTAGCGACAATCATCCGATCAGGTCAACGTGTTCCGTCGCCCAGCGATGGCGCGAGACGGTCTCACGGCAGATCGGTGGCGCTGCATGCCGCCGTCGAGCAGACGGGTGCGGGTGGCGTGGCGGGTCGGCGTCAGCGAAGCAGCCGTGCCACTCGGGCTGCAGGACGAGGGACTCGACGGTGAGGTCGAGGCGATCAGTTCGGTGAAGCCCTCGACCGGGCGGGAGTACGGACCGGCGGCCATCCAGCGTCTGGCGAGCGGCAGGTTGCGATCGATGTCGCACCCAACCGACACTCAGGGGAGACCCGGAGGCTCGGGGTCGACGACAAGCGAGCGGGGCGGAATCCTGGCTACGATCGCGCACCTGTGGTCTGATCCAGCCATGCCAGAAGCGATCAAGCTCGACATGCCCCTGGAAGAGGCGATCTCAACCCAGCGCGCCATCCGCCGCCTGAAGCCCGATCCCGTCGACGACGCGCTGGTGCTGAAGCTCATCGAGCTCGCCCTCAAGGCGCCGACGGGGTCGAACGCGCAGAACTGGGAGTTCATCGTCGTGCGCGATGCGGCGGTGAAGGCGAAGCTGGCGAAGTACAATCGGCAGGCGTGGAATCTGTACGGCGGGTTGGGGCGGCGGTTGGTGGCGCGCCGCGGCGACGTGGCGATGGGGAAGATCCTCGATGCGGTGCAGTGGCAGGCGGATCATTTCGAGGAGATCCCGGTGATCGTGGTCGCCTGTCTGAAGGCGCGGATTCCGATCTGGCCGCCGGCGGCGACGGCGAGTCTCTACGGCTCGATCTTCCCCTCGGTGCAGAACCTGCTGCTGGCGGCGCGCGCCGCCGGCCTCGGCGCGGCGCTGATCACGCTGCCGCTGTGGAGCCGCTTCCTGGCGCGGCGGGCGCTCGGGCTGCCGTCCAGCGTCGCGCCCTGCGCGGTGATTCCGCTCGGCTGGCCGAAGGGGCGCTACGGGCCGACGCGGCGACGGCCGGTGGGCGAGGTGGTGTCGCTCGATCGCTACGGCAACCGGGCGTTCCTGAGCTGACGCGCCGCGGAGGCCACCGGGGCCGCGGTGTTCCTCCCTTCACGCCGTGGTGGTATTCGTTCGCCCCATGGCGATCGTCGCGCGCGTGCTCGAGGTGTGGCGCTATCCGGTGAAATCGATGGCCGGCGAGCCCCTGCCGCGGGCGGCGGTGGGGCCGCAGGGCATCGCCGGCGACCGCGGCTGGGCGCTGCGCGACGAGGATGCGGGCGAGATCCGCGGCGCCAAGAAGATGCCGGTGCTGATGCAGTGCGCCGCGCGCTACGACGCCGAGCCGACCGCGGCGAGCGTGCCGCCGGTGACGATGACGCTGCCCGACGGCGCGGTCGTGCACAGCGGCGACGCCGACGCGGCGGCGCGCCTCTCGGCGCTCACCGGGCGGCGCCTGACCCTGTGGCCGCGCCAGCCGGCCGAGCGCGCCGACCACTACCGCCGCGGCCTGCCGGACACCCCCGACCTCGACAGCGAGCTGCGGCAGATCTTCGGCCGCCTGCCGGACGAGCCGCTGCCCGATCTGTCGGTCATGCCGCCCGAGCTGTTCGAGTACACCTCGCCGCTCGGCACCTATTTCGATCTGGCGCCGCTGCATCTCCTCACCACCGCCTCGCTGGCGCACCTGGCGGCGCGCACGCCCGGCGCGCGCTTCGACCGCCGCCGCTTCCGCCCCAACCTGCTGCTCGAGGCCGCGGACGGCGCCAGCGGCCTGGTCGAGAACGACTGGGTGGGCCACACCCTGCGGATCGGCGGCGCGACCGTCGCCGTCACCATCCCGGCGATGCGCTGCAGCATGACCACCCAGGCGGTGGCCGAGCTGCCGAAGGATCCGTCGGTGCTGCGCACCATCGTCCGCGACGCCAACCAGAACCTCGGCGTGTACGCCGCGGTGGCGCAGGCGGGCGCGGTCGCCGTCGGCGATCCGGTCGAGCTGATCTGACCCGCGAACGCGCGGCCCGCCGTGGGCCATCCGCCGAGGAACCCATGATCGAGACGCACACCGAGCTGTTCATCGACGGCGCCTGGGTGACGCCGGCGACGGCGTCGACCATCGACGTCGTCTCGCCGCACACCGAGGCGGTGATCGCCAGGGTCGCCGAGGCGCGCGAGGCCGACGTCGACCGCGCCGTCGCCGCCGCCCACGCGGCGTTCGACCACGGGCCGTGGCCGCGCACGCCGGCCGCCGCGCGCGGCGCGGCGATGCGCCGCCTGCTGGCGGCGCTGCAGGCGCGCAGCGAGCGGCTGGCGCAGGTGATCACCGCCGAGATGGGCTCGCCGATCTCCTTCTCCACCATGGGCCAGGTGATGGCCGCCACCCTGGTGCTCGACTACTTCGCGCGCCTGGCGGGCGAGTTCGCCTTCGAGGACGTGCGCCAGGGGATGATCGGCCCGACGCTGGTGCGGCGCGAACCGGTCGGCGTGGTGGCGGCGATCACCCCGTGGAACGTGCCGCTGTTCACGGCGATGCTGAAGCTCGGTCCGGCGCTGGCGGCCGGTTGCACGGTGGTGCTGAAGCCGGCGCCGGAGACGCCGCTCGACGCCGTCCTGCTCGCCGAGGCGCTGGTCGAGGCGGAGATCCCGCCCGGCGTGGTCAACATCCTGCCCGCCGGCCGCGAGGTCGGCGACTACCTGGTGCGCCACGCCGGCATCGACAAGGTGAGCTTCACCGGCAGCACCGCCGCCGGCCGCCACATCGCCGCCGTGTGCGGCGAGCAGCTCAAGCGGGTGACGCTGGAGCTGGGCGGCAAGTCGGCGGCGATCATCCTCGACGACGCCGATCTCGACGGCACCGTCGCCGGCCTGCTGCCGGCCATGATCATGAACAACGGCCAGGCCTGCGTCGCCCAGACGCGCGTCCTCGCTTCGCGCCGGCGCTACCGGGAGGTGGCGGAGGCGCTGGCGGCGGCGCTCGGCGCGGTGACGGTCGGCGATCCCGCCGACATGGCGACGATGTGCGGGCCGCTGGTCTCCGCCCGCCAGCGCGAGCGGGTCGAGGGCTACATCGCCAGCGGCCGCGCCGAGGGCGCCCGCGTCGCCGTCGGCGGCGGCCGCCCGGCGTCGCCGTCGCGCGGTTGGTACGTCGAGCCGACGCTGTTCGTCGACGTCGACAACCGCATGCGCATCGCCCGCGAGGAGATCTTCGGCCCGGTCATCGCCCTGATCCCGTACGCGGACGAGGCCGACGCGCTGCGCATCGCCAACGAGTCCGACTACGGCCTCTCCGGCACCGTCTGGACCGCCGACGTCGACCGCGGTCTCGACGTCGCCCGCCGCGTCCGCACCGGCACCTACACCGTCAACAACTTCATGATGGAGTTCGGCGCTCCGTTCGGCGGCTTCAAGTGCTCCGGCATCGGCCGCGAGCTCGGCCCCGAGGGCCTCGGCGCCTACCTCGAGCCCAAGAGCATCAACCTGCCGATGGGGTACGAACCGCGCCCATCGTACTGACCGGGGCGCCAGGTGCTGAAATTCCCCCTCCCTCCGCCGCTCGCTGGCTGCTAGCCTGAGCGCCGCGCGGACAGGGGTCCGCACACGGCGCGACGATGCGGATCCATACCCGCCTGCTGCTGTTCCTGCTCGTCTCGATCGCCTTCTACGCCCTGGCGGTCAGCGGCATGCGGCGCGCCGGCGAGCGGGTCAGCGAGGGCGTGCTCGACACCCAGTTGGCCGAGGCGGCCGGCCACTTCGACACGGTGCTCGGGATGGAACGGGCGCCGATCGAGCGCGCGGTCTTCGACAACACGTTCTGGGACGAGATGGTCCGCTTCGTCCGCCACCCCGATCCCGGCTGGGCGAAGGAGAACCTCGCCGAGGCCTTCCCGGTGTTCGGCATCCGCGACGCCTGGGTTTTCGATCCGACGCTGCGCGAGGTGTACGCCATCCGCGCCGACGACGAGGGGGCGTCGCGCCGGCCGGACATCGAACAGGTGCGGCGCGCGACCGCGCGCGATCCCTTCGCGCGCTTCTATCGCCGCCTGCCGGACGGGACGGTGATGGAGTACTTCTCCGCCCCGATCCAGCCGAGCGAGGACAGCGCGCGGCGGACCGTCCCGCGCGGCTGGCTGGTGGCGGCGCGCCCGCTCGATGCCGCCTACCTGCAGCGTCTCGCCGCCGCCACCGGCGCCCAGGTGCGGCTGGCGCCGGTGGAGGGCGCGGTGCCGCTCAACCGCGTCGACGTCGCCACCAGCAGCATCGAGCTCTTTGCCGGACTGCGCGACGCCGACCACGCGCCGGTGGCGATGCTGGAGGCGCGGCGCGAGAACCTCGGCCTGCCCGTCCTCAACCAGGCGCTCGCCGCCTCGAACCACCTCTATCTGCTGTTCGCCAGCGCCAACCTGTTGCTGCTGGCCGTGTTCGTCATCGTCTGGGTGCGCAATCCGCTGCAGCGGCTGGCCGAGAGCCTCGACCGCCACGACATCGGACCGGTGCGCCGCTACCTCGACGCCCGCCACGAGCTCGGCACCATGGCGCGCCTGATCCGCAGCTTTCTCGATCAGCGCGAGGCGCTGCTGAGCGAGATCGAGATGCGGCGGCAGTCGGAACAGGCGCTGCGCGAGGCGCGCGATCTGGCGACGCGCTCGGCGCGCGCCAAGACGGACTTCCTGTCGGTGATGAGCCACGAGCTGCGAACGCCGCTCAACGCCGTGATCGGCTACGCCGACATCCTGCTCGACGAGCAGCCGCGCGCCGATCAGCAGGAGTCCCTGCACGCCCTGCGCTTCGCCGCCGAGGCGCTGCTGACGCAGGTGAACGACGTGCTCGACTTCAATCGCATCGAGGCCGGCAAGATCGAGCTCGAGCGGCGCGAGCTCGACCCCCGGGCCCTGGTCGAGATGCTGCTGCGCACCTTCCGGCCGCAGGCGGCGGCGGCCGATCTGTCGCTGCACGCCGAGCTCGCCGCCGACCTGCCGCGGGTGGTGGGCGATCCGCTGCGGCTGGCGCAGATCCTGACCAACCTGATCTCGAACGCGATCAAGTTCACGCCCGCCGGCGGCGTCACCGTCGCCGTCGATGCCGCGCCCGTCGACGGCCAGCAGGCGCGCCTGACGTTTCGGGTCACCGACACCGGCATCGGCATCCCGGCCGACAAGCAGCAGGCGATCTTCGAGGTGTTCATGCAGGCCGACGCGGACACGACGCGCCGCTACGGCGGCAGCGGTCTCGGCCTCACCATCGCGCAACGCCTGGCGGGCCTGATGGGGGCGGTGATCACGGTCGACAGCCAACCCGGGCACGGCGCCACCTTCCGCTTCAGCCTGACGCTGCCGATCGCGGACGCGATCCGCCCCGCGGCGGAGCGGCCGCGCGGCGATCTCGCCGGGCACACGGTGCTGGTGGTCGACGACAACGTCGTCAACCGCCAGCTCGCCGTCCGCATGCTCGCCGACTGGGGGTGCGACGTGGAGACGGCGGAGAACGGCGTCGCCGCCGTCGCCTGCGCCGCCAGCCGGCGCTTCGACCTCATCCTGATGGACATCTTCATGCCGGAGCTGAACGGCATCGACGCCGCGGCGCGCATCCGCGAGATGCCCGACGGGCTCAACGCGGCGACGCCGATCGTCGCCTTCACCGCGACCAACCCGGAGGAGTCGATGTCGGCCGACGACTGCCGCCGCTTCGACGGCTGGGTCGCCAAGCCGCTCCGGCCGGCGTTGCTGCGCGCCGTCCTCGCCCGCCACGTCGGGCTCGCCCCGGCCAGCGCCGAGCTGATCTGACGTCCCGCGGGCGCTCGCGCCTCCCCTGGCGGCCTTTGCCGGCCGTGGAATTCGTGCCAGGGTCGATGGCCGCATGGATACCGCCGCGCTCCGCTCCGAGATCGACGACGCCTGGCGCCGCAGCATCGTGCCGGCGCTCGAGCGCTACATCGCGATTCCCAACCAGTCGCCGGCGTTCGACCCGCAGTGGCAGACGCACGGCCACATGGAGCGCGCCGTGCAACTGATCGTCGACTGGACGCGCGCCCAGCGGGTGGACGGCCTGCAGGTCGAGGTGGTGCGGTTGGAGGGGCGGACGCCGGTGGTGTGGATGGAGCTCGGCGCGGCGGGCGCCGGGCCGGCGGCCGACACCGTGCTACTCTACGGCCATCTCGACAAGCAGCCGCCGATGGAGGGGTGGGCGGACGGCCTCGGGCCATGGACGCCGGTGATCCGCGACGGCCGGCTCTACGGCCGCGGCGGCGCCGACGACGGCTACGCCGCGTTCGCCTGCGTCGCGGCGCTGCAGGCGCTGCGCCGTCATCGCCTGCCGCACGCCCGCTGCGTGGTGCTGATCGAGGCGTGCGAGGAGAGCGGCTCGTACGACCTGCCGGCGTACGTCGAAGCCCTGGCCGATCGCATCGGCACGCCGAGCCTGGTGATCTGCCTCGACTCCGGCTGCGGCGACTACGAGCGGCTGTGGATCACCACCTCGCTGCGCGGTCTGGTCGGCGGCACCCTCAGCGCGCGCGCGCTGCAGGAAGGCGTGCACTCGGGCGCCGCCAGCGGCATCGTGCCTTCGACCTTCCGCATCCTGCGCGCGCTGCTCGGCCGTCTCGAGGACGCCGGCAGCGGCGCCATCCTGCCGGCGGCGCTGCACGTCGAGATTCCGGCCGAGCGCCGCCAGCAGGCGGCCGCCGCGGCGGCGGTGCTGGGTCCGGCGGTCGCCGGCGGCTTCCCGTTCGCCGGCACGACCCGGCCGCTCAGCGAGGACGTCACCGAGCTGCTCCTCAATCGCACCTGGCGGCCGCAGCTCGAGATCACCGGCGCCGCCGGCCTGCCGGCGCTGGCGAGCGCCGGCAACGTGCTGCGTCCATGGACGACGCTCAAGCTCTCGCTGCGCCTGCCGCCGACCCTCGACGCGCGCGCCGCCACCGCCGCGCTGCGCGCCCTTCTCACCGCCGATCCGCCGTATGGCGCCGAGGTCGCGTTCGAGGCCGAGCAGGGCACCAGCGGCTGGAACGCGCCGCCGCTGGCGCCGTGGCTCGCCGAGTCGGTGGCGCGCGCCTCGCGCGACTGCTTCGGCCGCGAGGCCTGCTTCCAGGGCGAGGGCGGCACCATCCCGTTCATGGCCATGCTCGGCGAGCGCTTCCCCGCGGCGCAGTTCGTCATCACCGGCGTCCTCGGCCCGCGCTCGAACGCGCACGGCCCGAACGAGTTCCTGCACCTCGAGACCGGGGCCCGCCTGACCGCCTGCGTCGCCGCGATCCTCGCCGATCACGCCCGCTGACCCGGCGCGCGTGGTCGCGACGCTGGAGCGGCCGCGGCCACCGATGCCTGGCGCTCCGCGGCGCCGGTGTATCGCAATGGTTACATCGCCACGCGACGCGGATTTCCGCTGTCGCCCCGCGCGACGCATAGTAGACTCTGGCGCATGGTGCGCTGGCTGACCGCTGGCATCGACCGCGCGGCCGATCCGTTGCGGGAGAGCCTGCTCTACCAACGCGTGCGCGCCGCCGGGCGCTTCGTGCTGGCGGGCCTGGCGGTCCTGGCGGCCGGCGAGCTGATCGAGCGGCCGGGGGAGAATCCCGCCGTCACGGCGCTGCAGTTGCTCACCGCGCTCGGGGTGGTCGTGGCGCTGGCCGTGCTGGCGCGGACCCGCCGCTTCGAGTCCGTGGTCGTGATCGCGGTCGCTGCCGAGCTGTGGTGCGGGCTCGGCAGCGCCGCGATCGCGATCGCGACCGGGCACACGGCGACGTCGCTGATCGTGCTCGTGTCGCTGGCCGCCGGCACGGCGGTCTTCGTGCCCTGGGGGGCGCGGCCGCAGGTCGTGGTGGCGCTGTGGAACAGCGCCATGTTCGCGCTCGAGGTCCTCGTGCTGTACGGCGCGCTGCACGACCGCTCGCGCGAGCTGGTGGCGTTGGTGGTGATCAACCTCGGGACGGTGTTCATCGCGCGCGAGCTGCAGCGGCAGCGCCACCTGACGCGGGTCGAGCAGCGCCGGCGCCTGGCGCGCGAGCGCGAGCTCGAGGAGAACGCCGGCGTCGCCGCGGCGCTGGCGAAGGTGGGCGAGGGGCTCATCGCCGGCCTCAACCGCGCCGACCTGCTGCAGCGCCTGTGCGGGCTCGCCCAGGACGCCCTCGGCGCCGACAGCGCCCAGGTCTGGCTGCTCGACCCGGCGCGCGCCGTCTATCAGCCGACCTGTCGCTCCGGCGATCGCGAGGAGGGCTGGGAGGAGGCGGTGCGGCTGATCAGCGTGCCCGCGGACTCGGTCGAGGTCCACCGCGCCGCCGCCGATCGCGACGGCGCCCTGTGGATCCCCGCCGCCGAGCTGGCGATGCCGTATCGCCTGCTCGCGGCGGAGCTTCGCGGCCTCATGTGGATCACGCTGCGCCGCGCCGCCGAGACGGCCGGGGTGCTCCTCATCGCCTACCGCGACGCGCCGGAGCCGGGGGAGCGCGCGCTGCGCATCGCCCGCGGCGTCGCCCAACTCGCCTCGATGGCGCTGGAGAACGCGCGCCTGCACGACGAGTTGCGGCGCGCCAACAATCTCAAGTCGGAATTCATGGCGACGATGTCGCACGAGCTGCGCACGCCGCTGAACGTCATCATCGGCTACGGTTCGCTGCTGCTCGAGGGGGCCATGGGGCCGCTGCAGGACGGGCAGGCGGCGACCCTGCAGCGCATGCACGACAACGCCGTGCAGCTTCTCGAGCTGATCAACGCGACCCTCGACGTCAGTCGCCTGGAGAGCGGGCGCATCCCGCTCGACCTGGCGCCCGTCGACCTCGCGGCGGTGCTGGCCGAGGTGGAGGCGCGCACCCGCGATCTGCGCGCCCGGGCCGGCGTGACGTGCACCTTCGAGGTCGCCGCGGACGTCGGCCCGCTGGTCACCGACGCGGCGAAGCTGCGCATCATCCTGGTCAACCTGGTCGGCAACGCGTTGAAGTTCACCGCCGCCGGTCGGGTGTCGGTGCGCGTCGGGCAGGACGCCGGGGGCGTGGAGCTCGTCGTCAGCGACACCGGCATCGGCATCGCCAAGGAGGTGCAGGAGGCGGTCTTCGAGCCCTTTCGCCAGGCCGACGCGAGCATCGGCGCGCGCTTTGGCGGCGTCGGCCTCGGGCTGTTCATCGTCCAGCGCCTGGTGGCGGCGCTCGGCGGCACGATCGAGCTGGAGAGCGAGGTCGGCCGCGGCTCGACCTTTCGCATCCGTCTGCCGGGCGGCGCCCGGGCGTTCCAGGCGGCGTGAGCCGTCCGGAGCGCGCGCGCGACGGCGCTATTGCGCGACGACGCGTTGGCCTTCCGTCAGCGCGACGTCGCCGACGACCACGGTCTCGCCGCCTTCGAGGCCGCTGCCGATGCGCACCTGGCTGCCGACGTCGCCGCGCGGCTCGACGACGCGGCTGGTCACCCGGCCGTCGCGCACCACCCACACCGCGGTGTCGCCCGCCGTCGTGCGGTGGAGCGCGCTCGCCGGCACCAGCACCACCGCCTCGTCGGTCCGCACGCTCTGCGGCGGCTGCAGGAAGGTGATGCGGGCGCTCATGTCGGGCAGCAGCTTCGCGTCGGGGTGGAGGATGTGGACCTCGACCTTGAGCGTTCCCTTCTGGCGGTCGACCTGCGGGTAGAGCTTCACCACCCGCGCGTCGTACTTCGCGTCCGGGTAGGCGTCCGGCGTCACCTGCGCCGGCTGGCCGATCTGCACCCGCGCCAGATCGGCCTCGTTGACGTCGACCTCGGCGCGCATGTCGGTGAGATTGGCCATGCGGATGAGGTCGCCGGAGCCGGCGAACCCGCCCGGCACGGCGATCTCGCCGACCTCCTTCAGCTTGGCGAGGATGACGCCGTCGGCCGGCGCGCGCAGGGTCGTGTAGTCGAGGTTCACCGTCGCCTGGTTGAGCTCGGCGTCGAGCTGCCCGATCTGGGCCCGCGTCACGGCGGCGCGGTTCACCAGCACGTCGAGCTCCTGCTGCGAGATCACCCCCTGGGCGCGCAGGGCGCGGCCGCGCTGCAGGTCGGCGTCGGCGAGGGCGAGATCGGCGCGCGCCGAGGCCTGGCGCGCCTGGATCGCCGCCACCGCGGCCCGGTAGTCGCGGTCGTCGAGCTGCACCAGCGGGTCGCCCTTGCGCACGCTCTGCCCTTCCTCGACGAAATAGTGATCGATGCGGCCGGGCACGCGGACGCCGATGGAGACGTAGCGGTCGCCGGTGACCACGTAGCCGGAGCCGGAGAGCAGCGGCGCCGGCCCGGTGGCGCCGGCGGTCGAGCGCTCCGCCACCGCGACGGTCACCGGCAGCGGACGGACGCGGGCGACGACGAGGGCGGCGGCCGCCGCCAGCACGGCGACGGCGAGCACCGGCAACGGCCAGCGCCGCCGCTGTCGCCGCGCCCCGGCGCGCCGCGCGGGCGCGCGCTCGATGCGCAGGGACTGCAGGTCGGCACGCAACTGGTCTTCGCGCTCGCTCGTCATCGCCCGGTTGCTATCACACCACGCGCGCGGGCGCCGCCCGTCACGCCTTGCGCAGCGCCTCGATCGGCCGCAGCCGCGCCGCGCGCCACGCCGGGCCCAGGCCGCCGGCGAGACCGATCAGGAGGGAGAGGACGAGCGCCGCGGCGAGGTCGCCGGGGGCGACGGCGAGGGTGACCACGTTGGTGGTGAAGGTGCGGGCGCCGAAGGCGACGCCGCCGACCAGCGCCGCGATCGCCTTGGTCAGCAGCACCGCGACCGCGGCGCCGAGCAGGAAGCCGAGCACCGCCAGCGCCACCGCCTCGAGCTGGAACGACCACAGGATGGCGCCGCGGCTGAAACCGAGCGCGCGCAGGGTGCCGATCTCGGCGGTGCGCGCCTGCACGGCGGCGTACATGGTGTTGGCGGCGCCGAAGCCGGCGCCGATGCCGGCCAGCACGGCGATGCCGACGACCAGCACGTAGAGGGCGTTCGCCGACTCCGCCTGCTTGGCGTAGTAGGCGGTCTCGCTCTGCGCCTCGATGGCGTAGCGCGGATCGTCGTCGATGCGCCGCTCGAGCGCCGCCATCGCGTCCGGACTGGCGGCGGTGAGGCGGATGCCGGAATAGGGGAACGGCCGCTTGGCGTCGTTGGCCAGCTCGCGCACGTCGACCCACACCTCGCTCTCGAACGACGAGCCGCCGGAGTCGAGCACGCCGACCACCTTCCAGCGGCCGCGTCCGAACTGCAGCTCGTCGCCGAGGGCGGCGCCTTCGTAGCGTCCCATGACGCCCCTGCCGACCACCGCCTCCGCCGAGCTGGGGTTGAACATGCGCCCCTCGGCGATCCGCACCTCGCGGTGCACCTGCAGCGCCACCGGCTCGACGCCGCGCACCAGGACGTTCTCGCGCCCGCCGTCGCGGGTGCGGAAGAACGGCTGCACCACCAGCTCGGGAGAGACCAGCGGCTGATCGTCGGCGTCGCGCGCGATGCCGTCGAGGTACTTGATCGCCTGATAGGCCTCGAGCGTGAGCTGGCTCGAGCCGTCGTTGTCGGAGCCCTTGCGCATCACCACCAGGTTGAGCGGCTCGCCGCTCGAGACCAGCGTCCGCCGCAGGCTCGAGATCAGGCCGAGGAAGAGCGTGCACGCCACCACCACGAGCGCGATCACGCCGGCCGTCATCAGGCTGCGGGCGGGCCGCGCGGTGACGTTCCGGATGGCGTAGGACGGGGGGAGGCTCATGGGGCGACGGCGCGACCGCGACCGGTGACCAGTCGTCAGAACACCTCGTGCAGCGTCTGCACCACCGGCTTGCGGGCCGCCCCCCAGGAGGGGACGACGCCGGAGAGCATGCCGACGAAGAGGGAGAGGAAGACCCCCTGCACGATCACCGGGCCGGTGACGATGAAGCTGCCGAGCGGGCCGAGGGTCTCGTTCCAGCCGGCGAAGGCGCGCAGCAGGCCGGTCAGCCCCATGGTGAGGGCGACGCCGAGCAGCCCGGCGACCGTGGAGAGCACGACGGCCTCGGCGAGCAGGGTGCCGAAGATGATGCCGCGGGTGAAGCCGATGGCCTTCATCACCGCCAGCTCGCCGGCGCGCTCGCGCACCGCCATCGAGGCGGTGTTGGCGGCGATGAAGACGATGCACAGCGCCACCAGGCCGGTGACGATGAGGACGATGGTGACGAAGCCCTGCAGGCTGCCGAAGAAGTTGGCGAAGAAGCTCTTCTCGGTCTCGCTCGCCGTCTCCGCCTCGCTGTTGCGCGACAGCTCGTCGACCGTGCGCATGATCGCGTTCACCCGCTCGGGGCTCTCGGCGCGCACCCAGATGACGCCGGCGATGCCGAGCCCAGGGCGGCCCTGCGCCTTCAGCGCCTGGTCGAGGTACTCGCGGTTGAGCCACAGCATCGGCGCCCGTTCGTTGGGAACCTCGCCGACGATGCGCAGGTCGAGGGTGACCGGCCAGACCGTCGAGCGCAGCGTGACGCGGTCACCGATCTTCCAGTTGTACTTGCGCATCGTCTGGCGGCCGACGATGGCGCCGTCGCGGTAGCGCTGGAAGTCGGCGAGCTGCTCGGGCCGGATGCCGTAGTCGGGGTAGACGGCGCCGACCTGATCGGCCTCGACGGCGAAGTTCGGGAAGGTGACCCGTCCCGCCTCCTCGTAGGCGCCGCCGAACCAGGTCATCGCCGCGGCGGCGGCGACGCCGTCCACCTGCCGCACCTTGCGGGTGAACGCGTACGGCATCGCGTAGACGACGCCGGCCTTGTTGTGCACCGAGATGCGGGTGTTGTTGGTCAGGTTGTCGAGCAGCGAATTCAGCCCCTCGGGCATGGTGAGCAGCATGCACACCAACGCCACCGCGAGGGTGATGGCGGCGCCGGTGAGCGCGGTGCGCAGCGCGTTGCGGCCGAGGTTGGCGCGCACCAGGCCAAGCCATTTCATCGCCGCCGTCCCTCGCCGAGCAGCCCGCCGCCGGCGGCGAGCCGGATCGCCTCGCCGGCTCGTGCCGCCGCTTCGCCCTCGAGCAGGATGCCCTTGTCGAGGTGCAGCGCGTCGTCGACGAAGCGCAGGGCGCGCGGGTCGTGGGTGACCATGACGATCGTCTTGCCGAACTCGTGCTTGAGCTGCCGCAGCAGGGTGAGGATCTCCTCGGCGTTGCGCGCGTCGAGGTCGCCGGTGGGCTCGTCGGCGACGATCAGGTCCGGGTCGGTGACCACGGCGCGGGCGATGGCGACGCGCTGCTGCTCGCCGCCGGAGAGCGTGCGCGGATAGTGGTCCATGCGCTCGGCGAGGCCGACGACGCGCAGCGCCGTCTCGGCGCGCTGCAGCCGCTCGCGCTTGTCCAGGTGGGTCAGCAGCAGCGGCAGCGCCACGTTGTCGCGCGCCGTCAGCACCGGCATCAGGTTGAAGAACTGGAAGATCAGCCCGACGTGGCGGGCGCGCCAGTGCGCCAGCTCGTCCTCGGTGAGGTCGTTGAGCCGCTCGCCGGCGACGATCACCTCGCCGTCGCTCGGCCGGTCGATCCCGGACACCAGGTTGAGCAGGGTCGACTTGCCCGATCCCGACGGGCCCATGAAGGCGACGAAGCGGCCGGCGGGAATGGTCAGCGAGACCCGATCGAGCGCGTGCACCTCGTCGACCCCGCGCCGATAGAGGCGCGATACGGAGCGGATCTCGATCAGCGCTTCAGCGGACACGGCGGGCGGCTCGGGCGACACGGAGAACACTAATGACCACAGTTGGACGCAAAGAAAAACGGGGATGGGCGCCGCCGGCGCGGTCCGCGCCGCCGGTGTTGATCGTCGTCCCTCGGTCTTCGTCGCTGTCCTCCATCGCGTGCCATCCACCCCAGCGCGCTCAAAAGGGCTTCGCCGTCATCAGATAGGTGATGGCCGCGACGAGCGCGCACATCGCCCACAGCAGCGGCCGCAGCCCTGGGGGCAATGCGGCGGGCGGCGAGCCGCCCTGGCGCCGTCGCGCGCGCCGTCGGACGATGTGGTGCAGCACGGCGAGAAGGATGAACAGGGCCAGGGACGCGCGCACCCACCCCGTCCTGCCGAGGGCGCCGTTCGTCTGCTGGACGAGCAGGACGCCGGTGGCGAGCATCGCCCCGAGGCTTACGCCGACGACGCGGAGGAGTTGCGCGAAGCGTTCGGCCGGCATGGAGGGCGCCGGCCAGGACGACGCGACGGCGAGGGTGGTGAGCGGGCCCAGGCCGAGAATGGCGGCGAGCACGTGCAGGAAAACCAGGGTGGAATACGGAGATGGGTCCATCGCTCTCGTGACTTCCGGGGCCAGCCGGCCGTCGTCGGCGTGGCGGAGTCGCGATCAATGACCGCCCTGGCGGCTGTTCCGTGACAGGCGGGGCGCCGGCGTCGGTGGCGGGCGGATGTCCGCCTTCCTGTCACAACCGGGTCCCCGGATCGGTCTATACTGCCGAATCCATGGGAGGCGGCGGACTGCCACGATGATCGACCCGACGCTCGCGCGCTTCGAGGAGCACCGCGGTCTGCTCTTCGGCATCGCCTATCGCATGCTGGGGTCGGTGACCGACGCCCAGGACATCGTGCAGGAGAGCTATCTCCGCTGGCAGCAGGCGACGGACGAACCCATCCGCTCTCCGCGCGCCTGGCTGACGACGGTGGTCACGCGCCTGTGCATCAACCACCTCCAGCAGGCACGGGTCGCGCGCGAGTCCTACGTCGGGTCCTGGTTGCCCGAGCCGCTGGTGGACGAGCCGGCCGGCGATCCGGCGACGGTCTCGCAGTTGGCGGACTCGTTGTCGCTCGCCTTCCTCGTCGTGCTGGAAACCCTCAGCCCGATGGAACGCGCGGTCTTCATCCTGCGCGAGGGCTTCGACTGCGAGTTCGCCGACATCGCGCGCATCGTCGACAAGTCGGAGGCCAATTGCCGGCAGATCCTCGTCCGCGCTCGCAAGCGCATCGACCAGCGCCGGCCGCGCTACGACGCGGGGCGCGCCGACGCGGAGCGGCTGGTGGCCCGCTTCGCCACGGCGGTGCGAGACGGCGATCTCGAGGCTCTGGTCGCGAGCCTGTCGGACGACGCAGTGCTGGTGCTCGACGCCGGCGACAAGCCGGGAGCGCTGCGGCGGCCGCTTCACGGCGCGACGCCCATCGCCCGGGTGTTGATCAACGTCCTGCGCACAGTCGGTCCGGCGGGGGGCGAGGTCCGCCCCGCGACGATCAACGGCCTGCCCGGGTTCGTCAGATTCCAGGAGGGCCGCGCGCAGGGCGTGCTGGCGCTCGGCATCGCCGCCGGGCGCATCCAGGCGCTCTTCTCGATCACCAATCGCGACAAGCTCCGGCACCTCGACCGGGCGCCGGGGCACGCGTAGCGTCGGACCGTCCCGGGGCTTCAGCGGTCGGCCGACGGCGCCGGCGCCGCCGCGGCGCGCGCGTCGACCGGCGCCGGGCGCCCCTCCGGCCGGGGCAGAATCCAGGTCACCGCGGCCCCCAACAGCAGGCCGCCCACGCCGCCGATCGCGTACGTCGCGTCGATTCCGATGTGATCGATCAGCCAGCCGCAGGCGGCATTGGAGAGGATGCCGCCGAGGCCGACGCCCACGGTCGCCAGCAGGCCCTGACCGGTGGCGCGCAGGCGCTCGGGGACGATCAATTCCAGATAGAGCGGCGCGCCGAGCAGCAGGCCGGCGACCACCACGCCGTGCAGCAACTGGACGGGATAGAGCACCGCCAGGTCGCGGCTCGACGCGCACACCAGCCAGCGCGCGCCGCCGGCGAGCACGCCGGCGGCGAGCAGGCCGCGCGCTCCCAGCCGGCGCAGCCCGGTGCCGGAGAGGGCGACGAGCGGGATCTCGAGCAGCAGCATGACGATCCACATGTGGCCCACCGTCATCAGGTCGCCGCCGCGGTCGCGCACGAAGAGCGGGAACAGGGACATCGGTCCCTGCAGGAAGAGGTAGCCGGCGAACGCGTAGGCGAGCAGCCGGCGCAGCGGCGCGGAGCGCAGCAGGACGCGCCACTCGCCGCGTCCGGCGCGGTGGATGGCCGGGCTGCGCCGCGGCAGCCACGGCCACACCGCGGCGGCGGCGAGGGTGAACGCGGCGGTCGCCGGGAACATCGCCGCCAGTGCCGGTTCGACGGCGCCGCCGGCCGGCGGCGCCAGGTGGCGCAGGGCCCATGGGAACAGCGCCACCGCCAGCAGGTAGCCGACGGTGCCCCAGACGCGCACCAGGCCGAAGGCGTGCGGGCCGCGGCCGTGGAGGGCGCCGAACGTCACCGAGAGCGACACCGGCACCACCGCGGTCGCCGCCGCCGCCAGCAGCGCCGTGCCCAGCAGCAGCGCGGTGAAGCCGTGCAGCCAGGTCAGCGCCAGGTAGCCGAGCGCCGACAGGAGGGTGAGCAGGGCGAGGACGGCGCTGCGCGCGCCGCTGCGATCGGCGAGCTGGCCCCACAGCGGTTGGGCGACCATGCCGACCAGCGGCACGGCGGCCAGGATGCTGCCCACCTCGGTGCCGCTCAGTCCGGCGTTGTCACGCAGATAGAGCGAGTAGAACGGATAGAAGATGCCGAGCCCGGTGAAATAGAGGAACCAGTAGGCCGACAGCGGCAGCGAGCGGCGCGTCCAGGTCAGGCGCGCTCCTGGCGCAGGGCGAACATCGCCCGCAGCATGGCGCCGGCGTCGATCGGGGCGTCGTAGGGCTCGCCGCGCAGCTCGCGGTAGGCGCGGGCGACGTTGAACAGGATGCGCTGCGGTTCGGTCCAGCCGGCATAGGGGCCGAGGTCGATGCGCCGCGCCGCCTGTTCGACGCTCAGGCCGTCGTGGAAGCAGCGGGCCGCCTCGCCGCGCACGTACTCGAGGTAGGCCTTCATCTCGCGCGGTCCCTCGACGCCGCAGAGCGGACCGTGGCCGGGGACGATCACCGCCGGATCGAGGGCGATGATGCGATCGAGCGCCGCCGTCCACCTGGCGAAGGTCCCCTCCCAGCCGATCGGCGTGCAGAGGCGGAACAGGACGTCGCCGGTGAAGACGACGCGCTGCGCCGGCAGGTGGACGATGGCGTCGCCGGCGGTGTGGGCCGGGCCGACGTAGAGCAGCTCGACGCGCAGGCCGTCGAGGTCGAGGTCGAGCCGGTCGTCGAACACCGTCGTCGGCGGCGTCAGCTCGATGCCGGTGAAGTCGTAGGCGTCGAGCTCGCGCGCCAGCGCCGCCAGCGCCGGGTCGGCGGACCCCGCCTGCGCCTTCAGCATCTGCATCGTGCGCGGCTGTTCCTTGCCGAAGCTCGCCGCGCACAGGCGATGGCCGATGATCTCGGCGCCGGGGAAGAGCTGGTTGCCCCAGCAGTGATCGCCGTTGTGGTGGGTGTTCACCACCCGCCGCGCCGGCGCCGCCCAGACGCGCGCGTACTGCGCCATCATCGCCCGCGTGCGCGGCAGGTCCCAGAAGGTGTCGACCACCACCCCGCCGCCGCGATTGATCAACCCCGAATTGCTCCAGCCCAGGCCGCGATCCGGCTGCAGGCAGGCGTAGACATCCGTCGCGATCTCGTGCAGCCGCATGTCGGCCGGATAGCACGGGCCGCCGCTCACAAACCACCGAGGGCGGGTGGCGGAGGGCAACGCGCGGCGGCGCGCCTGCCCTCGGCGAGCAGCGACCGGAGTCAGCGCGCCGCCAGCAGGCGGTGGACCCAGCGGCGATAGGTCTCCAGGGGCTGGGCGCCGATCACCATCAGATCGGTGCCGTCGACGCAGACGGCGGGCACGCCGGTGATCCCGCGCTCGATCGCCTCCTCGTGCTCGGCGAGCACCTGGCGCAGCAGGGCCGGGTCGGCGCTGGCGTCGAAGGCCGCCGCGGGCAGCGCGCATTCGTTCCAGATGGCGCGCAGGGTCGCGGCGTCGGTGATGTCGCGGTTGTCGGTGAAGTAGGCGCGCAGCAGCGCCTCGTGCACGCGGGCGAAGGCTTCATCGCCGAGCCGCGCCGCCGCTTTGGCGATCAGGTGCGGCGGGATGCTGTGCGACGGCGGGCCGGCGTCGGTGCGCCAGACCGAGAAGGTGCCGCCGTCGGGGTCAGCGGCGGCGCGCAGCCACGACTGCGTGTAGGCGCGGAACTTCTCCAGGGTGCGCCGCGGGTCCGGCTGCGGCCGCAGCAGGAAGCTGCGCCAGGTGACGGCGAGCCCGCCCGCGAGCTCGTCCTCCAGCCGCCGCAGCCGCGCGGCGGCGTTGAAACACCACGGACACAGGTAATCGGAATACGCGATCAGGCGCAGCACGGCGGGGCCGCCCCCGTCGCGTGGCGCTCACTCCTCCCGCTCGTCGAGGGTGATCGGCGCGCAGGCGATGCGCGCGCCGGAGTTCCCCGAGGGATCGGTCTTGTAGTCGTCGGGGTTGGCGTGGATGACGATCGACGCGCCGTCCTCGTCGAGCAGCCCGCCCGCGCCGCGCAGGGCGACGCCGGGCAGGTCGACCTGGAGCTCGAGCTTGCCGTCGGCCGGGATGGTGATGTTGTCGAGATCGCCGGCGTGCGGACCCTTCGGGTTCTCCTTGCCGTGCTGGTGGCCGGCGGGATTGAAGTGCGGCCCGGCGGAGTCGAACGTCGGCGGCATGCACTTGCCGACGGAGTGGATGTGCATGCCGTGCACCCCCGGAGGCAGGTCGTGCAGCTTGAGCAGGAACATCGTGCCGCTCGGCATGTGCTCCACGGTCAGCGTGCCGACGTTCTTGCCCTCGGCGTTGATGAAGGTGCCACGCCCGGTTTCCTGCCCCATCGCCGGCGCCGCGAGTCCCACTGCGGCGATCGCCACTACGGTCCACCGTGCTGCGCGCTGCATGATCGTCCCCCTTCGCGAAGGTCTGCCGTCCGGAACGACCGGCTTTATTACCCAAGCCGCCGGGAAGGACAAGGACGCGGACGCGACGCCCGCGGGCGACCCCAGGGTGGCCGCTCGCCGCGCCCGGCGGGCCGTCACTGGCGCAGCGGGTGCACGGCGTGGGCCTTGAAGATGACGAACACCGCGCTGCCGATCGCCAGCCCGAGCGCGCGCCGCGATTGCTCGGTGATGCGCGCCCGCAGCGGCTGGCCGCAGTCGATGGTGAGCAGCACGCCGCCGGGATCGGCGTCGATGGCGGTGACCCGGCCGCGCAACTGGTTGCGCGCGCTGGAGGCGATCGGCGCCAGCGAGACGATGAGGTCGTCGGCATCGATCGCCACCGCCGGTGGGTGCGCCTCGGCCGGCAATTCGAGCCGCAGCCCGGCGGCATCGAAGAGCCAGCGCTCGCCGTCGCGCACCGCGGTGCCGCGCAGCACGGTGACCACCGGCGTCGGAGCGAGGCGCCCGGCGTCGAGCGCGACCACCGATGCCGCGAGCCGGCGCGCCTGGTCGGCGTCGTGGGTGGCGAGCATCACGGTGCAGCCGGCGGCGGGCAGGCGCGCCAGCGCCGATTCGATCAGCGGCACGCTGGCGCGGTCGACGGTGGCGGTGGGCTCGTCGAAGAGCAGCACCTGCGGCGCGCAGGCGAGGGCGCGGGCGAGCGCGACGCGCTGCGCCTCGCCGCTCGACAGCGTATGCGCGGCGCGTTCGAGCAGTGCCGCGGCGCCGACGGCATCGAGCGCCCGCCGCACCGCGGCGGGATCGCGCCGGCCGCGGGCGCGCAGGCCGAAGGCGACATTGTGGCCGACGCTGCCGTGGAACAGGTAGGGCGAGGCGCCGACGTAGGTGACGCGGCGGCGCAGCGCCGCCAGCGCGGCGGGGCGGGCGCCGACCGCCTGGCCGGCGAAGAACACCGCGCCGCGGGTGGGGGCGATGAGAAAGGCGAGCAGCCGGAGCAGGGTCGACTTGCCGGCGCCGTTGGGGCCGACCACGGCGGTGATCGCGCCGGCGGCGATCGCCAACTCCGGCAGGGCCAGGATGGCGCGCCCGTCGCGCTCGACGCTGACGGCGCGCAGCGCGTAGAGCGGCGGCGTCATCGCGTCGCGGTCACCAGCGCCGCGCCCGCGTTCACCAGCAGCGCCACGCCGAGCAGGATGAAGCCGAGGGCCAGCGCCAGCGCGAGCTCGCCCTTGCCGGTTTCCAACGCGATCGCCGTCGTCATGGTGCGGGTGGCGTTCTCGATGTTGCCGCCGAGCATGAGCGCGACCCCGAGCTCGGAAATCAGGCGGCCGAAGCCGGTGGCGACGGCGGCCAGCGCGCCGCGCCGCAGCTCGCGCAGCACCGCCCAGGCGGCGCCGAGGCGCGACGCGCCCAGGGTCAGCGCCGTCTCGTGGATGCGCGGGTCGGCGCCGCTGACCAGCGCCATGGTCAGCGCCGCCATCAGCGGCGCGACCAGCACGGTTTCGCCGAGCACCATGGCGCTGCGCGTGTACAGCAGCCCCCAGTCGCCGAGCGGACCGCGGCGCGACAGCAGGGCGTAGACGAGCAGGCCCACCACCACGGTCGGCAGGGCGGTGGCGGTGTTGAGCGCGACCTCGACGACGCGCCGGCCGCGGAATCGTCCGCTGCCGACGGCGAAGCCGAGCGGCGCGCCGAGCAGGGTCGCGAACAGGGTCGCCAGCAGCGCCACCTGGAGCGACACGGTGACCGCGGCGACGACGTGCGGATCGCGCGTCGCCAGCAGGTGCAACGCCGTCGTCAGCGCCTCGCCGAATCCCATGCCAGCGACCTGTGGAGGGCGCCGGCGTCGCCGTCAAGGCGCGCTGGGCACTGCGGTGGGGATGAACAACGACTGGCCGTCGATCTGGAACGCGGCGATGCGCTGCTGGCCCTCGGGCGAGGTCATCCAGGCGATCAGCGCCATCGCGGCGATGTACTTGACGGTGCGATGGCGCGCCGGGTTGGTGGCGATCAGCGAGTAGGGGTTGAAGAGCACCGGCTCCTTCTCGACCAGGATCGCCAGGTCGCCCTTCTGCTTGCGCGACAGGTAGGTGCCGCGGTCGGTGAGCGTGTAGGCGCGCAATTCGTCGGCCATCTGCAGCAACTGGCCCATGCCGACGCCGGCGCGCCGGTACCAGGCGCCGCTCGGCGCCATGCCGGCCGCCGTCCACAGCTCCTTCTCCTTGATGTGGGTTCCGGACTCGTCGCCGCGCGAGAGAAACGTCGCCTGCTTCGCCGCCAGTGTCTTCAAGGCGTCGGCGGCCGCCGTTCCCCTGATGCCGGCGGGATCGTCCGGCGGGCCGACGATGACGAAGTCGTTGTACATCACGCCGCGGCGGTTGACGCCGAAGCCGTTGGCGACGAATGCCTCCTCGAGCGCTGGCGCGTGCGCGAGGACGACGTCGACATCACCGTTTTCCGCCAGCGTCAGCGCCTGCCCGGAGCCGACGGCGACGACGTCGACCTGGAGGTGGAACGCCTGCTCGAACGCCGGCAGCAGATAGCCGAGGAGTCCCGAGCTCTCGGTGCTGGTGGTGGTTGCCAGGCGCAGATGCTCCTGCGCTGCCGCGGGCAATGCCCCGGCGGCGACGAGGGCAGCGATGAGAAGGAGTCGGCAGCGTCTCACGGCGCGTCGCCTTATCTCAGGTCGATCGGAGGAGCAATCGCCAGACGGGTGGCCTGGATGCCGTGCGCGCCGCGCCGCCGTCGCCGCGCCGGTCGAACCAGGCCGGCGCTACCGCTGCGGCCGGTCGATCCATTTGAAGGGGGGCGGTGGAGTGTAGCCGCGGAACGCGGTGAGCAGCGCCGCGGGGTCGTCGGCCACCAGCAGCATCGCCCGGTGGGCCGGGGCCAGGAAGCGGGCGGCGACGGCGCTGTCGAGGAAGGCGAGCAGGGGGGCGAAGTAACCGTCGACGTCGAGCAGCCCGACTGGCTTGGCGTGCAGGGCGAGTTGGGCCCAGGTGAGGATCTCGAACAGCTCGTCGAGGGTGCCGAGGCCGCCCGGCAGGGCGACGAAGCCGTCGGCCAGGTCGGCCATCAGGGCCTTGCGTTCGTGCATCGAGCCGACGACCCGCAGGTCGGCGAGCCCGTGATGCGCCACCTCGCGGTCCACCAGGGCGCGGGGGATGACGCCGACGACCTCGCCGCCGGCTGCCAGGGCGCTGTCGGCGAGCCGGCCCATGAGGCCGACGCTGGCGCCCCCGTAGACGAGCCCGATTCCGGCCTCCGCCAGCGCTCGGCCGAGGCGTTCGGCCGCGCGGGCGAATTCCGGCGAGTTTCCGGGGCTGGAGCCGCAGAAGACACAGACTCTGCGCAGTCGGACGTCGGCCATCAAAAAAGTGACGCTCGGTTTGAAAGCAGAATTCCGGTGACAGCCCGCCGCGAGCGCGAGCCGTCCGACGTGGTGGTCAGCACGCCATAACCGTTCGCAATGCGCCATGCACCTGACACGGCACGGAACTTGGTGATGGGCATCGCCCCATGGCGAAGGGAGAACGAGCAATGGCAGTCGTGACCGTGAAGATGCCCAAAACCGTCGACCCGCCGCAGCGTCCGTGGACGGGCGACGAGGAGTCGATCGGCGTCCTGCGCGACATGATCCAGGGCGGCGAGATCCTGCCCGCGCAGTTGCCGAGCGCGTCGCACTGGACCCCGGAGGTGCGCCTCGCGGCGGCGGTGCTGGCGCAGGCGATCGCCGACGTGCGCTGGCGTCGGCCGGACGGGCGCGACCGCATCCGCGCCAACGCGGCGCTGCGCTGGGTGCGGTCCGACGACGGCCAGTGGCCGTACTCGTTCCTGCGCATCTGCGAGGTGCTGCGGATCGAGCCGGAGTGGGTGCGCGACCGGGTGAACGCCTGGCTGCGCGAGCGCGTCGCCGGCCGCGCCGTGGTTCGCCAGGCCGCCTGACGCGGCGCGCGGCGCGGCGCCGGCCTCAGCCACCGGCGCTCGCCCGCAGCCGCGAGCGGACGCTGCCGAGCTCGCCGATCTCCACCGGCACGCCGGCGCGATAGGCGAGCACCAGACCGGAGAAGGGCGAGACGCGCGCGCCGGCGGTGACGATGCCGGCCAGGTTGAGCGGGTCGGCGGCGGCGACCACCACCACCTGCTCGTCGCGCCGCCGGCGCACGCTGCGCAGGGCGTCCAGCGCCTCCGGCAGCGCGAACTGCTCGCCGACGAAGCCGTCGACGAAGCGCCCGCCGCGGATCTCACCGCGCGCTTCCAGGCGGCGCAGCGCGGCGAGCAGCGCCCGCCACGCTGGCAGGCCGCGTTCGCGTGCCAGCAGGTCGCGGAACACGACGCCCCAGCGCAGCAACAGGCGGCGCGCGGCGCGCTCGGCTCGCTGCGGTGGGTCGCGGTCCGTCGCGGACTGCTCGCGCAGCAGCGCCCAGCGGCCGACCGGCATGAGTCGGCGCGTCCCGCCGCCCGCCAGTGCCCGCAGGTGGGTGCCGCGGCGCGGCCGCCGCTCGTGCTCCGGGAGCAGCAGGGTGCGCAGGCCGGCGATGCCGTCGCCGGTCACCAGCCCGGCGGCGACCAGTTCCCACAGACCGTCCTCGACCTCGCTCGGCAGCCGCCCGAGCGCGCGCGCGATGTCGGCGAGGAAGGAGGCGCCGCGGCTCCGCAGATGGGCGAACACCGCTTGGGCGACCGGCGTCCGCTCGTTCAGCACCGCGACCTCGTCGTCGAGCGGCGCCAACAGTTCCCCGAGATCGGCGCGCAACGCCAGGGCGAGCGGCGCGCTGCGGGTCGGCGCCTGGCGGCGGCGCGCGGGGGCGGCGTCCTGCGCGCCGTCATCGGTGGTCGGCGGCGACAGTCGGCCCCACACGACCTCGCCGGCGAGACAGAGGTGTTCGAGATCGCCGGCGTCGTACTCCTCGATGCGCGCCGGCAGCACGTCGCGCTCCCAGGCGGGGCCCGGCAGCTCCAGCCCCTGCAGTTGCGCGATCGCCAGTCGCACGCCGTCGCGGCCGCGCAGGCGCGCGTGCGGCGCCGCGTGCTGCCAGGCGAACAGGAAGCGCATGAAGTCGGCCGGCGCCACCGCCTCGATCTCGGCCCGCAGGCGGTTGAGGGTCAGCCGGTGGATGCGTGCCAGGAGGCCGCGCGCGCACCACTCCGGTCCCGGCGCGCCAGGGGTGAAGCGACCGCGCAGCACGTTGCCGTCCGCCTCGAGCCGCTCGAGCGCCGCCTCGACCGTCGCGAGGTCGAAGCCGAGCCGCTGCGCCAGCGCCGCCGCCGTCGTCGGTCCGAGACAATCCATCCAGCCGCCGACGATGGCGCGGACCGCGTCGAGGCGCTCGGAGAGCGGGCGGTCGCCATACGCGTCCCGCACCAGCGCGCCGCGCTCGGCGGCGGCGTAGGACGCGCCCGTCATCACCGCGACGCGCCCCGCGGCCCGCAGCGACTCGAGCCAGTGCCGCCAGGCGGCGGCGTCGGCGGCGGGCAGGACCCCCAACGTCAGCAACGCGTCGTGGACCTCCTCGGCGTCGCGCGGCGCCGGCCAGGCCTGGTGCCGCACCTCGGCGATCGCCGCCGCGTCGAGCGCGCCGACGCCGGCGGCGAGGTCGGGATCGGTGCGGCGCAGCGCCACGGCGCGCGCCCGCCGCTCCTCCAGCGGCGCGTCGTCGAGGAAGGCGTAGGGATTGGCGTTGAGCAGCTCGTGCGACAGCGGCGACGGCGCCGCGCTCTCCACCGCCAGCGTGCCGATCGCGCCCGACTCGATCCCCTCCAGCACCGCCTGCAGGCCGTCGGCGTCCATCGCCTCGTCGAGGCAGTCGGCGATCGTCTGGTCGACCAGCGGGTGCGGCGGCGGCTCGATCGGGCCGGGGTGGTTGTCGCCACAGGCCGCCTGGGCGGGAAAGACGGCGGCCAGGAGGTCGTCGGCGCGCATGCGCTGCAGCGGCATCGGCACGCGGCGTCCGCCGCTGACGCGCGGCAGCGCCAGCGCCCGGGTGGCGTTCCAGCGCCAGCGGGTGCCGAACATCGGCGCCTGCAGCGCCGCCTGGACGAGATCGTCGCGGAAGCGGTGCGCGCGCACCATGCCGAAGACGGTCTCGAGCGGGAAGCTGTGCTGCTCGCCGAGCGAGATGACGATGCCGTCGTCGGTCGCCGCCGCCTGCAGCTCGAAGTCGAACGTCAGGCAGAAACGCTTGCGCAGCGCCAGGCCGAAGGCGCGGTTGATGCGGCCGCCGAAGGGCGCGTGCAGGACGAGCTGCATGCCGCCGGCTTCGTCGAAGAACCGCTCGGCGATGATGGTGTCCAGCGTCGGCACGGCGCCGAGCGCCGCGACGCTGGCGCGCAGGTAGGCGACGAGCTGCTCGGCGCCGGCGGCGTCGACGTGCGCCTCGCGCATCGCCCAGCGCGCTGCCGCGTCGACATCGCCGGCCCGTCTCGCCAGCTCGCGCCGCAGGTCGGCGACCGCCGCCGACAGCTCGGCGGTGCGCGCCGGCGACTCGCCGAGCCAGAACGGCATGGTCGGGGTCGCGCCGGTGGCGTCGACGACGCGCACCCGGCCGGCCTCGACGCGGCGGATGCGCCAGGCGTGGTGGCCGAGCTGGAAGACGTCGCCGGCGAGGCTCTCGATGGCGAAGTCCTCGTTGACCGTGCCGAGGCGGGCGTTGGTGGCGTCCTCGACCACCTCGTAGTCGGCGGTGTCCGGAATCGCGCCGCCGCCGGTGATCGCGGTGAGCCGGGCGCCGCGCCGCGGCCGGGCGATGGCGTGGACGCGGTCGAGGTGGAGGTAGCTGGCGCGCCGCCCGCGCCGCGTCGCCACGCCCTCGGCGAGCATGTCGAGCACCGCGTCGAAGGTCGCGCGCGGCAGGTCCCGGTACGGATGGGCGCGTCGCGCCAGGGCGAACAGCTCGTCGACCGCGATCTCCTCCTCGCTGGCGACCGTGGCCACCAGTTGCTGCGCCAACACGTCGCGGCTGCCAATGGGGATCGTCAGGGCGTCGAGGACGCCGGCCTCGACGGCACGCACCGCGGCGGCGCACTGCACCAGCTCGTCGCGGGTGAAGGGGAAGAGCACGCCCTCGGGCACGGCGCCGATGGAGTGGCCGGAGCGGCCGACGCGCTGCAGGAGCTGCGCCAGCGAGCGCGGCGCGCCGAGGGCGCAGACCAGGTCGACGGCGCCGACGTCGATCCCCAGCTCGAGCGAGCCGGTGGCCACCACCACCGGCAGCGCGCCGCTCTTCAGGCCCGATTCCACGGCGAGCCGCTGCTGGCGCGACATGCTGCCGTGGTGGGCGCCGACCCGCGCCTCGCCGAGGCGTTCGCCGAGCGCGTGCGCGACGCGCTCGACCAGACGGCGGGTGTTGACGAAGACGATCGTCGTGCGGTGCTGTCCCACCAGCGCGGCGATGCGGTCGTATACCGCGCCGCGCAGCTCCTGGCTGGCGATGGCGCCGAGCTCCTGATCGGGAACCTCGACGCGCAGCCGCAGGTCGCGCCGGTGGCCGGCATCGACGACCGCGCAGCGCGGCGCGCCGTCGGGTGCGTCGCGTCCGCTGCCGACCAGCAGGCGCGCCACCTCGGCGATCGGCTTCTGCGTCGCCGACAACCCGATGCGCTGCAGGCCGCCGCCCACCAGGCGGTCGAGCCGCTCGACCGACAGCGCCAGGTGGGCGCCGCGCTTGTCGCCGGCGACGGCATGGATCTCGTCGAGGATCAGGGTGGAGGCCTGGCGCAGCAGGGCTCGGCTGCCGGCGGCGGTGAGCAGGATGTAGAGCGATTCCGGGGTGGTGATGAGGATGTGCGGCGGATGCCGCGCCTGCAGTTGGCGCTCGCGGGCCGGGGTGTCGCCGGTGCGCACCGCGACGCGGATCTCGGGCAGCGGGGTGCCGGCGGCGGCGGCGCGCGCCGCGATGCCGGCCAGCGGCGCCTGCAGGTTCTTCTGCACGTCGTTGCCGAGCGCCTTGAGCGGCGAGACGTAGACGACGTGGATGCGGTCCTCGAGCGCGCCGGCGAGGGCGCGGCGGGCGAGGTCGTCGAGCGCGGCGAGGAAGGCCGCCAGCGTCTTGCCCGACCCGGTCGGCGCCGCGAGCAGCGTGTCGCGCCCGGCCGCGATGTGCGCCCAGCCGGCGCGCTGCACGGCGGTCGGCTCGGCGAACGTCTCGTCGAACCAGCCAGCGACCAGCGGATGAAACACGGGTCAGGTGTACCGCACGGACCGTGCCCCGGCTACTGCTTGACGCCGCCCGGGGCGCGGTGCTGTCGTCGCGGCATGCGCTGGACGTCGATCGCGTCGGTCGTGCTCGCCGCCGGCGTGCTCGCGCTCGCGCCGGCGCGCGCCGCGGACGACGACTGGGGCGGCGCGCGCACCTTCGAGGGCGAGGCGGGCGACTGGCGCCCCCTCGACAGCATGCCGGACGAGGCGATGCCGAGGGAGTCGATGCCGGACGAGTCCATGCCGCTCGACGGGCCGGTCGACAGTCGGCGCACGGATTCCGAGGACGACGAGGGCGCCGCGGTGGCGCCGCGGCCGCGCGAGATGATGGGGATCGGCGACGACGCGTCCCGTCATCGCGAGCGCAAGCCGCAGCACGGCGAGCTGCAGGAGGCGGTGCCGGTCGACGACGACGGCGTGCAGCCCGCGCCGGGCGCCGTCGAGCCGCTGGGGCACGGACCGAACGACTGACCTCCCCCGGGTGGGGTCACTTGGGCGCGAGAGCAGGCGCGCGCCCCGTGCTCGTCGGTCGGCGGGCTACTGCCGCCCGACCGCCAACGGTGGAGCCGGATGCCGCGGGAACGGCATCGCCGGCCGGGACGGACGGCGCGTCAGCACCGCCCGTCCCGGCCGCATTGCTCAGGACGACGAGTCCCTGCGGCGCCGGAATGCCAGCAGGGCGATGAGACTCAGCATCGTCACCGCGACGAGCAGGGCCGTCCTGGACAGCGCTGGCGCCGGCGCCGGCGCGGTTGCGCACTGCGTCGGGCTGACCAGCATCGAACAGGTGTCGTAGGCGTAGATGCACTCGCCGAGCGCGAGCGGCGGATTGACCGGGATGTTGAACTTGCCGGAGCCGTTCGACATGCCCATGCCGATCACCGAATCCGGCGCCTGACAGGGCGGCATGCTCGGCGTCGTCCCGCCGCCGCCGATCTTGCAGATGTCGATGAGGCAGTTCGGCGACCCGTTGCCGCCGACGGAGCCATCGCCGACCTCGACGCCGCCGTCGAGCGACGGCGGGCTCGGGGTGGCGGTCGCCGTCGCGACCGGCGTCTGAGTGACCGTCGCCGTATTGGCCGGCGTCCTGGTGACCGTCGCCGTGCCCGTCGCCGTGCGCGTCGAGGAGCTCGTCGGCGTGTTGCTCACGGTAGCGGTCGCCGTCGCCGTGCGCGTCGCGGTGCTGGTAGCCGTGGCGCTGGCGGTCGGCGTATCGTCCGGGGTCCCGGTGACGGTCGGGGTGTCCTCCGCAGTCGGCGTAACGGTCGGGGTGTCCTCCGGCGTCGGCGTGTTGGTCGGGGTGTCCTCCGCAGTCGGCGTGTTGGTCGGGGTGTCCTCCGGCGTCGGCGTGTTGGTCGGCGTGTCCTGCGGCGTATCGGTGACCGTGGCGGTCGCCGTGCGCGTCGCCGTCCGGGTGGCGGTCGCCGTCCCGGTGCGCGTCGCCGTCCTCGTGGCGGTGCGCGTCGCTGTCCTGGTCGCCGTCCGGGTCGGCGTGTGCGCGGTGCAGACCGACGCGCCGCCCGAGGCTCCAGCACAGGTACACGAATAGCCGGTCGTAATGGTGCAATCGTTATTGCATCCGTCGCCGTTGACCATGTTGCCGTCGTCGCACTCTTCGGGCGAGACGCAGATGCCGCTCGGGCCGCTGAAATTGCAGACGGCGACCGCCGCCCGGGAACCGGCGAGCGCGACGATGGCGATCGCGATGGCGACCAGGCCCATCTGCCGGAGGGCCGACTCGAAGGGAGGCCGGGAAACGTTGAGCGTCGGGAGGATCCTCTGCCTGCGCATATTCGACTCCTTTCGAATCGCGGGGGGCATCATAGCCCATACCGGTCGGCAACAAAGGCTCAATTTTGCCAACCGCCGAAGCGCTGTCCCCGTTTTCGACGGCCGGCGCGGTGTGTAGCAGATCAGAGGGCAAAACCGCAATCTTGCTGCGTCGAGGGGCCGCCCGACAGACCTGAACCGGCCTTCAGTGGATCTGGCCGCCGTCGGCGGGCAGCGAGGTCCAGAGCCCGTAGTCGTTGCTGGGGAGGAGTTGCAGGTCGTCGAGGGAGTAGTTGCCGCGGTGGGTGTCGTAGGCGTCGTACCAGCCGAGCGGCACCTCGTAGACCTGGCGGGTGGACGGATCGTAGACCCGTTCGACGCTGCGCAGGGTGTCGGAGCGCTGCTCGGCGAGAATGTCCGATGCCTGGGTGCGCTGTTGCCAGCCTTCGGCGATCAGGTCGGAGGTCTCGCTCAGCGTGCGCCCGGCCTGCGCGACGGCGCCCCAGAGCTGGCTCGACTGCAGGCGGCACCAGTCGATGTACGCTTGGGTGACGGTGAAGCTGTCGAGACTGGCGATCAGCGTCGCCTCGACGGTCTGCAACTCGCGCATCGGCGCGGTGACGCCGAGGATGATGCTGCCGTAGCCGGTGCCGCCGCCGGGAACGCCGGTGAAGGGCATGAAGACCCAGGTGGTGCCGAGCCACTGGCCCTGGCCGACGGCCTCGCCATCCCTGAACACGCCGCGCACCAGGGCGGCATCGCCACCCGGGAAGACGGAGGACTGCGGCGTCGTCGTCACCGCGGTGAGGTCGGTCAGCGGCGGGAACTCGGGTAGGAACTCCCTGGCGGCCTTCATCGCCGCGATCCGCGGCCAGTGGGCGAAGAAGTTCTCGGCGGTCAGCGGGTCGACCGCGGGGGCATCCAGCCAGGTGATGAAGTTGTAGCCGCCACCATCGATGTAGGCCTGATCGATCTGGCGCTGCGCCTCCTTCAGGTACACGGGTCCGATGAGCCCGAAGTAGAAGGCCTGGCGCATCGGCACCGCCGGGTCGCGCAGCAGGATGCCCAGTGTGCTGCAGACGCCGCCGATGTGGACCTCCCAACCCTTCGGCTTGCGGATGCTGAAGAAGTTGGCGCCGACGTCGAAGAGCTCGAGCGTCGTCGACATCGTCGGCGTGCGGGTCGGCGTTCGCGTCGGCGAGCCGGGCGTGGCCGTCGGCGTCGGCGCGGTCTGACAGCCGAGCAACGCGTGGGTGACGGCGACGATCAGCTCCTCGACCGTGATCGCGCCGTCGCCGTTGCGATCGCACGCCGCGCAGGCGGACACCGGCGCGCCGCCGAGGGCGACGGTCACGCCGGTGATCAGCTCGTTGATGGTCACCGTGCCGTCGCCATCGCAATCGCCGACGCACGGGGCGGCATCGGCACGTTGGAATGCCGCCCCGCCGATGGCGATCGCGATGGCGAACGCCAACACTCCGCCGCGCCCGCGCGTGCGCATCTCGTCCTCCAGTGAAGCGGAGGAGCACACCCCGTGCCCAGGTTCGCGTTGCCGCGAGGCGGTGCCCCCGCGGCGCGCCACTTCTCGGCGCTGGGAAGAGGCGAGAAGGCGTTTGTCGGCGTGGCGGCGGATCAGCCGCCGGTGCGCTGGACGGGGCGCGAGGTCGCGAGGCCCTCGGTCTCGGGCTGGTCGGGCAGGGGTTTGCCGGCGACGCGGGCGTTGATGGCGGGGGCGAGCAGGCGCAGGACGCTGACCGACAGGGCGCTGGTGAACTCGTACTTGTCCGAATCCTGGCCGGGGACGAAGGCGGTGATGACGCCGAAGTAGCGGTCGCCGACGTAGAACGTGAACGTCGCGGTGCGGCTGACGGCGCGCGACGACTTGAGAAAGCCGCCGCGGGCGAAGGTCTTGAAGCGATTGTCGCCCGAACCGGTCTTGCCGCCGGTGGGAATGGGCTTGCCGTTGGCGTCCTTGAAAGCGCCGGCGAGGCGGCGGGCGGTGCCGGCCTCGACGACGGTGGCGAGCGCGCCGCGCAGCGCCCGGGCGACCTCGGGGCGCATCACCTGCTCGCCGGCCTTCGGGTCGGGGACCATCACCGTCTCGTACGGCGTGCCCTCGGCGAAGTGGAGCTCGGTGAGGCGGAGCATCGGCAGGCGCTTGCCGTCGTTGACGACGATGCCCATCAGGTCGGCGAGCGCCGCCGGGCGATCCGAGGAGCTGCCGATCGCCGTCGCCAGCGACGGCACCAGGTGCTTGAAGGGGAAGCCGAGCCGCTGCCAGTACGGCGTCATGCGCGCGAAGGCGTCGCGCTCGATGTAGATGCGCATGCGGGTGCGCTGCGCCTGGCCGAGCTTGGCGCGCAGCAGCCACTGCGACACCTGGCCGCGAGCGGCGGCGCTGCGCTCGAGGAGCGCGTCCCAGTTGGTGCCCGGCTCGTGCACCAGCTCGCCCGCGGTCCACACCTCGAGCGGGTGGCGGCCGACCAGGTAGCCGTAGTCGAGCAGGGTGAGCTTGCCGCCGTAGGCGCGCATCAGGCGCTGCACGGTGGCGTCGTCGACCGGCGACCCGAGGGTGCGCAGCCAGTCGCCGAGCTGCGCCGGCGTCGTGCCGATCTTCCAGGCGTAGAAGAGGACCGCGAGCTGGCGCGGGTTCTTGGCCTTCGAGCCGAGCAGCTTGGCGACCGCCGCGTCGGTGGTCAGGCCATGGTAGCGGCTGAAGGCGCGCTCGAGATGCTGCTGCGCCTCGTCGTCGGCGAGCTGGGCGACGAGGCGTTCGCGATCGGGGTACTTGGGGTCGTTCAGCAGCGCGTCGGCGTCGTAGGGCAGGCGCGCCGTGTGGTAGCGCACCAGGTCGCGCATGGTGCGCACGAACACCAGGTTGTTCGAGGTGCGCAGGCCATCGCGCAGCATCAGGGTCGGCGGGTTGTCCTTGGTGAAGTTGCCGAACACGTGCTGGCCGCCGCCGGTGAAGAAGGTCTCGCCGGTGCTGGTCGAGTACTTGCGATCGAGCGACCGCTGCAGCAGGTCGTCGAGCGCGATGTCGGGCGTCGCCGCCAGCGTCTCCGCCGCCCAGGCGGTGAGCGGGTCGCTGGTCTTCTTCGCCTTGGCCAGCGCCGTCAGCTCCTCGCGCGGCCGGCCGGCCAGCTCGTCGCGCAGCAGCGCCACCACCTCGAGGTAGTGCGCGGCGGTGCGCATCTTCGCCGTGCTGCCGAGGTCGAGCTTGACGCCGCCGTTGATGTCGAACGGCCGGTCGAGGTTGTCGGCGTTGACGCGCAGGAAGTTGCCCTGCGGCGTGCGCTCGAAGAGCATCAGGCTGTAGACCACCTGCGTGGGATCGGCGTTGCGCAGCAGGCGCTCGCCGGTCAGGCCGTTGGCGCGCACGAACTTCTCGTCGCCCAGGTTGGCGAACAGGCGTTCGACGGTGTTCTGCAGCGGCAGATCGATGGTGCCGTCGGCCTCGAGGTGGAGGCGATCGAGCTCGTAGAAGCTCGGCACGTCGAGATACTGCAGCAGGGTGGTGCGGATCGCGTTCGGCGCCTTCTTGTGGGCGAACGGCAGCGGCGGCGCGACCGGGGCGCGGCTGAGGAACTCGATCGGCGCCTCGCGCACGGCGGCGGCGAGGGCCGGCTCGATGACGCCGCCGTTCTCGAGCAGGCGGGTGTACTCGTTGACCTTCTGGTTGAGCGCCAGGCGATCGCGCTGCAGGTAGTAGGTCGGAGCGCGCAGCGCGATGACCAGGGCCAGGGCGTGCTTGTAGGCGCTGGCGCGCTCCTCGAGCGGCGCCTCCGGGTTGGCGAGGCGCGCCTTCACGTCCTTCAGGTCGATGCCGAACCAGGCGTAGAGCGCATCGCCCATGCCGTAGATCTCGCCATAGCCCGGCGCGGCGGCGAGCGGCGCGGTGTTGAGGTAGTCGACGACGATCTGGCGCCGCCAGCCGCGGGTGTCGGCGCCCTCGCGATAGGCCTTGAGGGTGGCGCCAGCGACCTGACGCAGCTTGTCGAGCGGCGAGCTGGTGCGACCGTCGGGCGAGTGGCGGTACTTTTCGAGCTGGATGGCGAGGGTGCTGCCGCCCTGGATCGGCACGTTCAGGCCGAGCTTGCTGCCGGTGTAGAGCAGGCTCGCCTTGGCCATGCGATCCCACTCGATGGCCGGGTTCGAACGCGGGTCGATCGGCGCCAGCAGCTCGCGGTTCTCGATGAAGAGCAGGGTCTGGACGAGCAGCGGCGGCACGTCGTCGAAGCTGCGGAAGGCGCGCGCCGACCGCGCCGCGTCGTACAGCCGCGTGCCGTTCATGCCGTGGATGGTGAGACCGGCGACGAGCGGCTCGCGGTAGGGCGGGGCGATGTCGAGGTCGAGGAGCTGGATCAGCTCCGGCGAGACCACCGCCTGGCGATCGACGATGAAGCCGCGCTCCTCCAGGCGGCGCTGGAAGTCGCCGATGCGCGAATAGCCGAGGCGGTCGTCGAACGGCGCGCCGCGCGGGAAGGCGATGCTCGGGCTCGCGCCCTCGGCGACCTTGTAGGTGATCTTCGCCGTGTAGCGCGGCAGCAGATAGGCCTGCAGGGCCGAGGTCTGCAGCTCGTAGCCGATGGCCACCGCGATGCTGACCGCCAGCAGGACGGCGAACGACCAGAAGACGAAGCGGACGAAGCGCCGCCGCCGGCGCGGAGCGGCAGCGAGGCTGCCGCTGAGATCGGGCGATGACGAAGCGTGTCCTACGAGAACGTCAGCGCCCATTGCCGTGGTCGACCGCGAAGCAACTATGCGACCACGGCGAGGATCACGCAAGCGGCATTTTGTAAGATGCCGCGGCCGGCGCGCCGGCCGCGGGGGATGAGCAAATCTCGGCCATGGTCGCCAGCCGCCGGGTGAATCAGATCTGGGTGCTGACGGCTTCCTCGCGGTCGAGCGGCTCGGGGCGCTGCTCGATCGGCTGCCAGCGGCGCGACAGCTCGCCCATGTAGAGCTGGCGCGGGCGGCTGATCTTCTGCTCGGGATCGCGCACCATCTCGGCCCACTGGGCGAGCCAGCCGGAGCAGCGCGGGATGGCGAAGAGGACCGGGAACATGGTCACCGGGAAGCCCATCGCCTGGTAGATGATGCCGGAGTAGAAGTCGACGTTCGGGTAGAGCTTGCGGGAGACGAAGTATTCGTCCTGCAGGGCGATGCGCTCGAGCTCGAGGGCGATGTCGATCAGCGGGTTCTTGCCGGTCACCTCGAAGACCTCGTAGGCGAGCTTCTTGATGATCGTGCCGCGCGGATCGAAGTTGCGGTAGACGCGGTGGCCGAAGCCCATCAGCCGGCCCTTGCCGGACTTGAAGTCCTTGATCGCCGCCGGGACCTTGTCCACCGAGCCGATCTCCTGGAGCATGCGGATGACCGCCTCGTTGGCGCCGCCGTGCAATGGGCCGTAGAGGGCGGCGACGCCGGCGGCGACCGCGGAGTAGGGGTCGACGCGCGAGCTGCCCACCGAGCGGACCGCGTTGGTGGAGCAGTTCTGCTCGTGGTCGGCGTGGAGGATGAACAGGACGTCGAGGGCGCGCTCGAGCACCGGGTTCGGCCGGTAGACGCGCTCCCCCATCATGAACAGCATCTGCAGGAAGTTGCCGGTGTAGCTGAGCTCGTTGTCGGGATAGACGTAGGGCAGGCCGCGGGTGCGCCGGAAGGCGAAGGCGGCCAGGGTCGGCAGCTTGCCGATCAGGCGGCGGGTCTGCAGGCGGCGCACCTCGATGTCGTCGACGTTCTTCGCCTCCGGGTAGAAGGTCGAGAGGGCGCCGATGGTGCTGACCAGCATGCCCATCGGGTGGGCGTCGTAGCGGAAGCCCTCCATGAACTTCTTCACGTTCTCGTGGATCAGCGTGTGGACGGTGATGTTGTGGCGCCACATCTCGAAGCGCTTCACGTCCGGCAGCTCGCCCTTGACGATCAGATAGGCGGTTTCGAGGTAGTTGCTGTGCTCGGCGAGCTCCTCGATCGGGTAGCCGCGGTACTGGAGAATGCCGCGGTCGCCGTCGATGTAGGTGATCCGGCTCTTGCACGACGCGGTGTTGGTGAAGGCCGGATCGTAGGCCATGAGGCCGAAATCGTCGTCGCTCGTCTTGATCTGGCGCAGGTCGGCGGCGCGAATGGCGCCGTGCTCGATGGGCAGCTCGTAGTGCTTGCCGGTGCGGTTGTCGGTGATCGTCACGGTGTCCTTCGGCATGGCGTCCTCCGTCTGCGCGTCCGCGCCCCGGGCGGGCGCGTTGGGCGGGTTCGATCCACCGCATCAGTAGCGGTCGGGGGCGCGGCCCACAACAACCCCGACGCGGCGCGCCATGGGAATTGCTGATGCCGCGGATGTCGAAACGCGCTATGAAGCCGCGACCAGTTCGCGTCCGACGGAGAACGCCATGCCCGAATCGTACAAGATCTTCGGCAACGAGTTGTCCCCCTATTCGGTGAAGGTGCGCTCGTACCTGCGCTACAAGCACATCCCGCACGAATGGGTGGTGCGCACGCCGGCGGTGGAGGAGGAGTTCGCGCGCTACGCCAAGCTGCCGCTGGTGCCCCTGGTGGTGACGCCCGACGGGCGCGGCATCCAGGATTCGACCCCGATCATCGAGCAGCTCGAAGCGCGGTTTCCCGAACCGTCGATCCACCCGCCCGACCCCGCCGTCGCGTTCGTCTCGGCGTTGATCGAGGAGTACGCCGACGAGTGGGGCAACAAGCCGATGTTCCACTATCGCTGGTTCTACCCCGCCGATCAGGACTCGGCCGGCGAACGCCTGGCGCGCAGCATGATGCCGGGCCTCGCCGAGGACCAGGTCGCCGGCGGCGTGGCGATGATCAAGCAGCGCATGATCCCGCGCCTCGCCTTCGTCGGCTCCACCGAGGCCACCAAGGGCCCGATCGAGGATTCGTACCGCCGCCAGTTGGCGATCCTCGAGCGCCACCTCGCCACCCGCACCTACCTGTTCGGCGAGCGGCCGGCCTTCGCCGACTTCGGGCTCTACGCGCAGCTCTATCAGCTCTCGACCGACCCCACGCCGTCGGCGCTGATGCGCGAGCGCGCGCCGCGCGTCGTGCGCTGGATCCAGGAGATGCTCGGACCGCGCGCCGAGGGCGATTTCGAACCATGGGCCGCGCTGGCGCCGACCCTGATGCCGCTGCTGCGCGACGAGATCGGCGCCGTCTTCCTCCCCTGGTCGACCGCCAACGCCCGGGCGCTGGCCGCCGGCGAGAAGGAATTCACCGTCGAGCTCAACGGCGTTCCCTTCACCCAGGAGACGCAGAAGTACCACGCCAAGTCGCTCGCCGCCCTGCAGGCGCGCTATGCCGCGGTGGCCGACAAGTCGGCGCTCGATCCGATCCTCGCGGAGGCCGGGTGCCTCGATTGGCTGCGGCACGAATGAACACGCCCCGTTCCTGCGGATAACCGTCCCGCCGCGCGGCGGAGGCCTCCGCGTTCATCGGGGTGGTGGGGCGACGGGGTCTGTGCTCGTCCGTGTTCGGCCCATGGGCCCGCCCGCGCTGCCTCCCAATGCGCACCGAACTCCCCGCCGTCCCTTCGATCGCCTTCCGTCCTGGAGATCGCCGTCCCGCCGCGCGGCGGAGGCCCCCGCGTTCATCGGGGTGGTGGGGCGACGGGGTCTGTGTTCATCCGTGTTCAGCCCATGGGGCCCGCCCGCGCTGCCCCCCAATGCGCACCGAACGCCCCGCCGTCCCTTCGATCGCCTTCCGTCCTGGAGATCGCCGTCCCGCCGCGCGGCGGAGGCCTCCGCGTTCATCGGGGTGGTCTGTGTTCATCCGTGTTCAGCCCATGGGGCCCGCCCGCGCTGCCCCGATGCGCACCGAACCCCCCGCCATCCCTTCGATCGCCTTCCGTCCTGGAGACCGCCGTCCCGCCGCGCGGCGGAGGCCTCCGCGTTCATCGGGGTGGTGGGGCGACGGGGTTTGTGTTCATCTGTGTTCCCGGCAATGGAACCCGCCCGCCTCACCTCGAGTCCGCTCCGCTTGATCGCGCAGGCGATCGGCGGGCCGCGCGCCGTGGCCGGCAAGGCCGCGCGCCTGGGCCGGACGCTGCGTCTGTACGCGGACGGCGCCGAGATCGAGCGCCGGCTGCAGGCGCTGCAGGCGAAGGGGTACATCGCCCAGCGGCCGACGCGGCTCCAGATCCTGTTCGGCGGGCTCGACATGCTGCGCTTCGTGATCGAGCCCGCGTCGCGCGACTACTACCGGCAGAAGGGGATCTCGTTCGGCTTTCACCAGCTCCTGCGGCTGCTCGACGACCCGGTCTCGCTGCTCGATCCCACCGGCTTTCTCTCCGACCGCGACACCATCGTCGGCCACGTCATGCAGGTCGTCCACCTCAACCCGGTCTACGACCTGCAGTTGATCCAGATGTTCCCCGACGGCCTCGAGGACTTCGAACGCCAGGTGCAGGCGATGGTCGACGGCACGCACCCGCGCGCCCGCACCATCGCCGCCATCGTCGAGGATCCCGAGTACCACGCCCGCCTGCTCGACTACGTGCGCCGCTTCCGCCGCGACCCGAACACGCCGCCGCCGGTGCGCGCCGAACAGACGCTGCGCGCCGATCCCGCCTTCGCCGCCGCCGAGCGCCAGTTCGCGACGCTGCCGGGGTTCATCGCCTACTGCAATCGCCTGCCGGCCGATCTCGCGACCCTGTGGCGGCGCCTGCGGGCGACCAAGCGGTATCCGCTGCGCGAGCCGGTGCGCCCGTAGCCGGCCCGGAGCACGGGCGCGCGGGCTCGCGCGCCGCGGGCGCACGTTCGTATTGACTTGTCCGCCGCGGCTGCGCGACTATCCGCGCACTTCAGCACTGACACTCGTTGGACCGGCCGCGGTCCGCGCGCGCTTCGGGGGATCGGGGGACACATGGGCGCCGCAGTCCATTCGCGCAAGCACGGCCTGCCCTGGCAGGTGGTTCCGTTCATCGCGCCGCTCGCGCTGGCGCTCGCGCCGCAGGCGGCGCAGGCGATCAAGTGCACCAAGCCGGCCGACCTCTGCACCGGCGATCCGTGCGTCATCCGCCAGGTCGAGGTGGCGAGCCCGTGCGTGCTCGACTTCGGCGATCGCACGCTGGTGATCGGCGGCACGCTGACGGTTCCGAACGGCGGCACGCTGAATCTGAAGGCGCGCGACATCGACGTGCGCCGCGCCATCGTCGGCCGGCACGCGACGCCGTTCGTCGGCGCCGGCGCCACGATCGCGCTGTCGGCGGTCAACGACATCGACGTCCACTGGCGCATCGACGCCTCCGGCCGCACCGCGCCGGGCCGCATCACCCTCGAGGCCGGCGGCAACGTGCGGCTGATGGGGCCGATCCGCGCCGCGGCGAACGGCCCCAACCCGACGGCGCCCGGCGGCCGCATCGCCATCTCGGCCGGCGGCCGCATCACCGCCAGCGGCCGCGCCCGCATCCGCGCCGAGGGGGCCTCCGGCACCGCGGGCGGCAGCGTCGCGCTCTCGGCGGGCCGCGGTCTGCGGCTCGAGAATCGCATCGGCGCCGACGGACGCGACGGCGGCAGCGTCGCCATCATCTCCACCACCGGCGACATCCGGACCTTCCGCCAGGTGAGCGCCAGCGGCTGGCTCGGCACCGGCGGCAGCGTCGTCACCTTCGCCCAGACCGGCTCGGTCTACCTGCTCGACGACATCGACGCCCAGGGCGTCGGCGGCGGCGGCGCCATCTTCGCCATCGGCGGCACGCTGCTCACCGCCAGCGGGCATCTGCGCGCCCGCGGCAGCTCGCTGGCGGGGGCCGGCGGCACCATCGTCGCCTCCGGTGGCGCGGCCGTCAGCCTGCTCGCCTCCATCTCCGCCGCCGGCACCAGCGGCGGCAGCATCCAGGTGGTGTGCACCGGCGGCGACCTGCGGACCGTCGCGCCGCTGGTGGCCAGTGGCGCGACCGGCGCCGGCGGCAGCATCGCCCTCCGCGCCGCCGGCGCGATGACCGTCGACAGCCTGTGCGACGTCGACGGCCGCGCCGCCGGCGGCGACATCCGGGTCAACGGCCGCAGCGTGACACTCAGCGCTCGCACCCAACTGACCGCCCGCGGCGCGGTCGGCGGCTCCGTCACGGTCACCGGCGACGGCGTGGTGGTGGCCGCACCCGCTCGCATCCAGGTGGACGGCGATCAGCCGAGCGGCCGCATCCGCTTCGACGCTACCGCCGGCGACCTGACGCTGAGCGGCCGGTTCCGCGCCCGCGGCATCGGCGGCAGCATCGAAGGCTCGGCGGCGCGCGCCGTTCTCGCCAACGGCGAGTTCCAGGCCGCCGGCGCCGGCTGCATCGGGCTCTCCGCCGGCACTCGGGTCGACACCAGCGGCGGCCTGTTCGACGTGCCGGTGACCTCGACCTGCCAGTAGGACGGACGGCGCGTCACCGCGGCACGGCACTCGGTTGAGTTTCGCGTCCTGGCGGCGTAGCGGCAGCACATGAAGCTCTACGACTCCGCCGCCGCGCCGAATCCGCGCCGGGTGCGCGTCTTTCTCGCCGAGAAGGGCGTCGCGATCCCGACCGAACAGGTCGACATCGCCACGGCCGCGAACCGCGAGCCGGCGTTCCGCGCCAAGAATCCGCTCGGCACGCTGCCGGTGCTGGAACTGGACGACGGCACCTGCATCGCCGAGAGCGTGGCGATCTGCCGCTACATCGAGGAAACGCACCCGACGCCGCCGCTGCTCGGTACCGACGCGCGCGACCGCGCCCTGGTGGAGATGTGGCAGCGGCGCATGGAGCTCGAGCTCTTCATTCCCATCGCCCAGGTCTTCCGCCACACGCACGCGTTCTTCGCGGGCCGCATTCCCCAGGTGCCGGAGTGGGGCGAGGTCAGCCGGGCGCACGCGCTGGCGACCATGGGCTGGCTCGACCGCGAGCTCGCCGATCGCGAGTTCATCGCCGGGACGCGCTACACCATCGCCGACATCACCGCGCTGTGCGGCATCGACTTCGGCCGCGTGAGCAAGATCCGCATCGCTCCCGAGCTCGCCAATCTGGCGCGCTGGCACGCCGCCGTCTCGGCGCGCCCGAGCGCCAGCGCCTGAGGTGCGCCATGCCGTTGCCGCTCGAAGGTCCCAACGCCGAACAGATCACCTACTGGAACCAGCAGGCGGGACCGACCTGGGTCGCCGTCCAGGCGTCGATCGATCAGCAGATTCGACCGCTCGGCCGACTGGCCATGGACCGCGCCGGGCTGCGCCCGGGGCTGCGCGTCCTCGACGTCGGCTGCGGCTGCGGCGACACCACGATCGAGCTCGCCGCCCGCGTGGCGCCCGGCGGCGAGGTGCTCGGCGTCGACATCTCGGCGCCGATGCTCACCCGCGCCGGCCAACAGGCGCGCGCCGCCAACGTCACCAACGCCCGCTTCGAGATCGCCGACGCGCAGATCGCGCAGTTCCCGGCGGGGGCATTCGACGTCCTGTTCTCCCGCTTCGGGGTGATGTTCTTCGCCGACCCGGCGGCGGCCTTCGCCAACCTCCGCTCGGCGCTGCGCGCCGGCGGCCAGCTCGCCTTCGCCTGCTGGCAGTCGATGATGGACAACCCGTGGATGACAGTGCCGATGGCGGCGGCGCTGCAACATCTGCCGCCGCCGCCGATCCCGGCGCCCGGCGCCCCGGGTCCATTCGCCTTCGCCGACCCCGACCACGTGCGCGGCATCCTCGAGGCCGCCGGGTTCACCGCCGTCGCGCTCGAGCCGGTGCGCATGACGCTCAGCGTCGGCGGGGGCCAGGACCTCGATGCGACGGTCGACTTCCTGCTGCGCATGGGGCCGACCGCCCGCGCCCTGCGCGAGGCCGACGATCCGGAGCTGCCGCCGCTGGTCGCCGCGTCGGTGCGTGAGGCGTTGCGCCCCTATCAGACCGCCGCCGGCGTGCAGATGGACTCGGCGAGCTGGATCGTCACCGCCAGATCCTGAACGGCGGCTACTCCGCGACCTTCGGCTGCGGCTTGGAGCCGATGACGATGGTGAACGGCTGGTCGTCGGCGAGCGTCGGGCCGACCCACTTGGGATTCTCCGCCTGGCGGCCCTTGTAGAAATCGCGGTAGCCGGTGAGGTACTGCAGCTCGACGCCGCCGGCGTCGAAGGCGTCGCTCACGGTGTCGACGAAGTGCGGCGGCGTCTCGTCGCCGGCGAGCATGAAGATGCCGGCCTTGACGGTGTAGGGGGCGCGCTCGATCGCCACCGGCCAGCCCGCCTTCTCGAAGATCTGCTGCAGCTCGGCCTGCGCCGCCGCCGCCTCGCGGTTGTTCTGCGCCACCAGGAACCACGCCTTGCGCCCCGAGTCGGTCTCGTTGCGCAGCACGCCGACCATCGCCTCCTCCTGCTGCGCGGTGAGGAAGTCCGCCGGCGGCGGGGCCGGCGCGTCGGCCGGCGGCGGTGCCGCCGGTGCGGCCGCCGCCGCGGCCGCCTGCTGCTGCAGGCTGTTGGCGCGGGCGGCCAGGGGCTCGATGCGTTGCGCCACCGAGCGCAGGGCGGTCGCCGGGTCGGCGTCGGGGTAGAGCGTCTTGGCGATCTTCGCGAACGGCGCCAGTTGCTGCTGGGCGGCGGTCAGTTGGCCGCGCAACGAGCCGATGTAGACGGCGGCGCCGACCAGCGCGACAGCGAGAAGGACTGCAATGACGGGGGCAACCGAGCCGCGACTGGCGGGCGTGTTTTCATCCATCCGTCCTGCTTGGCGTGCCCGTCGGCGTTTCGCAAGCGGTCAAAACCATCACCGGGCGCCGCGGCCGCGCGTCTCCGCGTGCCTCCGGGCCCCTCCGCGGTCTAAGGTGGCCGCCATGCGCAGGTGGGGATGGATGGCGCTGCTGCTGGTCGTGCCGGCGGCTGCCACGGCGGCCGAGCGGTGCGCTCGCTACGATCCCTTGCGCAGCCCGTATTTCGGCGATCTCCACGTGCACACCGCGCTGTCGCTCGACGCCAGCACCCAGGGCACCCGCGCCATGCCGGCCGACGCCTACCGCTTCGCGAGGGGCGAGCCGCTCGGCGTGCAGCCGTTCGACGCCGAGGGGCGGCCGACCCGCACCCTGCGCCTCGGCCGTCCGCTCGACTTCGCCGCCGTCACCGACCACGCCGAGCTGTTCGGCGAGCTGACCGTCTGCCACAGCCCCGATCTGCCGGGCTACGACTCGCTGCCCTGCCTGATCCAGCGCTGGTTCCCGCGCCTCGCCTTCTTCATCGCCAACGCGCAGGTGACCAACAGCGCCACGCCCCATCGCTTCGCCTTCTGCGGCGCCGACGGCTCGCGCTGCCGCAACGCCGCCCGCACGCCGTGGCGGGTGGTGCAGGAGGCCGCCGAGGCGTACCAGGACCACACCGACGCCTGCCGCTTCAGCACCTTCGTCGGCTACGAGTGGACCGGCGCGCCGGGGAGCAACAACCTGCACCGCAACGTGATCTACGCCAACGCCACCGTTCCCGACCTGCCGCTCAGCTACGTGGACGAGCCGCAGCTCGATCGCTTTCTCGCCCGCCTGCGCGCCGAGTGCCGCGAGGCGCTGCCCGGGTGCGACGTGCTGACCATTCCGCACAACTCCAACCTCAGCAACGGCCTGATGTTCGCGCCCACCGAGGCCGACGGGGCGCCGCTCGGCGTCGCCACCGCCACGCTGCGCCACGACTGGGAGCCGCTGGTCGAGGTGATGCAGCACAAGGGCGATTCGGAGTGCCGCCTCGGTCCGGAGACCACCGACGAGCAGTGCGGCTTCGAGAAGCTGCCCTACCAGAACTTCATGGCCGTCTACGTGGCGTCGTCGGCCAAGCCGGCGCCGGAGGCGAGCTTCGTCCGCTGGGCGCTCAAGCAGGGCCTGGCCGAGCGCCAGCGGCTCGGCGTCAATCCGTTCCAGTACGGATTGATCGCCAGCACCGACACGCACGTCGCCGCGCCCGGCTCGGTCGATCCGCGGACCTTCATCGGCCAGGGCGGCGCCGGCGCGCCACCCGACGCGCCGGGCGCGGGCCTGCCGGACCAGATCGAGTTCAACCCCGGCGGATTGGCGGTGCTGTGGGCGGAGGAGAACTCGCGCGCCGCGCTGTTCGCCGCCATGCGCCGCCGCGAGGCCTACGGCACCAGCGGGCCGCGCATCGTCCTGCGTTTCTTCGCCGGATGGGACTTTCCCGACGACCTCTGCCGGCAGCCGGACTTCGTCCGCCGCGGCTATGCCGACGGCGTGCCGATGGGCGGCGAGCTGCCGCCGCCGGGCGGCGCGCCGGCGCCGGCCTTCGCCGTCTCGGCGCTCGCCGATCCTGACGATGCCAAGGGCGCGCCGCTGCAGCGGCTGCAGATCGTCAAGGGATGGATCGAGGACGGCGCGGCGCGCGAGCGGGTGTTCGACGTCGCCGGCGGCCCGAATGACGCCGACGTCGATGCCGCCACCTGCCAGGCGCGCGGCGCCGGCGCCGCGCAGCTCTGCGCGGTGTGGCGCGACCCGAGCTTCGACCCCGCCCAGCCGGCGTTCTACTACGCCCGCGTGCTGCAGAACCCGACCTGCCGCTGGAGCGCCTACGCGTGCAATGCCCGCGGCGTCGACTGCGCCGACCCGGCGTCGGTGCCCGCGGCGCTGGCGACGTGTTGCGACACCACCTACCCGAAGGTCGTCCAGGAGCGCGCCTGGAGCTCGCCGATCTGGTACGCGCCGGAGGCCGGCTCATGAGCCGGCCGGCCTGGCGCTTCGCCGCCCTCGGCGCCCTGCTGTTCGCCGCCCACGCCGCCTGGCCGCGCGCCGCCGCGCCGCCGCCGGCCGCCGGCGATGCCGAGGCGCGCCTCGCCGCCGCGGCCCGCGCCCTCGGCCTCGATCGCGACGACGCCGTCGTGCAACGGCAACTGCAGCGCAACGGGCGCTTCCTCGGCGCCGACGACGGTGCCGGCCTCGGTCTGGAGGACAGCGACCTGGTCGTCCAGCGCCGCCTCGCCAATCGCCTGCGGCTGGCGATCGAGGCCGCCGCGCGCGCCGAGCCGCCGAGCGACGCCGAGCTGGACGCCTACCTCGCCCGCCACCCCGAGCCGTTCCTGGTGCCGGCGCGCGTCCAACTGACCCAGGTCTTTCTCGACCGCGCCCGCGGCGCGACGCTGGCGGCCGATGCCGCGGCCTGGCGCGCGACGGCGCGGGCGGGTGGCGCGCCCGCCGGCGATCCGTTGCCGATCGCGCTGGCGTCGTCGCTCAGCGCCGCCGATCTCGAGCGCCTCCTCGGCGCTGCGGTCGCCGCGGCGGCGTTCGCGCTGCCGCTCGGCGAGTGGAGCGAGCCGATCGCCTCGCCCTATGGCCTGCACCTGCTGCGCGTCGAGGCGCGGACGCCGGCTCGCCTACCGCCGCTCGACGAGATCCGCGCCGCGGTCGCCGAGGCCCTGCTCGCCGAGCGCGCCGCCGGCGCGCTGGCCGCCGCCGAGCGCGAGCTGCGAGGCGCGCCGTGAGCGTCGCCCGCATGCGCTGGCTGTTGTGGCTGGTGCTGGTGCTGCTGCTGCCGCTGCCCTACTTCGCCATCCAGGCGGGTCGCATCCCCGCCGTGCAACTGGCGATGTACGCGGCGCTGGTCGTGCCGTTGAACCTCCGCGACTTCGGCCTCACGCCGGCGGTGCTCGGGGCGCTGTTCGCCGTCCAGACGCTCGCCTATGGCGCCCTGCTGCTCTGGCTGTCCGGCTTCCTCGCCCGCCGCGTTCCGCCGCCGCGCCGCGCCGCCGCGCTGGCCGGCATCGCCGTGGCCCTGCTGCTGCTCGCCGCCCTGCCGGTGTACGTCGCGCCGCTCACCGCTGGCCCGTATCCCACGCACTGGCTCGGCCTCTGGCCGTGAGGCGCGCCGCCCGGCGTGGATCCCGCCGGCGCTTCACGCCGCCTCGATCGCCACGCCGCGCTCGGCCAACGCCGCCACCGCGTCGTCGAGCACCGCCGCCGCCGCCGCCTCGCCCCGCAACGCGGCGTCGAAGTGGGCGAGGCCGAGGCCGCGGGTGAAGACGTAGGCGTGCTCGCCGGGGACCAGCTCGCTGATCGGCGGCACGCTCGCCGCCACCTCGGTGAAGGCGCCGGGCGGCGGCACGGCGCGGAACATCTCGTGCACCTCCTCGACGCGGTCGCAGAAGTGCATGTGGTCGGCGTCGCGCAGCACGAACAGCCGCTTGGCGCCGGGCGTGCGCTCGTACAGCTCGCGCATGCCGCGCAGCGGCAGCAGCGAGTCGCGGTCGGCCACCAGATAGGTGGTGGCGACCGGGTGAGGCCAGGCGAAGGTGAGGGCGCGGCGCAGCGGCTCGGCCGGCATGTGTGTCCAGCCGCCGGCGGGGGCGAGCGGCAGCGCGGCGCGAATGCGCGGCTCGCGTTCGTTGAGCTTGAGCGTCGTCCACCCGCCGAAACTGTGGCCGCTCATGCCGATCTGGGTGGCGTCGATCAGCGGCGCGATCTCCCGATCGAGGTCGCCGAGCATCGTGTCGAGCAGGAAGAGCACGTCGTCGGGCCGCAGCGCGATGAAGCGGTCGAGCTCGCCGTCGAAGTCGGGCGGCGCGCCGCCGCCGGCGATCTGCAGCATCGCCTGCATGATGTCGGTCATGGTGTTGCCGGTGTGGTCGGCGGCGGCGACGACGTAGCCATGGCTGGCGAGATGGGTGCAGAGGAAGGTGCTCTGGCGTCGATGGCCGCCGAAGCCGTGCGAGAACAGCACCAGCGGGTAGCGTCCGGGGCGCGCCGCGGCATCGCGCGCCGCCTCCTGCCACACCGGCGGGAAGCCGGGCAGGAGCTCGAAGGCGTCGCGGGTCGCGGGGTCGACGTCGCGGCCGCGCGCCGCTTCGCCGGCCGGGTACCAGACCTCGACGGCGAGCGGGCGCTCGCGCGCCGGATCGAGGGTGTCGTAGGAGCGCACGCCGACCGGATACGGGCCGCGGGAAAAGGGATCGTAGGTCATGCGCCGACAGGACCACGACAGCGGGGCGGCGGGCAAGCCGGGCCCGCCGCCGGCGGCGGTCACTGCGCCGCCAGCCGACGATGGACGAGGATCAGCGGGATGGCCAGCGGCGCGGCGAGGCCGCCGTAGAGCAACGCCGCGAAGAGCACGCCGTCGGCGAGCGGGTTGGCGACGCCAGGGGTGATCGGGAACAGCGACACCTTGAGCAGCAGCGCCAGGTTGGTGTTGCGGATGCTGTTCTCGATCGCCAGCGCGGCGAGGTCGCCGCGCGACAGGCCGAGCAGCCAGCCCGGCGCCGTGCCGGCGAGCTGGCAGAGCACCGCCAGGGCGGCGATGGCGGCGAGCGGCAGCGCGCTGTGCGCGCCGACGTCGAGGCGCCCGGCGCCGGCGGAGCCGATGGCGATGCACGCCACGACGGCGAAGCTGAGGCGGATGCACCAGCGCGCCATCGCGCCGCGCCGCGCCGCGCTGCCGAGCCGCTGCCCGACGAGCATGCCGAGCAGCAGCGGGATCAGCAGGCAGATGGCGATGTCGAGCGCGATCGCCGCCACCGGCATGCTGAACCCGGCCGGGATGAGCTCGCCGGCCAGCAGCCGGAGCGCGAGCGGCGTGGTGGCGATGCAGGCGAGCGTGATCGCCGCCGTCAGCGCGATCGACAGCGCGACGTTGCCGCGCGCGAAATAGGTGGCGACGTTCGACATCGCCCCGCCGGGCATCACTCCCACCACCAGCAGGCCGAAGGCGATGCCGGGCGGCAGCGGCAGCATCGAGGTGAGCGCCAGCGCCAGCAGCGGCGTGCCGGCGATCTGCACCGCGGCGCCGATCGCGAAGGCGCGCGGCTGGCGGAAGACGCCGAGGAAGTCGCCGGCGCTCAGCGTCGCCCCCATGCCGAGCATCGCCAGCGCGAGCTGGGCGGCGGCGAACCACCACTCGTGGCGGACGTAGAGCTCGAACATGCGGCGGGCGTCGTCGGAGCGGGCTCAGGCGCGGGCGCGCGCGTCGCGCACCATCTCCACGAGCACGGCGCGCGCCTCGCCCGGCGTCTCGGCCGGGCGCGGGAAGGCGATGCGCAGGGTGCGCGGCCCGTCGGCGGTCTCGGCGCGGAGCCGCAGGCCGAGGCGGTCGATCGCCGTCATCGTCGCCCGCTCCGCTTCGACCCCGGCGAAGGCGCGGCAGTAGAGGCGCAGCGCGTCGCCGTGGTCGGCGTTCATGTGCGCCAGGATGCCGGGGGCGTGCGGCGCCAGCGGGTCGGCGGCGGCGGCGCGGTAGTCGGCGCCGTCGACCCAGCCCATGGCGCCGAAGCCGGCGACGACGTAGGCCGCCTCGACGCGCAGGCGATGGAAGGCGAAGTCGGCGAAGTCGACCCAGCCGCGCGCCGTGGGATGGCGGGCGAGATAGTCGTCGCGACAGCCGGGGCGCGCGCCGTCCGGCAGCGGCTCGACGCGGCCGATCAATGTCACCCGGGCGATGGCGAGCGGGTCGTCCGCGCCGGCTTCGGCGACCAGCAGGCTGGCGCTGGCATCGGCGGCGAGGTTGCGGGTGTGCACCGCGAGCCGGCTGATGAGCAGCGTCGGCTGGCCGTCGTCGTCGACCCCGTAGGGCATCAGCGAGCCGAACGGCACCCCGCCGCGCTCCGCGAGCCGCGTCGCCAGCGCGCCCACCCGTCCCACCTCGACCAACGTCCGCGCCCGCTCCGCGAAGGAAGGTTCATCCGCCGTCACGCCCTCCGGTCTATCGCGACGACCGCGCCATGGGTAGCCGCGGCCCTCGTCGCCGCAGGGCGGCGCGCCGCGTCGCGGGCGCGGGCCATCGGGTCCTCCACCACCCCGCGTGCGCGCCGGGGCGCCCCTCCGGTGCCCCGGCGACGGCGGCTGTGCTACCTCAGCAGTCGCATGGCCGAGCCCCACGATCCGATCACCGCCCTCAACCAGGCGTGCCACTGCATCACCTTCGACGCCGAGCGCATGCGCGCGCTGCTGGAGACGAGCCCGACGACCACCGGGGTCTACCGCTCGATCCTCGCCAACCAGCCGAACCTCTTCTCCGCCGCGCCGGTGTTCCTCGCCCGCGCCGACCTCGAGCGCATGCAGGCGGTGATCGCGGCGGTGGAGACGGTGGTGCGCACGGCGGGGTTCCGCGACTGGGCCTTCGCGCTCGCGCCGCCGATCGCGCGCCGCGACCACGGTCCGCGCGGCGTCTTCCTCGGCTACGACTTCCACCTCGGCCCGGACGGCGCGCAGCTCATCGAGATCAACACCAACGCCGGCGGCGGCCTGCTCAATGCCGTCCTCGCCCGGGCGCAGCGCGCCTGCTGCGACGAGGTCGAGGCGGCGGTCGCGGGCGTGCCGGGCGGCGACGTCGAAGCCGCCTTCCTCGCCATGTTCCGCGCCGAATGGGCGTGCCAGCGCGGCGACGCGCCGCTGCGCCGCATCGCGATCGTCGACGAGGAGCCGCCGGCGCAGTACCTGTACCCCGAGTTCCTGCTCTTCCAGCAGCTCTTCCGCGCCGCCGGGCTGGAGGCGGTGATCGCCGACCCGCGGACGCTGCAGCTCGCCGGCGGCGCGCTCCTCGCCGACGGCGCACCGGTCGATCTGGTCTACAACCGGCTCACCGACTTCATGCTCGCCGGCGATGCCTGCGCGGCGCTGCGCGCGGCGTACGACGCCGGCGCGGTGGTGGTGACGCCGAACCCGCACCACTACGCGCTGCATGCCGACAAACGGCACCTGACCGTGTTCTCCGATCCGCCGCGCCTGCGCGCCTGGGGAGTGGACGACACGACGATCGACACCCTGGCCGCCGGCGTGCCGGCGACCCGGCTGGTCGATGCCGCCGACGCCGACGCGCTGTGGGCGGCGCGGCGCCAGTATTTCTTCAAGCCGGTGGACGGCTACGGCAGCAGGGCCGCCTACCGCGGCGACAAGCTGACGCGCGGCACCTGGGCGCAGATCCTCGCCCGCCCGTACGTCGCGCAGCGCCTGGTGCCGCCGAGCGAGCGCACGATCCTGGTCGCCGGCGCCGAGCAACCGCTCAAGCTCGACCTCCGCGCCTACGTCTACGATGGCGCCGTGCAACTGGTGGCGGCCCGCCTCTACCAGGGCCAGACCACCAACTTCCGCACCGCCGGCGGCGGCTTCGCGCCGGTCTTCACCTCCGCCGGGTGACGGGCGCGATCACACCAGTCCCAACGCGCCGAGGACGCCGGCGGCGACCATGATCAGCAGCGGCGAGACCCTGGTACGGACGAGCAGGACGCACGCCACGCCGGTGATCGCGAACGCCGCCGGCGAGTGATCGGAGGTCTTCACCACCGTCCAGCCGCTGGAGAACAAGAGGCCGAGGCTCACCGGGCCGAGGCCGCGTTCGAAGGCGATGCGCCACTTGGCGTCGCGGAAGCGGTTCCAGGTGCGGCAGGCGATGTACATCACCAGGCTCGACGGCCCGAGGATGGCGGCCACCGCCACCAGGGCGCCGAGGACGCCCGCCGCCTTCAGGCCGACCAGGCTGACGATCATCGAGCTCGGACCCGGCGCCGCCTCGGCGATGGCGTAGACGGCGGCGAACTGCTGATCGGTCATCCACTGGTTGTCCTGCACCGCGGCGCGATGGATCTCCGGCAGCACGGTGTTGCCGCCGCCGAGCGAGACCAGCGACAGCGAGGCGAACACCGCCGCCACCTTCAGCAGCGTCGACCACTCGTCGTTCATGCTCCGGGCTTTCCGTCGCGCGGCCAGAACCACAGCATCGTCAGCGGCGCCAGCACCAGCACCACCAGCGGCAGGCGGACGTGCAGCACGGTGACGGCGACGAACGCCGCCGCCGCGAAGAGCAGGGCGTCGAGCTGGCGCAGGTAGCCGCCGACGATCTTGAAGCCCATCGACAGCGCCATGCCGGCGGCCGCGGCGACGACCCCGCTCAGGGTCGCCTGCAGCGCCGGCACGTGGTGGAAGTGGAAGTAGGCGATGCCCATCGCGATCAGGATCGTCAGCGGCACCACCAGCAGGCCGGCGAGCGCCGCCAGGGCGCCGGCGAGGCCGCGGAAATGGACGCCGACGTAGATCGCCATGTTCACCTGGTTCGGACCGGGGAACAGGCGGGCGATGGTGAGCGCGCCGAGGAACTGCTCGTCGGTCATCCAGCGCCGCTGCTCGACCACCAGCCGCCGCGTCCACGCCGAGAGGCCGCCGCCGAAGCTCGACAGCGCGATCTGGAGGAAGCAGACGGCCAGCGCGCCGAGCGTCGGCGCCGGGCGTGGCGGCTCACTCATGCCGGAAGTGCGGATCGTGCGGCAGCTCGCCCTCGTGGTGCGTCTCGGGGCGCAGCGGATCCGGCGCTTCGTACGGCTTGGCCTCGTGCCAGTCGTGCTCGAAGACCTTGCGCAGGTGCTTCACCACGCCGTCCGCCTCGGTGACCACGCCGAGCTCGCGGCGCAGGTCGAAGGCGCTGCGGTCGATGTTCATCGAGCCGACCAGGGCGCGCTTCTCGTCGACCAGCAGCAGCTTGGCGTGCAGCTTGAGGTGCTTCTGCCGCCGCACCTTGACGCCGCCGCGCTCGAGCAGGCGCAGCGAGGCGAAGGTGTCGAGCACGTCCCAGTCGCTGATGCCGTGCTTGCCGCCGCACAGCAGGTCGACCTTGACGCCGCGGTCGCGCGCCGCGGCGATGCGCTCGACGATGGTGGCGTCGACGAACTTCGGATGCTGGATGAGCAGCTCGTGCCTGGCGCCGTCGATGAACCACGCCATGCGGTGGCGGGCGTTGGTGGCGCTCCACAGCAGCGTCGACTCCTCGGCCGGATCGAAGGCGTCGCGCTTCCAGTCGGCCTCGAAGCCGGCGATGACCTCGTTCACCTCCCTGGGGCAGGTGGTGACGACGCCGTAGTCGCGCGTCTCGGTGAAGTACTTGGTGCACAGGTTGAAGGTCGCGATCAGCGCCGTGTGGTCGTCGACCACGATCGACTTCTCGTGCGTCACCGCGAACGCCGGGCTGGTCCATTCGACGTTGATGTGGGCGCGCTTCAGCGCCGCGTGCGTGTCGTCGTTGGCGCGGTCACCCGAGGAGCGGTGCGGGTTGAGCATCACCCGCACCCCGACGCCGCGCCCGTGGGCGCGCTGGATCGCCGCGATGACGTCGGGATCGGTGAGGGTGAACTGCTTGACGCGCAGCGAGCGGGCGGCGCCGTCGATCAGCTCGACCACCGGCGCGACGCCGTCATCCGGCTGCACGATCAGGCGATGCTCGTCCTTCTTGGCCATGCGCGCCCGACGTCTATGCGAGGGCCGGCGCACTTTCAACGCCGCTTTCCGGCGCGCGCCCGCCGCTACCCGCTCGGCGCGGATCGGGCTAGGCTGTGCCGCCGGAGGGGGTCCGCATGATCGATCTCTACACCTGGACGACGCCGAACGGGCGCAAGGTCTCCATCATGCTGGAGGAGACCGGCCTGCCGTATCGGGTGCACGCCATCGACCTGCGGGCCGGGCACCAGCACAGCGACGTCTACCGCGACATCAATCCCAACCAGCGCATCCCGGCGATCGTCGACCACGATCTGCCGGACGGGCCGCTGACGGTCTTCGAGTCGGGCGCCATCCTCATCTACCTGGCCGAGAAGACCGGTCGGTTCCTTCCCGGCGAGGTGCGGGCGCGCAGCCGCGCCGTGCAGTGGCTGATGTTCCAGATGGCGGGGATCGGACCGATGCTCGGGCAGGCGAACCACTTCGCCACCCAGGCGCCGGAGCCCATCCCGTACGCCACCAAGCGCTATTTCGACGAATCGCTGCGCCTGCTGGCGGTGCTCGACCGCCGGCTCGGCGAGCACGACTACCTCGCCGGCGACTACACCATCGCCGACATGGCGACTTATCCCTGGGTGGTCAGCGCCTGGCCGCTGCTGAAGGCGCTGCCCCCCGAGCAGTGCGGGCCGATGGCGCACGTCGGCGCGTGGCTCGAGCGGGTGGGGGAGCGGCCGGCCGTGCAGCGGGGCATGAAGGTGCCCGCCGTCTGAGGCCGCGGCGCCGGGACGCGGCGGCGCTGCCCTGCCGTTCCCCGGTGGTGTTTCCGCGCCGGCTGTGGCTAGTCAGCGAGTGTGTCCGCCCGCCGTCGCGAACGTCGCGCCGCCGCGCGTCTGGCGCCTGCGTCCGCGCCGAGGCCGGGGAGCGCGCCCGGGCCCGCCGCTGCCGCGGCGTCGGCCGGGACCTTCGAGCGCCTGCTGACTGCGCCGTGGAGCCTGCCCGCCGTGCTCGGTCTCGCCGCGGCGCTGCGCGTGTTCCACTTCGCGGCGATCAGCGGCTCGCCGTTCGCGACCGCCCTGCAACTCGACCACCGCTTCTACGACGAGTGGGGCCAGCGCATCGCCGGCGGCGAGTTGGTCGGCGGCGGCCCGTTCTTCGTCGACCCGCTCTACGCCTATGCGCTCGGCGGCGTGTACGCGGCGTTCGGCCACAGCCTGCTGCTGGTGCGCCTGCTGCAGGTTGGGCTCGGCGTCGCCACCTGCTGGCTGGCGGCGCGCATCGCCCGCCGCGCCTACGGCGACGCCGCGCTGGCCACCCTCGCGGCGCTGCTGCTGGCGATCTTCATTCCCGCCGTCCACTACGAGTCGGCGATCGAGAAGACGGCGCTCGGCGTCTTCCTGCTGGCGCTGGCGCTCGACCGCTACCTCGCCGGCGGCACCCGGGCGGCCCTCGCCGCCGGCGTCGCCCTCGGCTGCGGCGTCCTGGCGCGCGGCACGCTTCTGATCCTGGTGCCGGCCGGCGCGCTCGGCCTGGTCGACTGGCGGGCGGCGCGCGCCAGCCTGCCGCGCGTCGCCGCGTTCTCCGCCGGCGCGCTGGCGGTGATCGCGCTGGCGACGCTGCACAACCTCGCCGCCGGCGGCCGCTTCGTGCTCACCACCGCCAACGCGGGGCAGAACTTCTACATCGGCCAGCAGGCGGAGAACACGCTCGGCGTCTACACGCCGCCGCCCTTCGTCCGTCCCGATCCGCGCTACGAGGAGAGCGACTTCCACGCCGAGGCGCGGCGGCGTACCGGCACGGCGCTCGACCCGTCCGCGACGTCCGCCTACTGGCTCGGCCAGGGCCTCGCCGCGGTGGGCGCCGATCCCGCCGCGGCGGCGACGCGCACGCTGCGCAAGCTGTACCTGTTCTGGCACCAGTACGAGACGCCCGACAACGACCACATCGAGGTGGTCGCGGACGTCTCGCCGGTGCTCCATCTGCCGGTGCTGTGGATGGGCCTGCTGGCGCCGCTGGCGCTGCTCGGCGCGGTCGTCGGCTGGCGGCGGCGGCCGGTGCGCGTGCTGGCGGCGACGGCGGCGCTCTACTGCCTGGCGGTGATCGGCTTCTTCGTCCTCGCCCGCTTTCGCGCCCCGCTCGCGCCGCCGCTGGCGGTGCTGGCCGCCGGCGGCATCGGCTGGCTGCGCCGCACCGCCGCCGCCGGCGACTGGAGCCGCGCCGGCCTCGCCGGCGCGGCGGTCGGCGGGCTGGCGTTGCTGCTGACGCACGATCCGGCGTGGCTCGGCGACGTGCGCCGCAGCGCGCTGGCGATCGCCTATCACAACTACGGCGCGGCGCGCGCCGATGCCGGCGACACCGATGCCGCGATCGCCGCCTACGAGAAAGCGGTGGCGGTCGACGCCGACGCGGTGCCCGCCTCGCTGCGCGCCCTCGGCGACATCTACCTGGCGCGCCGCCAGTACGACCGGGCCGAGACGGCGATGCGACGGGTGCTGGCGCTGCGCCCCGACAGCCGCGCGGCGCAGGAGGCGCTGGCGCGCCTGGAGAAGGCGCGCGGCGGTGGCGCGGCGAGCCCGCCCGCGGCGGCGGCGCCCGCGCCGGCGCGCACGCCGGGCGGGCCGAGCGTCGGCGACCTCTACAAGCGCGTGCGCCAGCTCCGCGGCGAGGAACGCTGGGCGGAGGCGATTGCCACCCTGGAGGAGGCGATCCGCATCGGTCCGTACAACGAGGACGCGCACTACCTGCTCGGCAGTCTGATGGAACAGCACGCCCCGCCGGAGGAGATGGTGCGCTACTGGCAGGCGGCGGTGGCCACCGACCCCAAGCCGCAGACGGCGTACTACTTCTGGGCCGTCGGATTGGAGCGCGGCGGCGATCTCGACGGCGCCGTCGCGCAACTGCGCGCGGCCCTGGAGGTCGACCCGGCGCACGAGATGAGCGAGCTGCGCTGGGCCCAGATCCTCGAGAAGCAGGGCCAGCTCGAGGAGGCGCTGGCGCACTGCCGGACGGCGACGACGATCTTCCCCGACCTCAAGAACGCGCACGAGACCTGCGCCCGCATCCTGCGCGCGCTCGGCCGCGCCGAGGAGGCGAACGCGGCCGACGAACGCGCCCGGACCAGCGATCCCAACACGCCGCGCCGCTTCGTCTACTGGGCGCGCTATCTGCACGGCAAGGGGCGGACGGCGGCGGCGATCGCCGAGCTGGAGCGGGCGCTGCGCATCGATCCCACGGACGCCGAGGCGCGCGCGCTGGTCGATCAGATCCGCCCCGCGGGCGACGCCGCGGCCGTCGCGGCGCCGCTCGGCCCCGGCCTCGATCCCGCGGCGCGCGCCGCGCTGGTGTCGGCGCTCCACGCGCACCCCGCCGGGACGCCGGTCTGGCTGGCGGTGCAGGACGGCGATGCCGGCGCCCGCCAGCTCGCCGCGGCGCTGCGCGCCGCCTTCGAGGAGGCCGGGTGGACGGTGCGCGGCGAGCGCGGCGTGTCGTTCGCGATCAGGCCCGGCGTCTACCTCTTCGCCGCCGACGCCGCGCCGCCGGCCTACGTGGACACCGTCCGCTCCGCCCTCGACGCCGCCGGCCTGGCGCCGGTGTTCGGCTCCGACTACCGCGCCTATTACGACGAACGGGCGCGCGCCAATCCCACCTTCAACGGCTTCCGCCTCGACGCGGATCAGACCTATCTGATCGTCGTCGGCCGCCGCCCATCGTGACATGACCGACTTCGACTTCAATCCCTTCGACCCAGAGACGCGCCGCGATCCGGGGCCGATCTACGCCCGGGCGCGCCGCGAGCATCCGGTGTATCGCCATCCCGGGCTGCCGATCGTATCGGTGTTCCGCTACGCCGACGCGCAGGCGATCCTGCGCGATCCCGAGACCTGGTCGAGCCAGTTTCCGCCGCCGCCCGGCGTCGATCCGGAGCGCCTGCCGCCGCCCAGTATGCTCGGGCAGGACCCGCCCAACCACACGCGGCTGCGCAGCCTGGTGAGCCAGGCGTTCACGCCGCGCATGATCCGCCGCCTCGAGCCGCGGCTGCACGCGATCGCCGACGAGCTGATGACCACGGCGCTGGCGCAGGGGGAGGTCGACTTCGTGCAGGCGATGACCTACCCGCTGCCGGTCATCGTCATCGCCGAGATCATCGGCGTTCCGGCGGAGGAGCGGCCGCAGTTCAAGGCGTGGTCGGACATCGCCGTCGCCGGGCTGGGGACCGGTCTGTTCGCGCCGCCGGACATGGCGCGTCTCGAGCAGGTGCAGGCGGTGCTGCGCGAGATGGGCGCCTATTTCACCTCCCTCGCCGACGCGCGGCGGCTTGCGCCGCGCGAGGATCTGCTCAGCGGCCTGGTGCGGGCGGAGGTCGAGGGCTCGCGGCTGAGCCACGCCGAGATGATCACCATGCTGGTGCTGCTGTTGGTCGCCGGCAACGAGACCACGACGACGCTGATCGGCAACGCGGTGCTCGAGCTGCTCGACCATCCCGACGCGCTGGCGCGCCTGCGCGCCGAGCCGGAGCTGCTGCCGACCGCGATCGAGGAGGTGCTGCGGTTCTCGTCGCCGGTGCAGCTCGATCCGCGCCGCGCCACCCGCCGGGTCGAGCTGGGCGGCGAGGTGATCGAGCCCGACCAGATCGTCGTTTCGTGGCTCGGCTCGGCGAATCGCGACGAGGAGATCTTCCCCGACGCCGAGCGCTTCGACATCACCCGCGCCGACAACCGCCACATGGCCTTCGGCTTCGGTCCCCACTACTGCCTGGGCGCCAACCTCGCCCGCCTGGAGGCGCAGGCCGCGATCGGCGCCCTGCTGCGCCACACCCGGGCGTTCGCCCGCGCCACCAGCGACCCGCTGCCGCTGCACCCGAGCCTGGTGTTCAAGGGCGTGACGTCACTGCCGCTGCGCCTGGAGGGCCGCGCCCCGGCGCCGCCGGCGTCGCGCGCAGCGACGTGACCTCCTCACCCCCACGGGTACTGGTCGAACGGAAACTCCCGGCACTCCGGCGCCGCGTCGTACTCGGCGCGGCTGAAGCCGCGGCCCCAGCGCGACAGCTCGTGGTACACCGCGCAACGGTCGCGCGGGTCGGCGAGGCGTGGGTCGCTGGCGAGGGCGGCGCGCAGACCCTCGAGGGTGACGACGTCGCTGGACATGCGGATGCCGCCGCCGGCGGCGGTGTCGAGCACCAGGTACTTCGGCGCCGCCGGAGCGCGCGCGTCCCAGGCGAGCCATTCGACCGTGCCGTCGCCGCCGCGGCCGGGGCGGCCGGTGCGCGCGAATTCGGCCCAGTAGCCCATCATCGCCTGCGACAGTTGCTCGCGCCCCGCGCGGTTCTCGTCGGTCCACATGACGTTCCCCTGCGGGCCGAGGTCGAAATGATCGAAGACGAACGGGATCTCGAAGCCGTGCGCGGCGCCGAGCATGACCGAGAGGTCGGCGCCGAGGACGCGCGGCTGCTCGTCCCAGTCGAAGCGGTAGACGTAGACGTCGTCGCTGTTGCCGCGCATCGCCGCCGCCGGCATGTCGGCGCCGGTCGCCTTCCAGTTGCGCGCCAGGTACTCCGAGGTGACCACGTACAGCGGCTCGTTGCGCAGCCGCGGCACGATCCAGAACCAGCGCGTCACCCAGTGCGGATCGCCGAACATGAAGAGGCGGTTCTCGTCGCGATTGGTGCCGAGGATCACCGGGACCTGGTTCCAGCCGTCGGCGCGGGCGAAGCGCGCCATCGGGTCCTCGTCCGGCAGCACGGTGCCGTCGCGGAACACCTTCGGCATCTCGATCATGCCGTTGCGGGGGAATGGCGTGTAGACGGCGAGGATCTCGGCGGCGGACTTGCCGCGCAGGTAGGCGGCGATCTGCGCCGGCGACATGGCGGCGAGCCTCGCCCTGGCGGCGGCGCGATCGGCGGCGCCGTCGCGCTGCAGCAGGGCCAGCAACACCTCGTTGGAGCTGCGCGCGTCGCCGGGCTCGGCGTCGTCGACGAAGTGCTCGGCCTGCGCCGGCGACGACATCCACAGGCCGCCGCTCTGTGAGATGGCGCGGTGGAAGAGCCCCTTCGCCTGCGGCGCGAGGAGCAGGGTGAAGACGTTCTGACCGCCGGCCGACTCGCCGAAGATGGTGACGTTGTCCGGATTGCCGCCGAAGGCGGCGATGTTGTCGCGCACCCACTGCAGGGCGGCGATGAGGTCGAGGGTGGCGAAGTTGCCCGACTGCTCGACCGGCGTCGCGCCGTCGCGCAGCGCCGCGTGCCGCATCCAGCCGAGGGGACCGAGGCGGTAGTTGGTGGTGACCACGATCACCCGCTCGTCGGCCGCCAGCCGACCGGGATGGTAGAAGCCGGCCTCGCCGATCGAGTTGCCGCCGCCGTGGATCCACAGCATGACCGGCAGCCGCTGCGCTCCGGTGGGCACGTCGCCGGGCGCGAAGCGCGGCGCGTAGACGTTGAGGTAGAGGCAGTCCTCGTCGCCGACCACGGTGCCGTCCGTGCCGGGCACGCCGCCCAGCGGGCTGGCGTACTGCGGGCAGGGCGAGCCGGCGCGCAACGCCTGCCGCGTCTCCTGCCAGGGCGGCAACGGCTGTGGCGCCTGCCAGCGCCGCGCCCCGGTGGGCGGCTGCGCGTAGGGAATGCCGCGCCACGCGTGCTCGCCGGCGTCGCCCGCCGCGCCGACCACGGGCCCCGCCGGCAGGGTGCGCGCCGAGGTCGGGTCCACGGTCGCCGGCGGGCGCCCGGCGCGCCCGCAGGCGCCGGCGATCAGCACGACCAGCAGGGCGAGCGAGCGCGTTCGATGCATGGATCCCCCCTTCGAGGGGAGGACCATACAGGAGACCGCGGCGCCGGCGCGAGGGCGCGCATGGCCACGACCGTGCGGCGGCTCGCCAGCCGCCGCATCACTCGCGGCTGCGGATCTCGGCCAGCGGCGCCAGCTCCAGCCAGTCCAGCTCGGCGACGGCGCGCGAACCGGTGTACTGGCTGTTGCTGGTGACGGCGATGATCGGATCGTCGGGGACGAAGCCGAAGACGCGTTGGAAATCGGCGGCGACGTTGCGCTCGTCGATGTGGAACTGGCCGGTGCCGTCGGCGGCATTGCGCACCGCGATCCAGTGTACCTTCACGATGCCGGCGGCGTAGGTGGCATCGCCCTCGGTGCCCACCGGCGTGTCGGTCTCCCAGCGATAGGCGATCGAGCGCTGGCCGAGCAGGCCGCCGTGGCTGACGTAGATGGCGATCGCCTGGTCGTCGCGCGCCTTGACCCGGCCGTCGGCGTCGCGCGGGTACTCGAGCACCCGCCAGCGCCAGCGCAGCAGCGGCGTGCGGCGCAGGTCGACGGTCTTGAGCTGGGTGGCGAAGGTGGCGCTGGCGTTGTCGGCCTCCATGACCAGGACGCCGGCGCCGTCGGCGCCGTCGGGATCGGCGCGGAACTTGGTGACGGCGGTGCCCGGCACCGTTCGCACCTCCCAGCCCAACGGCAGGCTGCGGAACTCCTCGCGCCAGACGTCGTGTGCGAACGCGCTGCCGGCGCACACCAGCAGCAGGGCAGCGGTCGCCGGCCGGATCACTCTCCCTGGCTACCGGCCGCGCTGCCCTCACGCAACCGGCGCGGGGCGATCCTCTCACCCGTGCGGGCTTGCCAGGGCGCCGGCATCCTGCTCTGTCCAACGCGCGACCAGGAGGACGCGCATGAGCTCGCAGGACACGCCGCCGCAGGGGCTCGGCACCCGGGCGTTGCACGCCGGCCAGACCCCCGATCCCACCACCCACGCGCGCGCGGTGCCGATCTACGCCACCACGTCGTTCGTCTTCGACGACAGCGATCACGCCGCCCGGCTCTTCGCCCTGGCGGAGTTCGGGAACATCTACTCGCGGTTGATGAACCCGACCAACGACGTGCTGGAGAAGCGCCTCGCGGCGCTCGACGGCGGCGCCGCCGGTCTCGCCTTCGCCTCCGGCCAGGCGGCGATCACCGCCGCCCTGCTCACCATCTGTCACAGCGGGCAGAACTTCATCTCCGCCACGTCGCTGTACGGCGGCACCTGGACGCTGTTCACGCAGACGCTCGCCAAGCTGGGCATCGAGGTGCGCTTCTTCGACCCGCACCACCCGGAGCAGATCGCGCAGCTCGCCGACGCCAACACCCGCTGCGTCTATCTCGAGAGCCTCGGCAATCCGAAGAACGACGTGCCGGATTTCCGCGCCGTGGCCGATGCCGCCCACGCCTGCGGCCTGCCGGTGATCTGCGACAACACCGTCACGACGCCGATGCTGCTGCGGCCGATCGAGCACGGCATCGACATCGTCGTCTACTCGACCACCAAGTTCATCGGCGGTCACGGCGTGCACATCGGCGGCGCCATCGTCGACGGCGGCACCTTCCCGTGGGCCAGGGACCCGCAGCGCTGGCCGGAGCTGTGCGCCCCCGATCCGGCCTACCACGGCCTGGTGTTCGAGGAGGCGCTGCGCCCGATCGGCAACATCGCCTACATCCTCCACATCCGCACCCACTGGCTGCGCGACACCGGCGCCTGCATGAGCCCGTTCGCGTCCTTCCTCACCCTGCTCGGTCTCGAGACCCTGCACCTGCGCATGGAACGCCACTGCAAGAACGCGCTCGACGTCGCCCTGTGGCTGCGCCAGCACCCGGCGGTGGAGTGGGTGAACTACCCCAGCCTCACCGACCATCCCGACCACGCCAACGCCCGCCGCTACCTGCCGCACGGCGCCGGCGCCATCGTCGGCTTCGGCATCAAGGGCGGGCGCGCCGCCGGCGTGAAGTTCATCAACAGCGTCAAGCTCGCCAGCCACCTGGCTAACATCGGCGACGCCAAGACCCTGGTCATCCATCCCGCCTCGACCACCCACTCGCAGCTCACCGAGCAGGAGCAGCGCGATACCGGCGTGACGCCGGAGTACGTCCGCCTGTCGATCGGCATCGAGGACGTCGCGGACATCATCGCCGACCTGCAGCAGGCGATGGCGGCATCGCAGAAGTGACTTCACCGCAGAGACGCAGAGACGCAGAGCGATCCGGTTCCGAGCTGCGATGTCTCCGCGCCTCCGCGTCTCTGCGGTGAAGCTCTTTCATGAGTGACTCCTTCCACTCGTCCGACAGCGTGCGCAGCGGGGCGCCGCTGCGGCACGCGCGGTCGGTCACCTTCGACGAGCCGCTGGCGCTGGCGCTCGGGGGCGCGTTGCCGTTGGTCACGGTCGCGTACGAGACGTACGGGCGGCTGGCCCCGGCGCGCGACAATGCGGTGCTGGTCTGCCACGCGCTCAGCGGCGACTCGCACGTGGCGCGGCACGACGCGGACGACGAGCCGGGGTGGTGGGACCTGATGGTCGGCCCCGGTCGGGCGATCGACAGCGAGCGCTGGTTCGTGATCTGCGCCAACGTGCTCGGCGGCTGCCGCGGCACCACCGGGCCGAACAGCATCGACCCGCGGCGCGGTCGGCCGTACGGCGCCGACTTTCCGACCGTGACGGTCGCCGACATGGTCGAGGCGCAGCGCCGGCTCGTCGACCACCTCGGCATCGACGTCCTGCACGCCGTGGTGGGCGGCTCGCTCGGCGGCCACCAGGCGATCACCTGGGCGATCACCCACCCGGCGCGGCTGCGCGGCTGCGTGGCGCTCGCCAGCTCGGCGCGCCTCACCAGCCAGGCGATCGCCTTCGACGTGGTCGGCCGCAACGCCATCCTCAACGATCCCGGGTATCGGCGCGGCGAGTACTACGATCGCGGCCCCGGTCCGGCGACCGGCCTGGCGCTGGCGCGCATGCTGGCGCACGTCACCTACCTCTCGCGCGAGGCGATGACGGCCAAGTTCGACCCCAGCCGCCTGGCGCCGCGCGAGGTCGCCACCGCCTTCGAGCAGAAGTTCTCCGTCGGCTCCTACCTCGCCCACCAGGGGCACAAGTTCGTCGAACGGTTCGACGCCAACAGCTACGTCACCCTGTCGATGGCGATGGACCTCTTCGACCTCGGCGACACCCCGGCCGCGCTGCGCGCCGCGCTCGGCCGGAGCCGCTGCCGCTGGCTGGTCGCCAGCTTCAGCAGCGACTGGCTGTTCCCCGCCGAACAGAGTCGCCAGCTCGTCGACGCCCTGCTCGCCGAGGATCGCGGCGTGTCGTACTGCGACATCGCCGCCTCGGGCGGCCACGACGCCTTCCTGCTGGCCGAGAAACTCGAAACCACCGGCGGCCTGATCGCCGGCTTCCTCGCCCACCTGGCGGCGCCGCCCGACCCCGCGGTCGCGCCGGCCGGCAGCGAAACCGCGCCGACCAGCATCTTTCACGGCCGCCGGCTCGACTACGAGCGCATCCTGGATCTCATCCCGGCCGGCGCCAGCGTGCTCGACGTCGGCTGCGGCGGCGGCGAGCTGCTGGCGCGCCTGCGCGCCCGCGGCCACGCGCGCCTGCTCGGCGTCGAGCTCGACGAGGCGGCGATCCTCGCCGCCGTGCGGCGCGGCCTCGATGTCGTGCAGTGCGACCTCGAGCAGGGGCTGGCGCCCTTCCGCGACCGGCAGTTCGACGTCGTCGTGCTGTCGCAGACGCTGCAGTCGGTGGTCGAGACCGAGCGCATCGTCGACGAAGCGGTGCGCGTCGGCCGCCAGGTGATCGTCAGCTTCCCGAACTTCGCCTACCGCAAGCTCCGCCGCATGCTGGCGGAGGAGGGGCGGTCGCCGAAGTCGGAGGGGCCGTACAGCTTCGAGTGGTACGACACGCCGAACCGCCGCTTTCCGTCGATCGCGGATTTCGAGGCCTTCTGCGCCGCCAAGGGGATCCGCATGGCGCGCCAGGTGTACCTCGACAGCGAAGCCGGGCGATGGGTGACCGACGATCCGAACCTCAACGCCGACGTGGCGATCGCGGTGCTGAGCCGCTGAGCGCAAGGCACGGGTGCGCGTCGCCCCTGCGCGGAGGCGGCCGAGCAGTCTTCGGGCACGCGGCCGCGGCTACGACTCCTCCGCGAAGCGGTTCGACTCCAGCCAGCCGATGCCGGCGGGGGCGTCGTCCGGGATCACCCGGATCAGGCTCCGCCGGTACACCGAGCGGCGGGGCGGGACGAAGGTGTGGGTGATGTCGATCTCGGCAGCGGTGATCGGCTCGATGCGGCCCGACAATGCCGCGCCGGTGTCGGCGGTGAACGCGAAACGGCCGGACACCGGGCGGGTGACGTTGGCGTCATCGAACGTCAGGTCGAGGGTCAGCGCGCTCAGGTTGCCGGTCTGCTCGCCGACGTGCAGGTAGCCGGTGTCGATCTCCGAGGCGCCGGGGATGCGCACGTGCGCGGCCTGGAAGCGGTACGCGTCGGCGTGGGCGACGCAGAAGTTCCACTCGATGTTCCACCAGCGCGGGCCCCAGGAGTGGTCGCGCTCGCCGCGGCCGACGATGGCGCGTCGGTCGCCGGCGACGTGGTACGTCCCGCGCACCCGGATCGGCTGCTCGAAGCGGCTCACCGAGTATCCCTCGGCGCTGTGGCCGGCGAGCTGCTGCTGGCCGAGCGAATGCGCCGCCCCGACGGTCTCGACCTCGAGCTCGACCCCGACCGGCAGGATCATGCCGGCGCGCGGCCCGCACAGCACGCGTCCGAAGCCGCGCGCCGCGAAGCGGCCGCGGCGCAGCGGCTCGTCGACGGCGTAGGAGAACGCCAGGCCCCAGCCGTCGTCGTAGGCGATGGCGGGCAGCCTGAGCGCCGCCAGCGGCAGGCGCGGCTCCTCGATCGCCACCCACTCCGCGCCGTTCCACAGAAACAGCCACACCCACAGGCGCTGCTGGTTGGGGTGCCAGCCGATGCGGCAGTGGCCGGCGTTGCCGCCGTCGGCGTCGTACCAGTCGTAGAAGACCGACTCGTTCCACCACTCGTACTCGGGGCTGAACGGATGCGGGTGTTCGTCCGCGGGCGTGATGCCGAAGCGGGTGAGCTCTGCGAGCGTGAGGGTCGACATGCGCGCAGCCTAGCCCAAAGGCCGGCGGGCGACGAAAGCCGCCGACGAGAGAGGAAACGGCGTGCTTCATCTTTCGCCCGCCATCGGCCATCCTGCGTCCATGCTCGCCGACGGCATCGTCGAGTCGTTCCGCCTCCAGGCCCACTTCAGCGCCGAATTCGGCTCGCCGTTCTACGGCGAGCTGCTGCGCCGCTGCGCCGAGGACATCGAGCAGGGCGGGCCGCTGGCGCGCTTGCTCGACGGCTGGCAGGGCAAGCCGATTCCCGACGCGCTGCCGATGCGCCTGTGCGGCGCGGTACACCGCCTGGTGCTCGACGGCGCGGCGCCGGAGCTGGCGACCCACTACGCGACGGTCGGCGGCAGCGCCCGCTGGCCCGCCGCCTGGGATGCCTTCCGCGCCGTGCTCGCCGCGCGCGCCGAGGCGATCCGGCCGGAGCTCGATCGCCAGGTGCAGACCAACGAGGTGCGCCGCAGCGGCGCCCTGCTCGGCGGCTTCCTCACCGTCGCCGCGGCGACCGGCCTGCCGCTGCGCCTGCTCGAAATCGGCTGCAGCGCCGGCCTCAACCTGCGCTGGGACCGCTATCGGTACGAATTTCTCGCCGCCGCCGCCACCACCCCGCCCGCGGCCGACGCGCCGGTGGTCCATCGCTGGGGCGCCGACGACGCCACCATGACCGTGCGCGCCGGATGGCACGGTCCGGGCGACGTGCTGCGCGGCACCGCGCGTGTGGCGTCGCGGCAGGGGTGCGACCTGGCGCCGATCGACGTCACCGATCCCGACCAGACGCGGCGCCTCGAAGCGTTCATCTGGGGCGACCAGCCGCAGCGGTTGGCGCAATTGCGCGCCGCGATCGCCGCCGCGCGCCGCGATCCACCGGCGATCGAACGCTGCTCGGCCGCCGACTGGCTCGCGGTCCGACTGGCGCCGGCGGGCGACGGGGTGGCCACGGTGGTCTTCCACTCCGTGATGTGGTGGTACCTCTCGGAAGCGGAGCGCGAGCGGGTCACGACGCTGATCGAAACCGCCGGCGCCCGCGCCACCGCCGCCGCGCCGCTCGCCTGGCTGCGCTTCGATCTCTTCGGCGCCGCGCACTACGAGGTCGAGCTCCGCCTGTGGCCCGGCGGCGCGCCGCGCACGCTCGCCGCCGCCTGCCCGCACGGGCGCTGGGTGGACTGGCGGGAAGGCACCGGAGAGACGTAGCCCGGTGCTCGGATGGACGAGCTCGCGGACCGTGTGGCCCGCGAGCTCGCTGGGGAGGGAGGGGGGTGCGTCAGCCGCGCGCTTGGGGTCGCGCGGTGTTACTGGTGGATCGCGGCTTCGTCATCGTCTGGGGGGAGCGGGACGAGCCGCTGCGTGGGCCGTTGCACACAGGCACAGCCGCGCTCGGGCGAACGCGACCACGCCTCCGACGTCGGGTCGGCAGGGTGCACCGGTGGCGCGACCGCCGTCGCGCCAATCTCGAGAGCGCCGCAGGTCACCGCGAATGCCCCAGCGCCGGGCGGCGAATGTGGAAGCGTGGCTGCAATGCGCGCACCCAGGTGCGCAACGCGCGGGCGGTCGGCTCGATCGCGACACCGACGGCGGATACCACGAGGATCGCGATCATCACGTAGATGACGGGAGCTGCTTCGGCTGTGAAGTCGATCACCATCATGTCTGACCTCCTCGACGCTGACACGTCAGAGCAAGTGATGTGCCCATCGGGGCGGCGCACGAGAGCACGCGGGCGAGTTCGAGTCGCTGCAAAGCCCAGACTGCGGTCGCAGTACACGGACTGCACACGCGACTTGGCAGTGCAAAGTCGGAGGGGCAGTGGACCACCATGTGACGAAGGCCATTTCACCACGGAGGCACGGAGCAACCTGGACAAGAGAGGGTTCGTGGGCGAGATCCCCGCGCCATCAGCAAATGGTCATAGGGATCGCGCCCACCCGCCATTCCCACGCTGCACCCTCCGTGGCTCCGTGCCTCCCTGGTGAAGTTGTCTTGTCCTATCGAGGCCAGGTACACGCGGCGGCGGAGGCGAGCTCCTCTGCGTCAGGGTCGAGCAGGCGATGGCGGAGCGGGCGCGGCGGTGGTCCCTACGCTCGCGGGCGTGGAACGTACCAGACCGGGCACACCGACTTCTCGAGGATCTGTTTCGCGTTGTCCTTCACGAACAGGCTGACGAGGAGGCTGCGGCTGTGCTCGCCCATGATCATGAAGCCGGCGCGCAGTCGCTCGGCCGCCTCGAGGATGTGGCCGACGGCGTTGCCGCGGGCGATGTGACAGGTGGCGCGGCCGGCGAGGTCGGGCGGCACCAGGGCGCGCAGGTTCTGTTGCGCCTGCTCGACCGCCGCGGCGGAGGCGATGCTGGAGGCGACATGCAGCAGATGCAGGTGGAGCGGCAGGCGCCGCGCCAGGGCGCAGGCGTAGTCGGTGAGCACGGCCGCGCCGTTGGCGAGGTCGACCGGCACCAGCACCGGGACGGTGTCGCCGCGCAGCTTGAAGCCGTCGATCGCGGCGCCCTCGTGGACGGTCAGGATCGGGGCGGCGCACTGGTCGAGCATGCGCTCGGTGACCGACGCGTGGTCGAGGTCCTTCAGCCCGTGGTAGCCGAGCACGACGAGGTCCGCCGGCAGCGTGGCGGCCATGTCGAGCAGCACCAGACCCACCGGTCCACGGCTGACGGTCGCCTCGGCCGCGACGCCGTCCGGCACCTCGGCGAGCAGCGCCCGCAGCCGCGACTCGGTCTCGTCCGCGGTGAGATAGCCGGCGCGATGGAACTGGTCCCATTCCCACTGGCGGGTCAGGCCGGGGGCGATCTCGCTCAGGTTGTGGTGCATGACCAGGCGCGATCCGAGCGCCGCGCACACCTCGATCGCCAGCGCCAGCTCGTGGCGGGAGAGCTCGGAGAAGTCGATCGGACAGAGGACGGTCTTGATCTCGGCCATGGCAGCACCTCTCGAGACGATCCATAGCTCGCCGTCGGCCGGCGCCAAGTAGGAAACAGCAGCCGGTGGCTCGGCTGGCGCGCCGTGCCGCATCCGGTACTGTACCGCCATGCGTCGTCTCGTCCTGGTGGCCGTCTTCGTCGGCGTCCTGCTGGCGGTGCTGGTCGGCGGCCACCTCTACCTGGCGCAGCGCCTGGTCTGGAGGCCGGCGCTGCCGGCGCCATGGCGGGATCTCGCCCTCGGGCTGCTCGCCGCCGGGGCGCTCTCGCTGCTGCTGCAGCCGATCGCCGAGCGCACCCTGCCGCGGCGACTGGGGCGGCTGATCGCCTGGCCGGCCTCGCTGTGGATGGGCGCCGCGTTCTTCCTGCTCGTCGGCGCGCTGCTGAGCGACGGGCTCGGCGCGCTGATGGGCGCGGTGACGCCGGGCGTGGCGGCGCCGGAGACGGCGGCGCGGGCGCAGGCGATGCTGATCACCGCCCTGGCGGTGGTCGCGCTCTGGCGCGGCAGCCGCGAGCTGCGCCAGGGACCGCGCCTGACCCGGGTGACCGTGCGCATCGCGCGCTGGCCGGCGGCGCTCGACGGCTTCCGCATCGTGCAGATCAGCGACCTGCACATCGGCCCGATCCTCGATCGCCGCTTCGCCGCGGCGCTCACCGAGCAGGTGAACGCCCTCGCACCCGACCTCGTCGCGATCACCGGCGACCTGGTCGACGGCGACGTGCGTCACGTCGGCGACGAGATCGCGCCCTTCGCCGGCCTGCGCGCGGCGCACGGCGTGTTCTTCGTCACCGGCAACCACGACTACTACTCCGGCGCCGACGCCTGGGTGGGGCGGGTGACGGCGCTCGGCCTGCGGCCGCTGCGCAACCAGCGCGTCAGCATCGGCGACGGCGCCGCCGGGTTCGACCTCGCCGGCGTCGAGGATCATCGCGCGCACCTGGTCAGTGCGACGCGGCGCAGCGATCTCGGCGCGGCGCTCGCCGGCCGCGATCCGGATCGGCCGCTGGTGCTCCTCGCGCACGATCCCCTCACATTCAAGGAAGCGGCGCGGCGCGGCGTCGATCTGCAGTTGTCGGGGCACACGCACGGCGGCCAGATCTGGCCGTTCCGCTATCTGGTGCGCCTCAGCACGCCGTTCGTCGCCGGCTACTATCGGCGCGGCCGGTCGCAACTCTACGTCAGCCGCGGCACCGGCTTCTGGGGCCCGGCCCTGCGCCTCTTCGCGCCGGCGGAAATCGTCGAGCTCACCATCCGCGGCGCGCGTTGGCCGTGATGTGACGAAGACATTTCACCACGGAGGCACGGAGACACGGAGTACCCTGGACAAGAGGGGGTCCGGGGAGGAGATCCGCAACGCCATCAACAATGGCCATGGGGATCGCACCCACCCGCCATTCCAACGCTGCCCCCTCCGTGTCTCCGTGCCTCCGTGGTGAAGGTGTTTTGTCGCATCGAGGTTGGCTGGCGCGCCCGGTCACTGCTCCTGGCCCTTCACCTGCTTCTCGCTGCCGGTCGGGGTGCGGGTCTGCAGGCGGGCGATGAGGTCGCCCTCGTAGAGGAGGGGCTGGCGGCGGATGCCGCTCAGCAGGCCGGCGGTCGGGGCGCGGACCTCGGCGCGGCGTTCGCCCGAGAAGCCGTCGTAGACCTCGCCGATCAGCGCCCCGGCCTGCAGCCAGGTGCCGACCTGGACATGGGTGACGAAGAGGCCGGCGTGGTCGGAGACGAGCGACAGCGTGCGGTCGACGCCGAAGTAGTGCGTGTCCTGGTCCTCGGCGGCGAGGTCGATGCCGGTGACCAGGCCGGTGTGGTGGAGAAAGGCCATCAGGGCGCGGAACAGCCGCTCGCAGTGCGGCAGTTGCAGGTCGCCGGCGCGGCCCGCCTGGATGACGAAGCTCTCGCCACCGGCGCCGCGCCAGGCGTGACCGAGCGTGCTGGTGAACACCTGGTCGGTGCGCCGTTCGATCACCGCCGGCAGGCCGAACAGCAGCGCGCTCGCCTTCTCGTCCTCGCTCGGTTCGTAGAGACGCACCTGCGGCAGTTCCTCGAAGTCGAGGTTGGAGCTGTGGATGTCGACCCGGTAGCGTGCCGCGCGCGTCGCCTGGAAGACGGCGTTGGCGATGCGCTGCGTCGTTTCGCCGGCGTCGTAGCCGGGGAACATGCGATTGATGTCGGTCTTGTCGAACGGCCAGCGGCGCGAGCGCGTGTTCACGCCCAGCACGTTCACCGCCGGCACGATGACGACCCGGCCGCGCAGGGCGTGTGCCGGCTCGCGCCCGTCGGCGACGCGGGCCAGGAACTCGGCGAGGCGCGAGAGCACGAAGATGCCGTTCAGCTCGTTGCCGTGCAGCCCGGCGACCAGCGCCAGCGCCGGCCGCTCTCCCGCCGGTCCGAGGTCGTGGTACGGGATGGCGAAGTCGTCGCGCAGCGGTGCGGTCATTTCCAGCAGCGTGGGCGTGGTCACGGGAGGCCTCTCGTGGGCGCGCGGGCGCGCGCGCATCACACCGCCATGATCCGCGCCATGAGCGAGCCCTCGTAGACGGCGGGGTACTCGCGCAGCGTGAACAGGATGCCGTCGACCGGGGAGCGGACGGCGGCGAGGGTGCCGCCGTGCAGCGGCGAGACGATGCGCCCCAGCGTCTGCTCCCTGCGCACCGCCATCCAGTGCTCGATGTCGGGAACGAACAGGCCGGAGGTGGCGGCGTTGAGGTAGTGGACGTTGGAGTCGTCGGCGACCAGCGGCGTGTGCGTCGGCGGCGGCAGCTCGAGATCCGGCGCCAGGACGCCGAGCGTGCGCCAGACGTTGACGATGCCGATCAGCAGTTGCTCGGTGAACGCCGGCGTGATGCGCATGCCGACGCCCATTTCGACGACCAGGCAGGGCGTGCCGGTGCTGTTCAGGCTGTGGGCGATGGTCGCCTCGAGGACGGTCACGGCGCCGTGCAGCCAGATGAGGTCGAGGTTCATGCCCTGGGCGAGCGGCACCAGGGTCGCGGCGAAGTCCTCGGCGATGCGCACCTGCGGGATCTCGCGCAGGTAGATGTTGCTGGCGTGGATGTCGATGACCAGCGCCGCGCCCGACAGCGCGGCCATGGCGCCGGCGGCGATGCGCTGCGGCAGCAGTCCCTCCGCGTCGCCGGGGAAGTTGCGGTTGAGGTCGGCGTCGAACACCGGCACGAAGCGCTCCAGCGTGTCGATGCCGAGCGGGTTGATCGCCGGCACCAGGTCGACGCGCCCGCGCAGCGCGTGCGGGTGCGATGCCGCCAGTTGCTCGAGCCAGGCCGCCAGGCGGTGGCACACGAACAGTCCCTCGAGCTCGTCGCCGTGGATGCCGGCGATCACCGCCACGCGCGGCCCGCCGCCGCCGACGAAGCTGGTGCGTTGAACGCGCAGCGTCTCGCGGTAGGGCAGGGCGAGGGAGACGATGTCGTCGTGGAGGATCTCCATCATTCGCTACCAGCGCGAGTCGCGGCCCGGAGTCGGGCGGGGGCGCCGGTCACTGCTCACCGCGCACCTCCACCGCCGAGACGCGCGCCAGCTCGGTCTCGTCGCCCTTGCAGGCGGAACGAACGGGCGGGCAGTCGGCGGCGTCGCGGCCGACGGCGACGGTGATGTAGGTGTCGTTGGTGACCAGGCCGGTGCACGGGTCGATGCCGCGCCAGCCGGCGCCGGGGACGAGGATCTCGGCCCAGGCGTGCAGCACCTGCTCCGCGTCGTCCTCCGCGTAGGCGGGATCGCGGTAGCCGCGGGCGATGCGCGCCGGGGCGCCCCAGGCGCGCGCGATGCTGACCAGGAGGTGGCCGAGGGCGAGCGCGTCGATGGCCTCGCCGCGCAGGGCCTGGGCGAGGACGGGCGCCGGCGCGGCGTCGGCCTCGCGGCTGAGCGCGTCGCGCATCCACTCCATCACCGCCTGCAGCGCCGCCAGCAGGGGCTTGCCCGGGTCGCGGTCCGGCACCGCCAGCTCGAGCGTCGCCAGCGCCGGCGTCAGCGGGCTGCGGTGCAGCAGATAGTCCCAGAGCCGCGGCTGGCCGTGCAGCGCCTGGGCGATCCAGGCGCGCTCGTTGCCCGGCGGCAGCGGGGCGAAGTCGAAGGGATTGGCGAGCGTCGTCTCCACCGCGGCGCGCAGGGTGACGCGCGCCGCGTCGTGCGGCGCCATCAGATCGAAGGCGTGGACGGTATTGCCGAAGCCGTCGCGGTAGCGGCGCACCGCCGCCTCCGGGGCCACGGCGAGCGCCACCTCGCCGACCTGCTGGTGTGGCGTCGGGCTCGGGGCGAGGCGCAGCTCGCAATGGTGCTCCCACACCGGCGCCGCGGCAGCGAGCCGGAGGGTGTGGGCGATCTCGTATCTCACCGTTCGTCCCCGAGAACCTGTTCGAAATAGGCGCGCGAGACGGCGGTGTTGAAGGCGCCGACCTTGGCCAGGAAGGCGTCGAGATACTGGTGCAGGCCGACGGTGAAGATCTGCTCGGCGGTCGACTCCGCCAGGTGCGCGTCGAGGTCGCGCAGCGCCGCCGCCTGCCGGTCGTCGTCGCCGACCCCGATCTCGCGCAACGCGTGGCCCATGCGGTCGACCGAGAAGCGCAGCGAGCGCGGAAAGTCGCGCTCGAAGAGGACGAACTCGGCGATGTCCACCGGCCGCAGACCGGCGTGGTAGCGGCGCCGGAAGGCCTCGAACGCCGACAGCGACTTCAGCAATGCCGCCCACTGGTAGTAGTCGAGCGGCGAGCCGACCATCGCCACGTCGGGCAGCAGCAGGTGGTACTTCACGTCGAGGATCCGGGCCGTCATGTCGGCGCGCTCGGCGCAGGTGCCGAGGAGGTAGAAGCCGAAGGCTTCGCCGCGCATCATCGTGCTGACCGAGATGCCGTGGAAGCGGGCGACCCCGTTGCGCACCTCGGCGAACAGGCCCGGCGACCGCTCGGCGCCGCCGCGCTCCATCAGCCGGTCGATGCGCAGCCACATCTCGTTGATCGCCTCCCACATCTCGTTCGAGATGCGGTCGCGCACGACGCGCGCATTCTCGCGCGCCAGGCGCAGGCTGGTGCGGATGCCGTTGGGATTGCTGCGCTCGCGGGTCATGAACTGGATGGTGCGCGCGGCGGTGACCTCGGCGCCGTCGAACCGCGCCTGGTAGGCCTCCTCGCTGCCGCCGATGGACAGCAACGGCCGCCACTGCGCCGCCTCCGGCAGCGCGTCCTCCGCCTCCAGCAGATGGACCAGGTTGATCTCCACCAGACGCGCCGTGTTGCCGGCGCGCTCGAGGTAGCGCGACATCCAGTAGAGAGAATCCGCGATCCGGCTGAGCATTTGGAACGACCCCCGGCTGTCCGACGCAACACGCCGTCGGGCCGATCAGCAAAACGGCAATCTCCATGCCACCGCATGGCGGTCGGGCTGGCGAGTTGGGCAGCAGACCCCCAGCGCCCGAGTGCCTTCGATTTGAGCAGGCACGACCGAGCGCTAGGCAGATTGACAACCAGAGCTTACAGCGCCGCCCGAATGGCCGGGGCGGCGGCGCCACGGGTGCCCTGCGCGAAAGTGCTGCCAGATATCTTCTGTTGAAAACATTGAGCTTTTCGCTCTTGGCAGGTGGACATCGGAGCTGCTACAGACGCCTCGTTGCTCAGCTTTGGTCGCGGACAAACCGCCTGTACACATAGGCGTCGCGGGGACTGCAGTCCCGCGCATTCTGACGCAGTGGCTGCGCGGTCCATGTCGTCGTTCTGACGGCAGACGATCCGCCGCCCCGGGTTTCGGCAGACCCAGGACGCCTCGACAAACCGGTCGCTGCCGCGGCCCACCAACTAGGAGTTCGCAATGGGACGAAGGCTGTACGTCGGTAATCTCGCATTCCAAGTGACCGACGCCGATCTACAGGAGCTGTTCTCTCAGGCCGGAAGCTGCGATTCGGCGACCGTGATCACGGACAAGTTCAGCGGTCAGTCGCGCGGCTTCGGCTTCGTGGAAATGAGCAGCGAATCCGAGGCGCAACGGGCGGTGCAGCAGTTCGACGGGCACGAGCTCAAGGGCCGCGCCATCAAGGTCAACGAAGCGCGCGAGCGCGAGGACCGCGGCGGTGGCTTCGGCGGTGGCGGCCGGGGCGGCGGTGGTGGCGGTCGCGGCGGCTTCGGCGGCGGCGGTGGTGGTCGGGGCGGTGGTGGCGGCCGGGGCGGCGGCTACGGCCGGCGCTGAGTCATCCGCAGGCGTGCCCGCCGATCGCCGATCGGCGGGCGCCACGGAGGCCCGCGCCTCCTGCTATCGCTGCTTCAAGCCGCGGGTGGCCTGCATCTGCGACGCGGTGCGCACGGTGGCCAACCGCACCCCAGTCACCATCCTGCAGCACCCGCGCGAGCGCTTTCACGCCCTCGGCACCGTCCGCATCGCGCGCCTCGGCCTGGCGCGGGCTCGCGTCGAGTGGTGCGCGCCGTGGGAGGATGCGTCGGCGATCCGCCAGCGGCTGCCGGGGGACGCCGCCCTGCTCTATCCCGGTCCGGCGGCGCGCGACCTCGCCACGCTCGCGCCCCGCGAGCGGCCGCGGCATCTGGTGGTGATCGACGGCACCTGGTTTCTCGCCAAGAAGATCTACGACGCCCACTCCTGGCTGCGGGCGCTGCCGCACGTCGCGCTCACGCCACGCCGCCCGAGCGCCTATCGCGGTCTGCGCCGCGAGCCGCAGGCGCACTGCCTGGCGACCGTGGAGGCGATCGTCGGCGCGCTGCGCATCATCGAGCCCGAGACGACGGGGTTGGACGGGCTGCTGGCGGCGTTCGCCGCGATGCTCGACCGCCAGGCGACCTACCTGCCCGCTGCGCGGTGAGCACGCGGGGCGCGCCGCCTATTCCGCCAGCACCCAGGTGTCCTTGCTGCCGCCGCCCTGCGAGGAGTTCACCACCAGCGAGCCCTTGGTGAGCGCCACCCGCGTCAGACCGCCGGGAACGACCTGGATGTCCTCGCCGTAGATGACGAACGGGCGCAGGTCGATATGGCGCGACTCGAGCTCGCCGTCGAGGTAGCAGACGTGCCGCGACAGCGGCACCACCGGCTGGGCGATGTAGTTGCGCGGGTTGCCCTTGATGCGGCTGGCGAACTCGGCGCGCAGCGCCGGGGTCGATGACGGGCCCATCAGCATGCCGTAGCCGCCCGACTCGCTGACCTCCTTGACCACCATCTGCTCGAGGTTGTCGAGCACGAAGGCGCGATCGTCGTCGTTGGTCATCTGGTAGGTCGGCACGTTCTGCAGGACCGGCTGTTCGCCGAGATAGTAGCGGATGATGTCGGGCACGAACGGGTAGATCGCCTTGTCGTCGGCGATGCCGTTGCCGGGCGCGTTGACGATGGCGACGTTGCCGGCGCGCCAGGCGTTGATGATGCCGGCGACGCCGAGCACCGAGTCGGCGCGGAAGCAGAGCGGGTCGAGGAAGGCGTCGTCGACCCGGCGATAGAGCACGTCGAGGCGCCGCAGGCCGTGCGTCGTCTTCATGAAGACGACGTCCTCCTTCACCACCAGGTCGCGCCCCTCGACCAGCTCGATGCCCATCTCCTTGGCGAGGAAGGTGTGCTCGAAGTACGCCGAGTTGTAGACCCCGGGGGTGAGCAGCGCGATCTCGGCGCAGTCCTTGCCGCGCGGCGAGAGGAAGCGCAGGGCCTCGAGCAGCAGCGCCGGATAGTGCTCGACCCGCCGCACCCGGTACTTGGCGAAGAACTCGGGCAGGATGTGGCGCTCCACGATCCGATTCTCGATCATGTACGAGACCCCGGACGGGGTGCGCAGGTTGTCCTCCAGGACGAGGTAGCGGCCGGGGCCGTCGCGGACGAGATCGATGCCGCTGATGTGGACGTAGATGTCCTGCGGCGGGTCGATGTCCATGATCTCGCGCAGGAAGTGTTTGCCGTTGAAGATCATCTCGGCCGGCACGACGCCGTCCCGCAGGATCTGCTGGTCGTGGTACAGGTCGCGGACGAAGAGGTTGAGCGCCCGTACCCGCTGCTTGAGCCCGGCTTCGATGGTCGCCCACTCGTTGGCCGGGATGATGCGCGGGATCAGATCGAACGGCCAGACGCGCTCGATGCCCTCCTCCTTGTCGCTGTACACGGTGAAGGTCACGCCCTCGGAGCGCAGCGCCAGGTCGGCCTCGTGGACCTTGGATCCGAGGGCGCTCTGGCCGGTGCGGCGGATGTGCTCCCACAGCGGCCGGTAGTGGGGCCGCGGCGCGAAGTCGTCGAGGTAGAACTCGTGGTAGGGCATCCGGTCATTGGCGGGCGATTCCGTGGGCAGGCCGAGCATGGGGGGCGTGAAGTCCAACTCCCGTGCCAGCATCCGGGCCCGGCAGGTGTCACGGTCGGACGCCGGCGCGCCCACCGGCCCTGCTGAACTTCTGGGCAGGCCTGCCGCCCGGGAGGGCGCCGCGACCGCGCGCCCTCGGCTCTCCGCTCACGCCCGCAGCAGGCGCAGCCGCCGGTTGGCGTAGAGCAGCGCCCAGGCGGCGGCCATCACGGCGGCGTTCATCACGTATGGCCCGACCGGGTTGATGGCGTATAGGGTGGTGCCGATCATCGGGCCCACGACATTGCCGATCACCGCCACCCCGTTCACCAGCCCCGCGACCGCGCCCTGCTCGTTGGCGTCCACCGACAGCGAGGCGCCGGCCGCGCTGCCGGGACGGATCAGTCCGAGCCCGATGCCGAGCAGCAGCAGCGCCGTCAGATAGGCGGGCAGGCCGTGACCGACGGCGAGCAGGGCGTATGCCGCGACCGACAGCGGCAGGCCGATGCGCAGCATGCGGCGCGCCGTCGGCTTGAAGCGCTGGACGATGACCAATTGCGCCACCAGGCTGGCGATGGCGAGGGCGACGAAGCCGATGCCGGACAACTGCACCGTGCGTTCGGGCGTCAGGCCGAGCGTATCCTGGAGGAAGAAGGCGAAGGTGATGACCGTCGTCGCCCGCGTCGCCTGCAGCGCCGCCGAGACCAGGACGAAGGGCGCGACCCGGGCATCGAGCGGGCTGAGGCGGCGCGACACCGCCATGCCGGCGTGGACCACCGGTCGCTCCTCCGGCAGCCAGCGATGCAGCGCCAGGGCGCTGAGCACGGCGAGCGCCGCCGAGAGGTAGAGGGGCGCCAGCAGATCGACCGTCGCCAACAGCGCGCCGACGCCCGGCCCGAGCGTCTCGCCGACCCCCATCGCGGCGCTCACCAGCGCGACGCCGGCGGTGCGGTCGTGACGGCTGGTGCGATCGGCGACGTAGGCCTGCGCCGCCGGGCCGGTGCCGGAGCCGAAGATCGCGAACTGGCAGCGCGCCAGGATCAGCAGCGGGTAGATCAGCACCCCCGGCAACCAGCCGTGCAGGCCGACCTCGATCACCACCGCCAGCGCGAACATCGAGAAGGCGTAGCCGCACAGCCCGATCATCATGATCGGCCGCCGGCCGCGCCGGTCGCTGCACCGCCCCCACCACGGGCTGATGAACACCCACAGCGTCGCCGAGGTGGCGAAGATCGTCGACACCTGGAACGGGGTGATGCCGATCTGCCGCGCCGCCGGCGGCAGAATGCTGAACAGCATCGACTGGCCGATGCCGATGCAGACCAGCGACACGAACAGCAGGCGCAGCGCCCGCGCGTGCTCAGCCATGCCGGGAGCTCACGCGGAGCACGGCAGCGACGGAGAAGGCGAGGGCCACGGCGGCATCCTTCCTGGTTAAAGGGATGCGTCGCCCACCTCAACCGTGCGCCCGCCGTTTCGCCGCTGCTGTGGGCGGTGCTTCTCTGTCTGCTCTCCACGGCCGTCGCGGCGCAGGAGGATCCACTGCAGCTCGAGCCGGTGGTGGTGACGGCGACGCGGCTGGCGCAGCCGCTCGGCGACGTGCCGGCGTCGGTCAGCGTGCTCGAGGGGCTCGACGTCCAGGGCGGGCAGCGCGGCAACGCGCTGCAGGAGTCGCTCGACCGCGTCCCCGGCGTGCTGGTGCAGAACAGCGACAACTTCGCCCAGGACGTGCGCATCCAGATCCGCGGCTTCGGCACCCGCGCCGCGTTCGGCATTCGCGAGGTGCGGGTGCTGCTCGACGGCTTCCCCGAGACGATGCCCGACGGGCAGACGCAGATCGACGACCTCGACCTCGGCAGCATCGCGCGCATCGAGGTCCTGCGCGGCCCCGCCGGCGCGCTCTACGGCAACGCCTCCGGCGGCGTCATCCAGCTCTTCAGCGAGGACGCGCCGCCGGTGCCGACCGCGACCCTCGACATCAGCGGCGGTTCGTACGGCTTCGGCAAGTACCAGCTCGCCGGCGGCGCCCGCGCCGGCAGGGCCTCGACCTACGCCTTCGGCTCGTTCCTCCAGCTCGGCGGCTATCGCCAGCACAGCAACACCGAGTCGGGGACGTGGTTGGCGAAGCTGCGCTACGATTTCACCGACGACACCGATCTGACGCTCCTCGCCAACGGCGTCGACACGCCGGTGGCCAACGATCCCGGCGGGCTCACCGCCGAGCAGATGGCGGCGGATCCGCGCCAGGCGCGCGATCTCAACGTCCGGCTCGACGCCGGCGAGAACGTGCGGCAGGCGCGCGTCGGCTTCAGCGTCAACCACCGCGCCGCGGCGAGCGAGCTCAACGCCTACGGCTACGTGATCACCCGCGATTTCTACAGCGCGCTACCGATCCTGCCGATGAACGGCCAGGGCATCGTCACCTTCAACCGCCTCGCCCCCGGCGGCGGCGCGCGCTGGACGCTGTTCGGGCCGCTGTTCGGCTTCGATCAGACGTTCACCACCGGCATCGATCTGCAGTACCAGGACGACGACCGCAGCCGCTATCCGAACCAGGGCGGCGACGCCGGGCCGCTGGCGATCCGCCAGCGCGAGCAGGTCGGCAGCGTCGGTCCGTACGCGCGCGAGGCGGTGATGCTGCGCCCCGATCTCGAGCTCAGCGTCGGCCTGCGCTACGACGCCGTCTTCTTCGACGTCAACGTCGACACCCCGCCCGGCAGCCCCGACTCCGGCTCGCGTACCTTCGATCAGCTCAGTCCGACCGGCGGGCTGCGCTGGACGTGGCTCGACGGCCGCCCGGCGGTGCTGCGCGACCTGTCGCTCTTCGCCACCATCGGCACCGCCTTCCAGACGCCGACCACCACCGAGCTGGTCAACGTCAGCGGCGTCGGGCTCAATCCGGACGTGCAGCCGCAGACCTCGGTCACCTACGAGATCGGCGGCCGCGCCCACTGGCCCGGCAGCCTGATCACCGAAGCCTCGACGTACTACATCGAGGTCGCGGACGAGCTGGTGCAGTTCGAGGCGCCGAACGGCCGCGCCGCCTACCGCAGCGCCGGCCGCTCGCGCCGCTACGGCCTCGAGCTCGACTGGCAGGCGCGCCTGCTGGCGCCGCTGCGCTGGAGCGGCGCGGTGACGCTGATCAAGAGCGAGTACACCGATTACCAGGTCGGCACGCAGAACTTCGCCGGCAACGACGAGCCCGGCATCCCGCAGTGGTGGATCTTCCAGGAGCTGCGCTACGACCACCCGCTCGGCTTCTTCGCCGCCGCCCAGGCCTATCTGGTCGACGGCTACTTCGTGAACGACGCCAACACCGCCAGCACGTCGGCCTACGAGCTGCTCAACCTGCGCTTCGGCTACCAGGTGCGCTTCAACGAGCACTGGGAGGTCGCGCCCTACGTCGGTTTCAACAACCTCGCCAACCAGAGCTACGCCGGCACCGTCCGCCTCAACGCCCTCGGCGGCCGCTATTTCGAGCCGGCGCCGACCTTCAACAGCTATGCCGGGATCGCGGTGGTCGCCCGGTTGTGACCGCGCCTCGCCCGCCCGCCGGGCTTTCTTGACAGCCCTCGGCGCGGCGGCCTAGCTGAAGCGGTGACGGGCGGCGAGAGCAACGCGGCGCGCCGGGACGCGCTGCCGGCCGAGGGCACCTCCTGCGCGGCCTGCGGGGCCTCCGCGACCACCGCGGATGCGCTCCCCGTCGCCGACTACGAATACGGCGTGGAACCGGCGCGCCCCTTCGCCTTCGCGCGCTGCCCGGAGTGCGGCAGCGAGCGGCTGACGCCGACGCCGACCGAGGCCGAGCTGCTGAGCTTCTATCCGCCCGGCTATCACGCCTACAACGACGACCACGGTGCCGTGGCGACGCTGCTCGTCGGCATCCGCGCCCGCTTGCGGGCCCGCGCCTACGCGGCTCTGGTCGGGGGACGGCCGGGCGCCCTCTACGACGTCGGCGCCGGCGACTGCCGGCATTTCACCGAGCTCCTGCGCTACCACCCGTTCACCTGCGCCGGCATCGAGATCAACCCACGCATGGCGGAGCAGGGGCGGGCGCGCGGCTTCGATGTCGAAAGCGGGACGCTCGAGCGCGCCGACCTGACGCGCCACCTCGGCCGCTACGACATCGTCTCCATGAACCACGTGCTCGAGCACGTGATCGATCCCGGCGAAGTGACCCGGCGCGCTTTCCAACTGCTGCGGCCCGGCGGTCACCTGGTTGGCCAATTGCCGACCAATTCCAGTTGGGAGGCGCGCGCCTTCGGACCGTACTGGGCCGGCTATCACTTTCCGCGCCATCTGCACGTCTTCTCGCGCGCCGGGCTGACGCGGCTCCTGCAGCGCGTCGGCTTCGTCGACATTCGCATCCGGTCCACGCCGCACATCCAGATTCCGCTTTCGCTGCAGAACGCGCTGGTCGGCCGCGGCTGGAACCTGCGCCTGCGTTTCGGCCGCGCCCGGCTCTTCGGGCCGCTGCTGCTCGCCAGCCTGCCGCTCGAGGTGGTCCAGGCGTCGTGCGGCCGTTCGGGCGTGGTCGATTTCCAGGCCACCCGACCGGCAGGGCCGGCGGCATGACGGCCATGCTCGACGACGCGCCGGCGCGCGCCGTCGCCCGCGCGGCGCTGGCGGCCAAGGCGCGCCGCTCCGACGCGCTGTCGCTGGCGATCTACGGCGGCCACGTCGCCGCCGTCGTCGCCCCGATCTACCTCGCCGCGTGGACAGGCATCGGCTGGCACCTGCTCGCGTGCTGGGTGTGGTTCGGCGTGCTGGCGCACGGGCTGCTGCTCCTCCTGCACGAGTGCATCCACAAGCTCGCCTTCCGCAATCCCGTCTGGAACGAAGCCCTCGCCTATGCGGTGTCGCCCCTGTTCCTGACCGACTTCGCCGCCTTCCGCAGCCGCCATTGGGCGCACCATCGGGCGCTCGGCACGGCGCAGGACCCGAAATACACCTATCGCGTGGACATTCGGGGCACCGCCGTCCTCGGCCTGGTGGCGCGCTCGCTCCTGCTGCGGGAGGGGGCGGCGAAGATGAAGCTGCAGACGACGTCGGCGATCGACGGCGGCCTGCGTCCGCGTTCCGCCCTCTGGATCGCCGCCGTCCAGGCGGGCTTCCTGGGCACGATCGTGCTCTGCGCGTACTGGGGGCACGCCGGCGCGCCGGCGGCGACGATGATGGCCGCCGCGGCGGCCTATCTCCTCGTCTATGGCTACGGCCTGGCCAGCCTGACGCCGCTCGTGCACACCCTGCGCGGCATCGCCGAGCACCAACCGCGCGGTGCCGGGGAGGTGGTGGTCGGCGACGCGGCGCTGCGGAACTTCTCCCCCGGGCTGATCGAGCGCTGTATCTGGGGCGCCTACGGTTTCGTCGACCACGCCACGCACCATGCGTTCCCGGCGATCCCGGCGTACCTGCTGCCGTCGGTGACGCGAGAGGCGATGCCGCACGACCCGTCGCTGCGGCCGGTCGGCACCCACACCCAGGTGCTGGCGCGGATCATCCGCGGCGGCCGCGGATCCTGATTCGTTCGCCGCCGCCCCGCGGTGGCGAGCGGGCGCCGCGCGCCTCAGGGATGGGCGCGCAGCAGGTACACCGCCAGGTCGCGGCGCTGCGGCTCGTCGAGCGGGAACACCGGCATCGGCGGTTGCGGGGTACGGAGGAAGGCGGCGAGCGCGTCCACCGAGTAGCGGGCGGTGAGGTGCTCGAGCGCTTTGTAGGCGCCGGGCGTGGCCTGCGTGGCGACGTGACAGTCGGCGCAGGGATGCGCGTCCCAGAGCGCCGCCCCGCGCGCCTGCATGGCGGCAAGCGCCGCGGCGTCGAGGCCGGCGAACGGATCGCCCGGCGAAGCGGCGGGCGCGGCGACGCCGCTGGCGCGCGCCGGCTCGCCGTAGGCGATGCGATAGACGACGCCGGTGTAGTCGTCGGAGACGTAGAGCGCCCCGTCGGGGCCGACGGCGGGATCGACCGGCCGTCCGGACACCGCGTCGTCCGCGAGGAAGCCGCTGAGGAAGGGCGTCTCGGCGATGCCGCCGTCGGCGGCGAAACGCAGGGCGACCACCTGGTAGCCGATCTTGCGCGAGCGGTTCCACGAACCGTGCTCGGCGACGAAGGCGACGTCGTCGTACTCGGCTGGGAAGGCCGCCGGCGCGGGGCCCGGCGGCCGGCGGTAGAAGGTCATGCCGAGCGGCGCGACGTGCGGCCCGAACTGGTGCGCCGGCGGGATCGAGGCGGCGATGCGGGCCTCGTTGCCGGCGCCGTGATCGGGGTCGGGCACGCGGTCGCCGTTGGCGATCGGCCAGCCGTAGAAGCCGCCGGCGACGATCCGATTGAGCTCGCAGGGCGGGAAGTCGTCGCCCAGCAGATCGCGGCCGTTGTCGGTGGCGTAGAGAGCGCCGGTGCCGGGCTGCCAGTCGAAGTCGACTGCGTTGCGCAGCCCGGTGGCGTGGATCTCGCCCTGGCCGCCGTCGAGGTCGAAGCGCATGATCGTGGCGCGCCGCGGGTCGTCCTCGATGCAGACGTTGCAGCTCGAGCCGATCGACACGTAGAGCTTGCCGTCCGGTCCGACGTGGACGGTGCGCGTCCAGTGGTTGCCGCCATCCGGCAGGCCGCTGATGATCCGCTCCGGCGGACCGCCGACCGCGCCCGCCGCCGCGTCATAGCGCAGGCGCAGCACCCCCGTCGTCTCGGCGATGTAGAGCCAGCCGTCGTGCAGGGCGAGCCCGTGCGGCTGGTACAGACCGTCGAGCAGCACCCGCCGCCCATCGGCGACCCCGTCGCCGTCGGCGTCGCGCTGCAGCAGCCAGACCGTGCCGGTGCGCGGCGCGCTCACCAGCAGGTCGCCGGCCGGCGTGAACAGCAGCAGGCGGGCATTCTCGATGCCGGCCGCGTAGGTGTTGACGCTGAACCCCTCGGGGACCCGCAGGCGCGCTCGCAGCTCATCATCCGGGATCGGCTCGCGGCCGAAGCCGGGGAAGTTCACCGTCCAGCCGCCCGGCAGTTTCAGGTACCCGCAGGCGAGCGGCAGACCGACGGCGACGGCGAGCGCGAATGGGATCAGCAACCAGGGACGGACCCGCACCCGCCACAGATGAACACAGATCGCCGCCGATGAACACCGGTCGGCCATCGACCGCGACTCGACCCGCGGCCAGGCGGCGCGGAGGCGGCGTGCGGTCGTCGCGGCCCATCGCCTAGAGTGGCCGCCGCCGCAGTCCGACCACGGCGACCGCCATCAGCGCGGCCAGCGCGAGCAACAGCGCCCGCGGTCCGAGCGCCGGCGCCGGTGCCGCCGAGGTCGCGCATTCCACCGCGCTCGTCAGCATCGTGCAGGTGTCGACGGCGTACACGCAGGCCCCGGGCGCCAGGGGCGGGGCGATCGCGATCTCGAATCGGCCCGCCCCACTGGTCGTGCCGGAGCCGAGCAGGCTGTCGGGCGCGTGGCACGCCTGGGGACCCGGAACGGTGCCGCCCATACTGCAGATGTCGATGTGGCAGTTCGGCGTGCCCGTGCCCGAGACGTCGTCGCTACCCGGCGCGACGCCGGTGCCGATGTCCGGCGGTGCCAACGTCGGCGTCGGCGTGACGGTGACCGTGGGCGTGTCGGTGACGGTCCGGGTCGACGAGGCGGTGGCGGTCGGGGTGAAGGTGGCCGTCTGCGTCGCGGATGCCGTCAGCGTGCGGCTCGCCGTCGCGGAAGCGGTGGCGGTCGCGGTGAGGGTGCGGCTCGCCGTCGGCGTGCTGGTGGCCGTGGCGGAGCCGGTCGGCGTCGCCGATGCCGTTGGCGTGGCCGTGACGGTTTCGGTGCGGGTCGCCGTCTGGGTGTCGATCGGGGTGACGCTGGCCGTGGCCGCGGGCGTGTCGGTCGGGGTGGCCGTGACGGTGGCAGTCACGGTCTCCGTGATCGTTGCCGTCGTCGTGGCGGTCGCGCTCGCCGTGTGGCTCGGGCTGCTGGTGGGAGTGTCCACCGCGGTGGCGGTCGCGGTTGCCGTCCCCGTCGGGGTGTCGACCTCGGTCGGCGTGGCCGAGCTGGTCGCGGTTGGGGTCAGCGAGGCGGTGTCGGTCGGTGTGGCCGAGCTGGTCGCGGTCGGGGTCGGCGAGGCGGTATCGGTCGGAGTCGCCGAGTGGGTCGACGTTGGAGTCGCGGAGTGGGTCGAGGTTGGCGTGGCCGTCGGGGTGTTCGGCGGCGTCGCGGTGGCGGTGCCGGTGCGCGTCGCGGTCTGCGTCGGCGTCCGGGTCGCGGTACTGGTTGGCGTTGCGGTCCGCGTCGCTGTCCGCGTCGCCGTGCGCGTCGGGGTCGACGTTCCCTCCCCAGCGGCCCGCCCGGGGAACACGGTGGTCAGTAGCGCCAGCCACAACAAGATGCCCCGGCGTGCGGCGCAAGATATGTGGTTGCCGAGAAAGTCGCGTGATCCGCTGTCATGTTCACTCATATTATCGACGATCCATCTGCCTTCATTCATGCCAACCCCTGCATCGTGCATGGCTGAATACGCGATGGATGTGACGGAGCAATACATTTTGTGTGTATGATCGTGTCGCCAGAAACATTATTGACGGCAGCGACAATCCGTGCAGTGCGGCATGGTCGGCGAGGCGGAAGGGTGGTGGGGCTGGGGCGCGCGACAGCCGCGAGCGGTCGCAGATCGCCACCGGCTGCGGTAGCCGGGTGGCGGACGCGTCGCGGGAGCCCGGGGCGGCGAGCCACGTCCGTCGGAACGGGGCCCGCCCAGGCCCGCCGCCGAGGCTCGCCGAGCTCGACGCCAAGGGGAATCGCCGCGGCGCCGCCACCGTCGCGGCCTGCCGGCGGGCGCTGGGAGCCTGCGCATCGCCGTTCGGTGGCGCGGTCTCGCCTCGCTGCCGCGCGATAGGGCAGCGACCGCCCGCCGCCGCCCGCTGCGTAGGCAGGTGAGCACGAAGTGGGCACCGCGGATCCGGTCCGGCGTCGCCGCGCCATGGCGCCGGTCCGCCGCCCGCGGTCGGCACGCCGTTCGCTCTCCCGGCGCGGGGCCTCTGCGCCCGCGCGTCGTCATGAGCATTCACGTCAATCTCAACCACCGCACCCGCTACCGGTTCGATCGGCCGGTGGCGCTGTCGTCGCACGTCGTCCGCCTGCGGCCGGCGCCGCACTGTCGGACCCCGATCGAGGCGTACAGCCTGAGGATCGAGCCGGCGGGACATTTCATCAACTGGCAGCAGGACCCCTTCGGCAACTGGGCGGCGCGGCTGGTCTTCCCGGAACCGACCCGTGAGCTGGCGATCGAGGTGGATCTGATCGCCGACCAGACGGTGATCAATCCCTTCGACTTCTTCGTCGACCAGTCGGCCGAGCAGTATCCCTTCCGCTACGACGAGCACCTGGCGGCCCAGTTGGCGCCCTACCTCGAGATCCGGGAGCGCGGTCCGCTGCTGCAGCGCTGGCTCGACGGGATCGACCGCGCGCCGCGTCCGACCGTCGATTTCCTCGTCCATCTCAACCAGCGTCTGCAACGCGCGATTGCCTACACCGTGCGCCTCGAGGCAGGCGTGCAGACCTGCGAGGAGACACTGGCGCTCGCCTGCGGCTCGTGCCGCGACAGCGCCTGGCTGCTGGTGCAGGTCCTCCGCCACCTCGGCCTGGCGGCGCGCTTCGTCTCCGGCTACCTGGTGCAACTCACCGCCGATGTGAAGGCGCTCGACGGTCCCGCCGGGCCGACGGCCGACTTCACCGATCTGCACGCCTGGGCGGAGGTGTACGTGCCAGGCGCCGGCTGGCTCGGCCTCGATCCGACCTCCGGCCTGTTCGCCGGCGAGGGACACATTCCGCTCGCCTGCACGCCGGAGCCGGCGAGCGCCGCGCCGGTCACCGGGTACGCCGATCCGTGCGAGGTCGAGCTCACCTACGCCAACGTGGTGCGCCGGGTGCGGGAGACGCCGCGCGTCACGTTGCCCTACAGCGACGAGCAGTGGGCGGCGATCACCGACGCGGGCCACGCGGTCGATGCCGCGCTCGCCGCCGGCGACGTGCGCCTCACCATGGGCGGCGAGCCGACCTTCGTCGCCAGCGACGACATGGACGGCGCCGAGTGGACCACCGCGGCGCTCGGTCCCGGCAAGCGACTGCGCGCCGGCGACCTGTTGCGCCGCCTGCAGCGGCGGCTGGCGCCCGGCGCCGCGCTGCACTTCGGCCAGGGCAAGTGGTACCCCGGCGAGCCGCTGCCACGGTGGGCGCTCACCTGCTACTGGCGCGGCGATCGCGAGCCGCTCTGGCGCGACCAGGCGCTGTTCGCCGACGAGCGCGCGCCGGGCGGCTGCGGTCCGCTGGAGGCGGCGCGCTTCATCGAGCGTCTGGCGAGCCGGCTCGATCTGGCCCCCGAGCTCGCCGTGCCCGGCTACGAGGACGTCTTCTACTACCTGTGGAAGGAGGGCGGCCTGCCGATCAACGTCGATCCCCTGCAGCGCAACCTTCACGATCCCGAGGAGCGCCAGCGCCTGGCGACGCTGCTGCGCCGCGGCCTCGGCACGGTCACCGGCTACGCGCTGCCGCTGCGCTGGGAGCCCAGCCGCTCCGGCGGCACCTGGGTCAGCAGCCGGTGGGAGTTCCGCCGCGCCCGCATGTACCTCCTCCCCGGCTCCTCGCCGATGGGCTACCGGCTGCCGCTCGACTCCCTGCCGTGGGCGCCCGAGGCGGCGCGCGAGCGCGAGTACCCGCTCGACCCCTTCGCTCCCCACCCGCCGCTGCCGGTCATGCAGTTCCCGCCGGAGGGCGCCGCCGCGGCGCCCGGCTCCGGCGCGACCCCCGAGGGCGCGCCCGATCCGACCGAGTCCGCAGACGGCGCCCCGGCCACCGTCACCGGCGGCCTGACACGCACCGCGCTCTGCGTCGAGCCGCGCGACGGCCATCTGTACGTCTTCCTGCCGCCGCTCGTCTGCCTCGAGGCTTTCGTCGCCCTGCTGGCGGCGATCGAGGCCACGGCGCGGGACCTCGGGCTGCCGATCGTGCTCGAGGGCTACGAGGCGCCGGCCGATCCGCGCCTGCGCAAGCTGCAGATCACGCCCGATCCCGGCGTGCTCGAGGTCAACGTCCATCCTTCGCGGAGCTGGGACGAGCTCGCCGCGCTCACCGAGCTGCTCTACGAGGAAGCGCATCACTGCCGCCTCGGCACCGAGAAGTTCATGCTCGACGGCCGCCACACCGGGACCGGCGGCGGCAACCACATCACCATCGGCGGCGCCACCGCCGCCGACAGCCCGGCGCTGCGCCGCCCGGACCTGGTGCGCAGCCTGCTGACGTACTGGCAGCACCATCCGAGCCTGTCGTACTTCTTCTCCGGGCTCTTTCTCGGTCCGACCAGCCAGGCGCCGCGCGTCGACGAGGCGCGGACCGACAGCCTGTACGAGCTCGAGCTCGCCTTCCAGCAGACGCCGGCCGGCGCGGCGGCGCCGCCGTGGCTGGTCGACCGCCTGTTCCGCAATCTGCTGATCGACGTCACCGGCAACACCCACCGCGCCGAGTTCTGCATCGACAAGCTGTACGCGCCCACCGGCGCGACCGGCCGCCTCGGCCTGGTCGAGATGCGCGCCTTCGAGATGCCGCCGCACGCCCGCATGAGCTGCGTCCAGCAACTGCTGCTGCGGGCGTTGATCGCCCGCTGCTGGGCGGCGCCGTATCGCGGCGAGCTGGTGCGTTGGGGGACGGCGCTGCACGACCGCTTCATGCTGCCGCACTTCCTCTGGAACGACCTGCGCGAGGTGGTCTGCGATCTCGAGCGGGCCGGCTTCCCGCTCGCCCTCGAGTGGTTCGCGCCCTTCCTCGAGTTCCGCTTTCCGCGCTACGGCGCGGTGCAGCTCGGCGACGTCGAGCTCGAGCTGCGGATGGCGATCGAGCCCTGGCACGTGCTCGGCGAGGAGGTCGGCTCGCAGGGCACGACGCGCTACGTCGATTCGTCGGTCGAACGCCTGCAGGTGCGGGTCACCGGCCTCACCGAGGGCCGACACCTCGTCGCCTGCAACGGCCGCCGCGTGCCGCTGCGCCCGACCGGCCGGCGCGCCGAGGCGGTGGCCGGCGTGCGCTACCGCGCCTGGCGGCCGCCGTCGGCGCTGCACCCGACGATCCCGGTGCACGCGCCGCTGGTCTTCGACGTCGTCGATGCCTGGAGCGGCTACGCCATCGGCGGCTGCACCTACCATGTGGCGCATCCCGGCGGGCGCAACTACGAGACCTTTCCCGTCAACGCCAACGAAGCCGAGGCGCGCCGCAGCGCGCGGTTCTGGCCCTACGGCCACACGCCGGGTCCGCTCGCCGCGCCCCCCGAGGAGCCGAGCCTCGAGTATCCCTGCACGCTCGACCTGCGCCGCGCCGCCCGCTGCGCGTGAGGCGGCGCGCCCGCCGGTCCACCCGCGGATGACTTCGCCGCCCGCGTGAGATACCCATGCGCCCGCCGATGATCGATCCGCAGCGCGCGCCCTCGTCCCTGCTCGCCGGCTATCGCGGCGGCGGCGGCTACGACGAGTGCGTCGCCGACGACGGGCGGCCGCGCCCGCACTGGGCGCCGGTGCTGCACGCGCTCGACGCGCTCGGCGGCGACGAGCTGGCGCAGCGCCATCGCGAGGCGCGGCGGCTGCTGCGCGAGCACGGCGCCACCTACAACGTGTACGAGGATCCGCAGGCGATCGAGCGCTTGTGGCCGCTCGATCCGGTGCCCCTGCTGCTCACCAGCGCCGAGTGGCAGGCGATCGAGCATGGCCTGGTGCAGCGCGCCGAGCTGCTCGAGCTGGTGCTCGCCGATCTCTACGGCCCGCAGGCGCTGGTGCGGCGCGGGCTGCTGCCGCCCGAAGTCGTGTTCGCGCACGCCGGGTTCGCGCGCCCGTGCGTCGGCGTCGCGCCGGCCGGCGGTCGGCACCTGGCGCTCTATGCCGCCGACCTGGCGCGCCTGCCCGGCGGCGGCCGCTGCGTGCTCGGCGACCGCAGCCAGGCGCCGAGCGGCGTCGGCTACGCGCTGGAGAATCGCGTCGTCCTGTCGCGCATCCTGCCCAGCGTCTTCCGCAACGCGCACGCGCACCGGCTGCCGCCATTCCTGCGCCGCGTCCGCGCCACCCTGGCGGCGCTGGCGCCGGCCGGCGGCGACGATCCGCAGATCGTGCTGCTGACGCCGGGGCCGGGCAGCGAGACCTTCTTCGAGCAGGCGCTGCTCGCCGGCGAGCTCGGCTGCACGTTGGCGCAGGGCGACGATCTGACGGTGCGCGATCAACGGCTGTGGCTGCGCACCCTCGACGGGCTGCAGGCGGTGGACGTCGTGCTGCGGCGCGTCGACGGCGCCTTCTGCGACCCGCTCGAGCTGCGGCCCGATTCGCTGCTCGGCGCGCCCGGCCTGCTGCAGGCGGTGCGCGCCGGCCACGTCGCGGTGCTCAACCCGCTCGGCAGCAGCGCCGTCGAGAATCCGGGGTTGATGCCGTTCCTGCCGGCGCTGGCGCGCGCGCTGCTCGGCGAGGAGCTGGCCCTGCCGTCGGTGCCGACCTGGTGGTGCGGCGACCCCCAGTCGCGCGCCTACGTGCTCGAGCATCTGCCCGAGCTGGTGGTGAAGCCGATCGATCCGCACGCCAGCCGGGTGACGGCGTTCGGCGACGAGCTCAGCGCCGCCGATCTCGACGCCCTGCGCGCCCAGATCGAGTGGCGGCCCGATGCCTTCGTCGGCCAGGAACGGGTCGCGCTCTCGACCGTGCCGGTGTGGGCCGGCGGCGCGCTCGAGGCGCGGGCCAGCGTGCTGCGCGGCTTCCTGGTGGCCGACCGCGACGGCTACGCGGTGATGCCCGGCGGCCTCTGCCGGGTGGCGCCCTCGCCGTCGACCCTGATGGTCTCCAACCAGCAGGGCGGCGTCAGCAAGGACGTCTGGGTGCTCGCCTCCGAGCCCGAGCCGGAGGTCGGCGTGCTGGTGCCGGCGACCCATCCACTGCTGGTCGAGCGCGGCGGCCAGGACGTGCCGGGGCGCGTCGCCGACAATCTCTTCTGGATCGGCCGCTATGCCGAGCGCGCCGAGGCGACGGCGCGGGTGCTGCGCGAGGCGCTGAACCGCGTCCTCGACGGCGATGCGGCGCCGCGCGATGCGCACCGCGCCGCCCTGCTGCGCGCCGTCACCTGGGTCACCGGCACCTTCCCCGGGTTCGCCGGCGCCGGCGCCGCGGAGCGCGCGGCGGTCCCCGATGGCGAGCTGCGCGGGCTGCTGTTCGATCGCGCCCGCGTCGGCGGCGCCCGCTTCAACCTCGAGGCGCTGGCCCGCGCCGCGCGTGCGGTGCGCGACCGCCTCTCCACCGACACCTGGCGCGTCCTCACCGCCATGCAGCGCGCGCTCGCCGACGGCGCCAGCCTGGAGGCGGCCCCGGAGCGCATCGAACAGTTGCTGCTCCTCCTCGCCGCCTTCGGCGGCCTCAGCGCCGACAGCATGAGCCGCGGCCAGCGCTGGCGCTTCCTCGAGATCGGCCGCCGCCTCGAACGCGGCCTCGGGGTCGTCAACCTGCTGCGCGGCCTGTGCCCGCCCGGCACCGACATCGCCGCCGTGCCGTGGGAGGCCCTGCTCGCCGTCGCCGATGCCTCGATCACGTACCGCCGCCGCTACCGCGCCACCGCCGATGCCGGCGCCGTGCTCGATCTGCTGATCGACGACGAGAGCAATCCGCGCTCGCTCGCCTACCAGCTCCTGCAGCTCGACGCGCTGCTCGACGGCCTCACCGCCGGCGCCGGCACGCCCGGCGCGGCGCGCGAGGCGGTGCGCGCCGCGCGCGGCGAGTTGCGCCACCCGGGCCCGACCACCGGCCGCGCCCTGGATCACGGCCTCGACGACACGCTGCAGCGGATCGGCGCCGCGCTGGGCGTCGCCGCCGATGCGCTCGCCGCCGCCTACTTCAGCCGCGGCGACCGGCCGCAACAGTTGGTGCGGGTCGCATGAGGTACCGCATCGTCCACCGCACCCGCTACGTCTACAGCCAGCCGGTGGTGCTGGCCCACAGCGAGGCGCGCATGCACCCGCGCGCCACCGCCATCCAGACCTGCGCCGCCGCCGCGCTGGCCATCGATCCGCCGCCGCAGCAGCGCGCCGAGCACGAGGATGCCTTCGGCAACCGCGTCCTCTACTTCGCCGTGCAGGAGCCGCATCAGGCGTTGACGGTGACGGCGACGAGCGAGGTCGAGATCGGCGCGGCGGCCGCGGCGCCCGCATCGCCGGCGTGGGAGACGGCGCTGCAGCGGCTGCTCGAGAGCGCGCAGCCGGAGACCCGCCTGGCGCGGCAGTTCCGCCTCGACTCGCCCGGCGCCGCCGTCACCGCCGAGGTGCGCGCCTATGCGGCGCCGTCGTTCTCCCCGGGGCGGCCGCTGCTCGAGGCGGTGGCCGACCTCAACCAGCGCATCCATCGCGACTTCACCTTCGATCCCGAGAGCACCACCGTCGCGACGCCGCTCGGCGACGTGCTGGCGCAGCGCCACGGCGTCTGCCAGGACTTCGCGCACCTGGCGATCGCCTGCGTCCGCGCCTTCGGCCTGCCGGCGCGCTACGTCAGCGGCTACCTCGAAACCGTGGCGCCGCCCGGTCGGGACCGCCTGCAGGGCGCCGACGTCTCGCACGCCTGGTTCGCCGTCCACGTGCCCGACGCCGGCTGGGTCGACTTCGACCCGACGAACGATCTCCTGCCGACCGACCGCCACGTCACCACCGCCTGGGGCCGCGACTACACCGACGTCACCCCGCTCAAGGGCGTCATCTTCGGCGGCGGCCCGCACACCCTCGAGGTGTCGGTCGACATGCTGCGGCTCTGACGCCGCGCCGCGCCCGGACGCGACCCGCTCGACCACGCCGCGGCGCCGCCCGCGACCTCCCGATCCCGCCGCATCGCTCAGGGGCGGATCGCGAAGCCGGCGATCGCGAAGTCGCGATCGAAGCTGAGGGCCGCGGCGCAGCGGTGCGATTGCATGACCGCGAAGCTCACCGCATCGGTCAGGGTGATCCGCTGATCATCGAGCCGCGCCAGCCACTGGCGGGCGGCGGCATCGTGCTCGGCGCCCGGGTAGACGATCGCGACGCTGGGACTCGCGGCAATCCGCTCCAACATCACCGCCGCCGCGTGGATGCCGGCGTGGAAGAGCAGGAAACGGTGCACCTCCGCCAGGATGAGGCTGGTGGTCAGCAGCGGCGTGTGGGCCGCGATCGCTTCGCGCAGCGCGGCGTCGGCGGCGCGGTAATGCTGGTCGCGCGCCGAGGCGAGCGCGATCCACACCCCGCTATCGACGAGAACGGGGGCGCGACCGACGACGCGCAGCGTATTTCGTCGGCGATTCCGCAACGAAGGTGGCCTGCAGATGGCGGTCGAACTGGGCCGCGCTGTCGACCGGCAGCCCGTCCTGGATCATGCCGCTGATGGTGAGCAGGGGATCGGCGTCAGGCGGCCGCGTCAGCGCCCGCACGGCAGCCCGGATCGCCTGCGACTTGGTCCAGCCGCGTTCGTTCGCCCAGGCGTCGAGCCGAGCCAACTCGGCTTCGTCGAGGTAGACCTGTAGCGGTTTCATGATGTCCTCCACTACCACATCATGATCGTGGTCGTCAACGAAGAGCGCGCGGGTGAGCCGCGCTCGCGCCGCGCGGCTCGCTCCACAGCCGGCGGGTGCGTTCCCAGATCGGCGTCAGGGCGACGATCGGCGCGAAGCGGTAGAGCGCGGCGGTGAGCACGAGGTGGCGGTCGAGCTCGCCGGTGTCGCCGTGGAAGACGGCGAAGGCCATCAGGTAGACGCCGAGCAGGTAGGCGACGGCGAACAGGTCGGCGAAGGTGAGCTGGCAGGTCAGGACGACGCAGGCGACGGGGATCAGCGTCAGCCATCGCCACTGCGCGAACGGCAGGCGCATGGCGTGCGACCAGGGGTAGAAGTCCCAGGCGCTGGCCGGGAGGCGCAGACCGGCGAAGTAGTAGTTGAAGGCGTACGGCCAGTGCGTCATGGCGGCGTCCATTCCACCGATCAACATGCGGTGCGGCGCGAGCGTGCGCAGCCAGGCCAGGTAGGTGCCGCGCGACTCTTCGTCGAGCCAGCGCTGGAAGCGCGGCGTCGCGGCGACGAAGTCCGGGTCGTAGGCCGCCAGCATGCGGCCCCTGGCGGCGAGCAGCGCCGGCTCGTCCGGCAGGCCGCGGGCGATGAGCTCGTCGCGCAACGCGGCGTCCGGCAGGATGCGCGTCAGCACGATGTTGGTCATGCGGATCTGCCAGTTGCGGTTCTGCTTGTCGATGACGACGCTGAAGGTGACGAAGAGCGCCACCGCGATCGCGCCGGCGGCGCCGAGCGCCTTCCAGTGACGCCAGTGCCAGAGCGACAGCGCGGCGAGGACGGGCGGCACGAGAAAGAAATTCTCGACCCGGACGCCGGTGTAGAGCAGCAGGCAGGCGACCCACAGCGACAGCCGTGTCGTCGTCCAGCGGCGGCCGAGCGCCAGGCTGGTGGCGAGAAAGGCGGCGCCGAGGCTGAGGGCCAGGGATTCCGAGAGCACGGTCTCGTTCCACAGCACCACCGGCAGGGCGCCGGCGAGGACGCCGGCGGCGAGCGCGCCGGGCAGGCCGAGCGCCGTCCAGCCGAGCCCCAACCAGCAGATCAGCGACAGGATCGTCTGCGCGACCGCCGCCGCGGCGCCGCTGCCGAACAGGGAGTAGAAGAGGAACGGCACCGGCGGGCGGCCGTGGCCCCACGTCGTGTAGCTCGCCGAGTCGGGAAACACCTTGATCGGCAGGCGCCCCGCTTCCGCCGGCGGATGGGTGAGCCAGAGGAAGATCGCGAACAACGCCAGCAGCGGCAGCCAGCGCCCCGCGATCCGTGCGGCGCGGCGCGCCGCGCTGCGATCCGCCACGCGACAACCCGCCTCAGGCGGAGGCGCGGCGCTGCGCGAGCAGATGCCGCGTCTGCTCGTCGATCGAGTCCGCGAGCGCGCGCAGGCGATCGCGCAGATCCGCGGATTGCGTCTGCTCGGCGAGCGTCCGCAGTCGCTGCGCCGCTTGCTTCAAGCTGAAGATGGCCGCCTCCGCCAGCTCGACTTCGTCCACGCGCTCCTCGCTGCCCCGATCGCCGACGGAGCCTCGCATAGCGCGTTTCGTCGCCGCGGCGCCATAGCCCGCTGGCGAGCGCCGGCGTGGACGTCGGCGCCGCTGCAGGCGTATGGTGGGCGCGATGTCGCGCCTGGAGGGACGGATCGCGCTGGTCACCGGCGCCGGCAGCGGTATCGGGCGCGCCATCGCGCAGCGCCTGGCCGGTGAGGGGGCGCGCGTCGCGGTGGCCGACGTCAACGCGGCCGGCGCCGCGGCGACGGTCGAGGCGATCCGCGGCGCCGGCGGATCGGCCGAGGCGGTGACCGTCGACGTCACCGACTTCGCCGCCGTGCGGGCCGCCGCCGCCGCCGTGCGGACCCGGTTGGGCGCCGTCGGCGTCCTGGTCAACAACGCTGGCTGGGACCGCGTCGAGCCCTTCGTCGACAACGAGCCGGCGCTCTGGGATCGCCTGATCGCGATCAATCTCAAGGGGCCGATCCACTGCACGCGCGCCGTCCTCGACGACATGATCGCCGGCGGCGGCGGGGCGATCGTCAACATCAGCTCCGACGCGGCGCGCGTCGGCAGCAGCGGCGAAGCGGTCTACGCCGCGTGCAAGGGCGGCGTCGTTTCGTTCTCCAAGACCCTGGCCCGCGAGCTGGCGCGGCACCGGATCACCGTCAATGCCGTCTGTCCCGGTCCGACGCGCACGGCGCTGCTCGACGAGATCACCAGCGGCGCGCAGGGCGAGCGGATCATCGCCGCCATGACCCGCGCCATCCCCATGCGCCGGCTCGCCGCGCCGGAGGAGATCGCCGCCGCCGTGGCCTTCTTCGCCTCGCCCGACGCGGCCTACGTCACCGGCCAGGTCCTGAGCGTCAGCGGCGGCCTGACCATGGCCGGGTGAGGACGCCGCCGGCGTTCACGCCCGCCCGGGCAGGACCACCCGGAAGACGGAGCCGCGGCCGGGTTCGCTCTCGACCTGGACGGTGCCGCCCAGCTCGCCGAGCAGGCGGCGGACGATGTAAAGCCCGAGGCCGACGCCGCCCTGCAGCGGCACGCCGTCGCCGACCTGGCGAAAGGCCTCGAAGATGGTCGGCACCAGGTCGGCGGCGATCCCGATGCCGGTGTCGGCGACCGCGAATTCGACCCCATCGCCGCGCGGCGCGGCGCGCACGGTGATGCGTCCGGCGTGGGTGTACTTCGCCGCGTTGCCGAGCAGGTTCTTGAGCACGACCTTCAACTTCGCCGGATCGCTGTAGAGCGGCGGCAGCGGCGGCGGCGGCGGCCAGTCCACGATCACGCCCGGGAAGAGCGCCAGGTCGCGGCTCTCCAGCTCCAGCTCGCGCAGCACGGCGGTGGGATCGAACTCGCGCCGGTCGACGGGCAGCCGACCGGACTCCAGGCGGCTGAGGTCGAGGGTGGCGCTGATCAGCTCGAGCAGCGCCCGGGCGTTGCGCTCCGAGCGCTCGAGCGCGTCGCGCTGCTCGGGCGTCAGCTCGCCGAACGTCTCGTCGAGCAGCAGGTCCTGGTAGCCGAGGATGATGTTCAGCGGCGTCCGCAGCTCGTGCGACATGGTGGCGACGAATTCCGACTTCAGCCGGTTGGCGCGCTCGAGCTCGTCGACCAGCCGCGCCACCTCGAGGGCCAGCGATGCCAGTTGCGCGATGCCGCGGGCGATCCGCTCCTGGCGCGGACTGAAACGGGTGGCGCCGCCCCGATACTCGGCGCTCTGCAGCCCGATCAGCGCCGGGCCGCGGCGCAGGGCCAGATAGATGGCGGCGCTGACCCCGTACTGTTCGTTGACCGCGAACACCACGGGATCGCGCTCGCGATCGACCTGGGTGACGTCGTCCTCGCGCAGGCGCGCCAGCGCGCCCGCCGCCAGCGACGCGGGCAGACGCATGCTGGCGGCGAACGCCTGCTCGTCGGCGGTGTCGCCGTAGCCGGCGGCGATGCGCAGCATCGCGTCGTCGTCCTCGAACAGCAGCGTGTGGCTGCGGTCGCAGCCGAGGGCCTGCGCGGTCACCTCGCACAGTCGGGCGAGCATCTCGGGGCCGCTGAGGGAGGAGATCAGGGCCTGTCCGACGCGCGCCAGCGCGGTCGACACGGCCGCCTCCTCCTGCTCGGCCCGATGCAGGTCGGCGGCCCCCAGCACCAAGGCCGTCTGCCGCGCGATGCCGTTGAGGAGCTGCACGTCGGCGTCGACGAAGCCGGGAGCGCCCGGTTGGCGGATGGCGATGAGAGCGCCGGTGACGATCCCGCGGCCGATCAGGGGCGCGACGATGGCGGCGCCGATGCCGAGCGCGCGGAGCTGCGCGGCGGCGATCCAGGGCTGCTGCTCGGGATCACTCCACATCGCGATGCGGCCGCGGCTGATCGCCTGCGTCAGGGGGTGGTCCGGCGCCAGCGTGAGGCGCTCGACGAGGGCGCGGCCTGCCGGCGCGCCGTGCTCCGCCAGCGCGCGCAGGCTGCCGTGGGCCGCGTCGGCGATCAGCGTCGCCACCCGGTCGCAGGGCAGCAGCTCGGCGGCGCGGCGGTGGACGCGATCGAGGATCGCGCCGCGGTCGAGGGAGCCGCCGATCTCGTGCGCGATCTCGAGCAACGCCGCCCGCTCGCGGTCGGCGCGGGCCCGCTCGGTGACGTCCTCGACGATCGCCACCGTGCCGAGCAGCCGCGCCGGCTGTTCGAAGAGCGGCGCGATGAGGGCGCGCATCTCGGCGCGCCGCCCCCAATGCGATTCGTACGCGATCTCCACGCGCTCCGTGGCGTGGGTGTCGAGGACGCGGCGGTAGGCGTCGCTGATGCCCGCGCGCGCCAGGCGCTCCATCCGCAGCACGTTGAACTGGGCGGTCGCGTCGGCGCTCGGCGAGCCGAGCATCGCCAGCGCCGCCGGGTTGGCGCTGGTGACCTGGCCGCTGGGGTCGGTGAAGATGATCCCCACCGGCACCTGCTCGAACAGCAGCCGCGAGAGCTGCTCGCTCTGGCGCAGCGTCGCCTCGACCCGGGCGCGCTCGGTGACGTCGCGGCTGTTGACCACCACGCCGCGCACGGCGGGATCGTCGAGGCGGCTGCTGCCGATCGCTTCGAGCAACACCCAGTGACCGTCGCGGTGGTGGAAGCGAAAGGTGACCGGCACCGGCGCGCCGGGCGCGGCCAGGGCCTCGCCGAAGCGCTGCAGCACGAGATCGAGATCGTCGCGATGGATGAGGTCGAAGACCCGGCGCCCGCGCAGCTCGTCCGGCGCCCAGCCGAGCACGCGCCGCACCGACGGCGAGTTGTAGAGCACCGTGCCGTCGGCGCCGAGCACGGTGACGACGTCGGATGAATGCTCGAGGAGGGCGCGGAACCGCGCCTCCTCGTCGCGCAGCCCGCGGCCGGCGGTCGCCTCCGCCTCGGTCGGATCGTTCGGCACGTGTGGGTTCGCTCCGCGGCCGCGCAGCGCCGGCTGGGCCGGCGCGCCCCGCCGGCGGCCCGTGGCTGGATCTGTCTACACCACGGGCGGCGGCGCGTCAGTGCGAATTTGTGGCCGCCACCGCTGCGCGTCGACGAGCGCCCGTGCCGCTGGCCTCGCGCCGGGCGCGGCGATGCGGCATCGCCCGCCAGATGCTGCGTCGCCTGAAGGGTGCCGCCGGGGTCTCCTCGCCTCGCTGCGATTCCCACCCGCGGGCACGAGCTCCTTGCTGCGACGTCTCGCGTCCAGGCCACGCCGGCCGTCACCGGGGGCACGCCTCGGGCCGGAGGCGGTGGGCGGCGGGCGCGGATCGCATTGACTTCGCGGCCGGGCCCCGCCTAGGCACGGGCATGCTCCGCACCGTGCTGTTCGCGCTCGCCGTCGCGGCCACGACCGCCCATGCCGCGGCCCCCGATCCCGGGTACGACGCCTGGGGCGGCTGGCAGGGCATCACCACCGCCGCCACCGGGCGCTTTCGCACCGAGCGCATCGACGGCGTCTGGTGGCTGATCACCCCCGCCGGCCACGGCTTCTTCTCGGTCGGCGTCGACCACCTGCGGCCGGGAGGCGATTTCTCGCCGCCGCTCGGCACCGCGCCGTACCAGGACAACATCATCGCCAGGTACGGCAGCGAGACGGCGTGGGCGGCGGCGACCCTGCCGCGCCTGCGCGACTTCGGCATCAACACCATCGGCGCCTTCAGCGAGCCGGCGCGCTTTCCCAACGCCATCGCGTACACGGTGACGCTGGCGCTGGCGGCCAACGCGCCGGCGGTGCCGGGCGTGCCGCCGCCGCTGGTGGCGCGGGTGACGCGCGACTACTTCGACCCCGCGTTCCCGGCCGGCGTCGCGGCGAGCGTCGCCACCGCGGCGGCGCCGTGCGCCGCCGATCCGTGGTGCATCGGCGTCTTCACCGAGAACGAGCTCGGCCTCAACCAGAGCCTGGCGGCGGTGCTGCCGTACCTCGATGCCTACCTGCTGCTGCCGCCGGGCGCGCCGGGGAAGGTGGCGGCGCAGGCGTTCCTGGCCGATCGCTACGGCGGCGACGTGGCCGCGTTCAACGCCGTGTGGGGCACGGCGCTGGCGTCGTTCGACGACGTCCAGACGTTGGGCGCGCTGCTGCCGGCGCCGGCCTCGGCGCCGGCGCGGCCCACCGGCTCGCCGGCGCAGATCGCCGACCGGCGCGCCTTCGACGCCCACGTCGCGGCGCGCTTCCACCAGGTCACCCACGACGCGTTGCGGGCGCTGTCGCCCGACCTGCTGATTCTCGGCAGCCGCCTGCTGATCATGTCGACGCGTCCCGAGGTGGTGGCGGCGATCGCGCCGTACGTCGACGTCCTCACCGTCAACTACTACGAGATCGCGGCCGCGATCCTCGCCCTGGCGCCGGATTACCCCGCGGACTACGGGATCCCGTTCAGCCGCATGTTCGATGACCTCGACGCCATGCAGCGCATCGCCGGCACGCCGATCCTGATCGGCGAGTACAGCTATCGCGCCGCCGACGCCGGCCTGCCGAACACCCTGCCGCCCTTCTTCCCCACCCTGCCGACGCAGGTGGAGCGCGCCCAGGCGCTCGGCACCTATCTGCGCCGCGTGCTGGCGCGCCCGTACCTCGTCGGCGCGCACTGGTTCCAGTACATGGACCAGCCGGCGACCGGACGTTTCGACGGCGAGAACCAGAACTTCGGCCTGGTGGACATCAACGACGACCCGTGGCCCGAGGTGACCGACCGCCTGCGCGCCGTGACGGCGTCGGCGGCGCCGCGGCGCGCCCTCGCCCCCGGCTTCGCCGGCCGCGCCGGCAGCGACTGCCTGGTCGAGTGGACGAGCACCGCGCCGACCATTCCCATCGACCGCCCGTCGCCGCGCTCGCGCTTCGTCTGCCGCGACGGCGATCCGCTCTGCGACACCGACGCCGTCGCCGGCCAGTGCACGATCGAGCTGCAGCCGTGCACGCCCGGCGACGACCGCCGCGTCGCCTGCCTTGGCGAGATCCCGAGCGCCGTCGCGGTCGGCCGCCTGGCGCCGGCCGATCCGGCCATCGCCGCGGCGCTGCAGGCCAGCCTCGACACCCTCGCCGCGCCCGGCACCTGCGGCCCGGCGGTGCCGGTCGTCCTGCCGCTCAACGGCCGCCGCAGCGCCCGCCTCGCCATCCGCACCCGCGCCGACGCCGGCGCGCGCACCGACGCCGACGTCGTGCGCCTCGTCTGCCTGGCGGCGCCGTAGCGGCGCGCGGCGCTGCGCGACCATGTCGTCGCGGAATTGACCGCCGCGTCCACTCCGGCGTCGCGCCGCTGTGCTCCGCGGCGACGAGCGGGTAGAAGGCGAGTCTCGATGGCCGCGTCGCTTCGCCGCTCCCTCCTCTTCGTGCCCGGCAGCGAGCCGCGCCATCTGGCGCGCGCGCGCGCCGCCGGCGCCGACACGGTGGTGTTCGATCTCGAGGACGCGGTCGCCCCCGCGGCCAAGGGCGAGGCGCGGGGGTTGGTGGCGGCGGCGCTGCGCGCCGGCGGCTACGGCGCCAGCGAGCCGGCGGTGCGCGTCAACGCCCCCGGCACCCCGTGGTTCGGGGCCGACCTCGCGGCGACGGTGGCCGCCGGCGCCGCCGCGATCATGGTGCCGAAGGCGGAGCGCGCCGGCGAGCTGGCGGCAGTGGCCGAGCGGCTCGACGGGCTGGAGCGCGCCCACGGCCGGCCGCCGGGCAGCGTGCGGCTGCTGGCGCTGGTCGAGACGGCCGCCGGCATCGCCGACGCCTTCGCGCTCGGCGCCGCGACGCCGCGGCTCGAGGCCCTGTGCTTCGGGCACGCGGACCTGGCGCGCGACCTGCGTCTCGCCGGCGCCGACGCCGCGCGCGGGGTCCTCCACCACGCGCGCTGCGCCCTGGCGCTGGCGGCGCGCGGCCGCGGCCTGGCGGCGATCGACTGCGTCTGCCTGGCGGTGCGCGACGCCGAGGCGGCGCGCGCCGACGCGCGGCTGGGGCTCGAGCTCGGGTTCGCCGGCAAGCTCTGCATCCACCCGCAGCAGGTGGCGATCGTCAACCAGGTCTACACGCCGACGCCGGCGCAGATCGCGCGTGCCCGGCGGGTGGTGTCCGCCTGGCGCACGGCGCGGCGCGACGGCCACGCCGTGCTCACGCTCGACGGGATGATGGTCGACGCGCCACTGGTGGCGGCCGAGGAGCAGGTGCTCGAGCGGGCCCGCCAAGCCGGCGCGCTGGCGACCGGCGACGAGGAGGAGACGGCATGACGACCCCCACGGACGAGACGACAGGGAACCGGCGCCACTTCCGCTTCCATGCGCCGCACGCGCACCTGGCGCCGACCTTCGGCGAGGGCTGGTTCGGCGCGTCGGCCGAGCGCTTCGCGCGCTTCTTCGGCACGCCGACGTTCCTGGTGGTGCAGACGATCATCGTCGGCGTCTGGATCCTCGCCAACGTCGTCGGCCTCGTGCAGTTCGACCTCTATCCCTTCATCCTGCTCAACCTCGCGTTCAGCCTGCAGGCGGCGTACGCGGCGCCGCTGATCCTGCTGGCGCAGACGCGACAGGCGGATCGCGACAAGGCGCACGCCGACGCCGACGCGCTGCACCGCGAGGACCTGGCGCGCGCCAGCATCGAACGCCAGGAGCTGGCGGCGCAGGAGACCGCCGCCCTCCGAGCGCTGATGGATCAGAACACCGAGCTGACGCGCATCACCCGCGAGCTGGCGCAGCGCATCGAAGAGCTGACGCGCCAGATCCACGGCCGGGTGGTCGCCCAGCCGGACCAGCCTTGATCTGACGAAAACACTTCACCACGGAGAGTACTGATCTCGAAGCCCGCTCGGCGTTCATCCCAAAGTTCATTGGAAATGGAGTGAGAAGGCCCCGCGCCTTCGCTATGGCACCGAGTCCTCCGTGTCGACGTGTCTCCGTGGTGAAGGTGTTTGTCGTATCTGGACCGGCCCGGGCGCGCGCCGCTCAAGCGTCCTTCTTCTTCAACTGGCTCTCGTTGAGGCGGATGAACTCGCGGATCTCGTCGCCGCGTTCCAGCAGCTTGAGCCACTGCTCCTGGTAGAGCGTGACCGGAAAGCGGCCGAGCCCGTAGACGCTCACCGCGCCCTTCTCGCTGACCTTCAGGCTGACCTGCCCCGGCTTGGCCTTCGCCTGCTGGCGCAACGCCTCGTTCTCTCTCTTCAGCCGCTCGAGCTCGGCGGCGACATCGTCCTGTGACACGCGATCCTCCCGCGAAGGTCCTGGTTAGCCTCGATGTGACGAAAACATTTCACCACGGAGGCACGGAGACACGGAGTAACCTAAACAAGAGAGGGTTCGGGGGCGAGATCCCCAACGCCATCAGCAATGACCATAGGGATTCCACCAACCAGCCATCCTGCCGCTGTACCCTCCGTGTCTCCGTGCCTCCGTGGTGGGAGTTCTTTTTCAGATCAAGGTTGGCTAGTTGCCCCCGTACTGCGCGCCCAGGAGCGCGAACGCAATGCTGCGCTGGCCGCAGACCAGGCATTCGATCAGATCGGCCTTGTTACCGGCGCAGGCGTCGAGATGGCCGACGTCGGTCTCGCTGCACAGCGAGCTGATCTTCGACGACAGTTTGCCGGTCGCCTTCTGCAGGGCCGCCGCGACGTCGCCGTCGCTCGGCGGCACGAAGCCGCCGCTCATCGAGCCGATGCAGCGCTCGGCGCCCGAGCCCGCGGTGGCGTTCCTGTTGCGGTCGTTCAGGCACTTCTGGCTCGCCTTCAGGTAGGCGTCGAGGAAGCCGGCGGCGTTCTTGCCGATGGCGCCCTGGCAGCGGCGGGCGTTGGGGTCGTTGGTCGGCTGCAGGGCGCCGTACTGGGTCGCGATCGCGTCGACGATGCCCTGGTGGTGGGCGGCGAGCAGGCAGTCCGCGAGCCCGGCGGCGGTGGACGCGCAGAGGCCGAGCGCGGCGACCGCGGGATCGCCGCACTTGCCGCCGATCAGCGCCCGCAGCTTGCTCTCCGCCTTGGCGAGCGCCGCGGCGGCCTTGGCGTCGGCGGGCGCGATGGCGCCGGCGGCGCTGCCGGCGCAGAGGCCGATCGGGTCGCCTGGGGTGCCGCTCGCCTGCAGCGCCTTGAGGCAGCTCTGCGCCGCCTTCAGGCCCTGCTTGGCATAGAGGGCGCCAGCTTTGGCGATCGCCTTCTGGCAGGACTGGCCGTCGTCGGCGACCAGCGCCGGGTCGAGCGGCGCGACGTCGAGGCACAGATTCGGCGCCGGCGTCGGCGTCGCGGTCGGCGTCGGCGAGGGCGCGGACGAGACGATGCTCAGCGTCGCCAGCGCCGCGGCGTCGCCGCTGGGCGCGCCGTTGAGGTTGACGTCGTTGCCCCAGCCGCGCAGGTGGACGGTGCCGACGAACGTGGGCGGCGCGGTCCAGCGGAAGCTGAACTCGATGATGTGCAGCAGGTCGCCCGCTTTGGGCGCGCTGTGGGTGATCTCCTGTCGACCGCCCAGGCCGGACACCGTCTGCGTCCCGCCGGCGAAGAGCCCGCCGGTGGAGAGCGTGCCGTCGTCGGCGGCGACGTTGAGGCCGCCGGCCGGCTGCGCGGCGGTGCCGAAGATGGTGAGCGTGTAGTCGGCGGTATTGCCGGGGGCCACGGTCGTCGGTCCGCTCAGGATGACGGTCGGCGTCACCCCGCCGGTGTGGCAGGCCGGGCAGCCGCTCGGCCCGAAGACCGTGCTGGCGATGCCGGTCGAATAGGCGCGGCCGACGGCGGGCTGGCAGATGATCGCCATCGCCACGGCTGCCCAGACCAGGCGCTGCCCGATATCCCTGTACATGGTCCGTCCCCCGGGAAAAGATCGCTCCTGCGAGCCATAGCACGGACGGAAGCGTTGACGACACGAAATTCCCCGCCTGCCGCGGCGCGGTCGCGATGTCTTCCGCGCCGCGAGCTGGTAACGGACCGTATGCGTTCGGCGGCGGTGCTCCTGTTCGTCGCGCTGCTGCTGGCTGGGCCGGCGGCGGCCCGCGACACGGCGCGGGTCGAGTCGGTGGTCGACGGCGACACCATCCGCGTCCTGATGCGCGGCGAGCGGTTGACCATCCGGCTGATCGGGGTCGACACGCCCGAGCTCGGCGATCGCGCCGACCGCGGCGCGCCGCCGCAGCCGTACGCGCGCGAGGCGGCGGCGTTCACCCGCGCCCGCCTGCGCGGTCGATCGGTGGAGCTCGCCTACGAGGCCGGCGACCGCCACGACCGCTACGGGCGGACGCTCGCCTACGTCTTTCTCGCCGACGGCACCTTCTTCAATCGCGAGCTGTTGCGCCAGGGCTATGCCCGCGCCTACGCGCGCGGCCCCTTCCGCTATCGCGACGCGTTCCTGGCCGACGAGGCGGCGGCGCGGCGCGCCGGCCGCGGCCTGTGGGGGCTGACGCCCGCCGGCCCGGTGATCGGCAACCGGCGCTCGCGGCTCTACCACCTGCCGGGGCAGGCGCACTACGACGACATCGCGCCCGCCAACCGCGTCTACTTCCCGACCGAGGACGCGGCGCGCGCCGCCGGCTACGCGCCCGCCATGGACCGCCGCGGCGGCGCGGCGCGCGAGGCGGAGTCGTCGCGATGAACGGCGTGCGCGTGCTCGATGCCGCCGATCGGCTCGGCGGCTTCGCGGTCGAGGTGATGCGCGGGCTGGGCGCGGAGGTCGCGCGGGCGCCGCTCGCCGCCGCCGCCCTGGCGCGCGCCGACGTCGTCGTCTGCGGACGCGCCGATCGCGCCTGGCTGCGGCGCGCCGGCGAGTGGCCGCGGCTCGTCTGGGTGGTGGTGACGCCGTTCGGGCTCGACGGCCCGCGCGCCGAGTGGGCGGGCGGCGAGCTGGTGGCGCAGGCGGCGGGCGGCATGGTGTGGCCCAACGGCAGTCCGGGGACGCCGCCGCTGCCGCTGCCCGGCGAGCCGGCGACCCGCGTCGCCGGCCTGCACGCGACCCTGGGGGCGCTGATCGCGCTGCAGGCTCGGCAGCGCGACGGCCGCGGGCGGCTGGTCGACGTCAGCCTGCAGGAGAGCGCGACGGCGTCGCTCGAGCATCTCGCCGGCGAATGGTTCGACCGCCGCGACCTCGGGCGGCGGCGCGGGTCGCTGCACTGGAGCGGCACCTTTCGCGTCGGCCGCTGCCGCGATGGCGAGGCGCTGCTCTCGCACGTCGGCGACTGGACGGCGCTGCGCGAGTGGCTGCGCGCCGACGGCGCCGCCGCCGACCTCGCCGCGCCGCGCTGGGACGACGTCGACGAGCGCTGCCGCCACGCCGCGCACGTCTTCGACGTGCTCGACGCCTGGGCCGCGACCTACGAGGTCGACGCGCTGGTCGAGCAGGCGCAACTGCGCCGCCTGCCGTTCGCCCCGGTGTGGAGCTGGGCCCGCTTCGCGCGCGAGCTGGGCGAGCCGCCCGGCCCGTCGCTGTTGTCCGCCGGGGCGGCGATCGCGCCAGGGCCGCCGCGCCCGCTGGCCGGGGCGCGGGTCATCGACCTCACCTGGGTGGTCGCCGGGCCGCTGGCGACGCGCATCCTCGCCGACTGCGGCGCCGAGGTGATCCGCGTCGAGCGCCCCGACGCGCCGCCGCCCGCCGGCACCAGCGCGATCAATCTGCAGCGCGGCAAGCGGCGGCTGTCCCTCGACCTGCGCGCCGCCGAGGGCCTGGCGGCGCTGCGCGCCCTGCTGCGCGACGCCGACGTCGTGGTCGACAACTTCAGCCGCCGCGTGCTGCCCAACCTCGGCCTCGACGACGCGGCGCTGCACGCGCTCAACCCGCGCCTGGTGATCGTCCACCTGACCGGCTTCCCGCCCGGCGACGGGCGCGCCGACTGGGCGGCCTTCGGCCCGACGCTGCAGGCGATGTCGGGCCTGGTCGACGCCATGCGCGACGGCGACGGCCGGCCGGCGGGCCCGGGATTCGCCTGGGCCGACACGGCGACCGCCTGGGCGGCGGCCGTCGCCATCACCGCCGCGCTGTGGCGCGGCGGCGCGGCGCGCCTGGCGCTCACCCAGCGCGACGTCCTCGGCCTCCTGCTGGCGCCCGTCCTGGCGGCGGCGCGCGCCGGCGCGCGGCCGCCGACCGCGGGCCTGATCGTGCGCTGCGCGGACGCGGACGACGGGGAGCGCTGGTGCGCGGTGGCGCCGCCGGACGATGCCGGCCAGCGCGCCGATCCGACGGCGCTCCTGGCGGCGGCCGGCGCGCAGCCGGCCGAGGCGCTGGTGGCGCGCCTGCAGGAGGCCGGCGTGGCTGCCGCGGTGGTGGCGACGCCGGCCGATCTCGCCGCCGATCCGCAGCTCCGCCACCGCGGCTGGTGGCGCCGCGTCGAGGGCGTCGCGCGCGACGGCATCGTGCCGCGCATCCGCGACCTCGGCGGCGATCGGTGCGCGCGGCTTTTTCTCCCGTCCGGTTGACGCCACCGCGGCGGACGCGCAATGGCCGAGGGGCGAAGGAGGTCGAGCATGTCGGACACGTTGGGCGTCATCCTCTGTTGCACGGATTTCTCCCCCGAGGCGGAACACGCCGCAGTGCACGCGGTGCGCCTGGCGCGCGCGACGAAGGCCACGCTCGTCCTCGCCCACCTGGTCCACGTGGCGAGCGGCGAGCTGCTGTCGCACGACCCGCACGGGCCGACGCACCTGACGCTGTCAGAAGGGCGCGAGCGGGCGCTGGAGCAGCTCGCCGCGCTGCGCCAGCGACTGGCGGGCGACTACCCGGACGTCGAGCTGGTCGCCAGGTTCGGCGCCCCGGCGGAGTCGGCGATCGCGCTCGCCAGGGAGCGCAACGCCGACATCATCGTCACCGCCGTGACCGATCGCCACACGCACCACCAACCGACCGACCTCCTGCACGAGAGCGTCACCCAGGCACTGATTCATCACGCCCCATGTCCGGTGCTGATCGTGCCGCCTCACGCCAGGTGAGCCGGCGCACCGTCACCTCCTGGTGGGCGCGCGAGACCTCGCCGCCGAAGAGGATGATGCCCCAGGCGACGTAGATCCAGGCGAGCAGGATCGGCAACTGCCACAGGGCGCCGTAGACCGCGCTGTAGCGCACCAGGCGGATGACGAAGAGGACGTAGCCCCACTGCGCGAACTGCCACAGCGTGCCGGCGACCACGGCGCCGAAGACCGCGGAGCGGGTGCGCACCTCGGTGTTGGGCAGCAGCGTGAAGAGCAGGGTGAAGCTCAGCCACAGCAGGCCGTAGGGCAGGCAGCGCAGGAACACCAGCACGACGACGCCGAGCCGCCAGGTCTCGAGGAAGTCGTAGATCCCGTGGCCCGGCTGGAGGATCGCGGTGAGGGTGAGCGCCAGCAGCAGCAGCAGCGGCGCCGCGACGCAGAGCAGCACGAAGGAACGGAACTTGCGCCGCCAGGTGCGGCCGCGCACGTTCCAGATCTGATTGAAGCACAGCTCGGCGTTGCCCATGATGCCGATCACGGCGAGCACGGCGCCGAGGGCCGCCAGCACGCCCACCGCCTTCAGGTTGGTGGCGTCGATGAAGTCGACGACGTCGCGCGCCACCGCCGGCGAGCCGGCGCCGACGGTGCTGACGACGAACGGCGTGAGCTGCCGGTGCAGGCCGAAGAGCTTGATCAGGGCGAAGATCGCCGCCGACAGCGGCACGAAGCCGATCAGCGTGTAGTAGGCGAGCGCCGCCGCCCACTGGATGCACTGGTGGGCGAGGAAGCGCACCAGCGCCAGCGGCAGCACGATCAGCGTCGCCGGCACCCAGGGGCGCAGGACGTGCGATTCGAACCAGGACTCGGCGGCGATCGGGGTGCCGTTCATCGGGTCAGGGGAAACGGAAGCACTAATGCACACCAATGACCATCAAGAAACACCGAGGGCGGGAGTCGATCGCCGCCCGCGAACGCCGCGCGCGCCACGCTCTGGTCCGTCGGGGGCCGCGCCGGCTCAGGTGCGGCAGAAATCGAGCACGAACGCCTCGAGGCGGATGCGCGGGTCGGTGGGCGTGCTCTTGAAGGCGATGTCGAGGTCCTGCAGGGCGAGCATGGCGCGCCGCAGATGGGCGCCGCCCACCCGGCCGGCGTTCTGCAGGCACTGGTAGAGGACGAAGGGGTGGATGCCGCCGAGCGCCGCCTTCTCGTCCTCGTCCAGGGTGGGGAGGAGGCGGTCGCGGAAGGTGTTGTAGGTGGTGCGCGGCGTCCAGCTCCCGGCCAGCGAGCCGCGCAGACAGTCGCGGGCCAGCAGCAGCAGGCGCAGCTCGCGGGCGATCAGCGACAGCAGGCGCAGCGGGTGCTCGCCCTGGGCGAACAGGGCGCGGAGCTGGGCGACGGCGGCGCCCGCCTGCCGCTGCGCCAGCGCCTTGGTGAAGTCGAAGACCCACGACTCCGCCAGGTCGCGGACGCTCTCGCGCACCGCGGCCTCGTCGATGGTCGCCGCGTCGCCGGCATAGAGACAGAGCTTCTCGAGCTCGCCGGCGAGGACGCCGGCCTGGCTGCCGGCGCGGCGCACGAGCAGTTGGCGGGCGCCGGGAGTGAGCCGCTTGCCGGCGCCGCCGACGACGCCGGCGATCAGCGCGTCGACGCTCTCGGCGCTGAGCGCCCCCGAGCGCTCGCGCTGCACCGCCAGCTCGAGCACCGCGCCGCCCTGCTGGATGGTCTTCACCACCCGCTTGCGCCGGTCGGCGGCGCTGGCGGTGAACAGCAGCACGGTCTGCGGCGAGGGGCTGGCGAGATACAGCTCGAGCTGGCCGCTCTCGTCGCGGAAGGCGCTCACCGTCAGGCCGCGCTCGGCGCAGAGGGCCCGCAGTCCGTCCAGCACCGCCGCCTCGCCGGCGTCCAGGCGGCGGCCGAACAGCGCGCTCTGCTCGCTGCCGCTCATGGCGCTCCAGTCGGCGGCGGCGAGCTCCGCCTGCGTCCAGCCGGCGAGCGCCGCCAGCACCAGCAGCTTCTCGGCGGCCTCGAGCGGCCGCTCCTCCTCGACCGCGGCGAACAGCGCCTCGGCGACGTCGGCGCGCTTCTCGCCGGAGAGGAACAGGGTCGGCTCGCGCACCCAGATCAGTTTGGTGCCGCCGAACAGGCTCGGCATGCGCAGGCTGTCGAGGATCGGGCCGATCGGCGCCGAGCGGCCGTCGTACTGCTCGAGGCTGAAGCTGCGCTTGTCCGGCGGCACCAGCGCGTCGATGAGCGCCCGCGCCACCGGCTCGGTCGCGAAGGGCTCGCCGATGATCAGGTACACCGGCAGCGGCCGCTGCGCCGCGGCGGCGACCAGGGCATCGATCTCGGCGGCCATCGGCTCCTTCTAATCCGCCACCGCGATGTCCCGCCAGCCGCCCGGCACCAGGCGCTGGCACCCCTGTATGATGCCTTCGGGCCGCGCCGTCAGCCGAGGGTGAAGTAGAAGGTCGCGCCGCCGTCGGCGGCGCTCTCGGCCCACACCCGGCCGCCGTGCCGGGTGATGATGCGGGCGACGGTCGCCAGGCCGATGCCGTGGCCGCTGAACTCACTGGCGGCGTGCAGGCGCTGGAACGGACGGAAGAGGCGGTCGGCATAGGCCGGGTCGAAGCCGACGCCGTTGTCGCGGACGAAGAACACCACCCGGTCGCCATCGCGGCGGGCGCCGACGGCGATGGCGGCGCGCGGGCGGGGGCGCGAGAACTTCACCGCGTTGCCGAGCAGGTTGTCGAGCACGGCGCGCAGCAGCGCCGCATCGCCCTCGCCGCGCAGCCCCTCCTCGACCGCGACGTCGATCCGCCCGTCCGTGTCGTCGCGCGCCAGCGCGGCGGCGACCTCGCGCGCCAGGGCGCTCAGATCGACCGGCTCGCGCCGCAGCTCGCCGCGGGCGACGCGCGACAGCACGAGCAGTTGGTCGAGGAGCTGGCGCATGTTGGCGGCGGCGCCGACGACGCGCCGCAGCAGCGCCAGGGCGTCCTCGGGCAGGGTGTCGCCGTAGTCCTCGACCAGCGCCTGGCAGAAGCCGTCGATCACCCGCAGCGGCGCGCGCAGGTCGTGCGAAGCCGAATAGGTGAACGCCTCGAGCTCGCGCGCCGTCGATTCCAGCGCCGCGGTGCGCTCGTCCACGCGCGCTTCGAGCACCGCGTTCAGCTCGCGCAGCGCGGCCTCCGCCCGCCAGCGCTCGGTGATGTCGATGTGCCCGATCAGCACCGCCGGCCGCCCGGCGAAGGTCATCGGCGCGCAGGAGTTGAGCACCCGCCGCTCCTCGCCGTCGCGCCGCCGCAGCCGGAACTCGAAGCGCCGGGTGCGCGCCGCGCCGGAGGCGAGGTAGGTCGCCAGCTCCTCGCGCATCGGTTCCCGATCGTCGGGATGGACGAGGCGCTCCAGCAGCGCCGCGGTCGGCATGCCGGTGAGCTCGTCGATCGGGTAGCCGCTCAGCTCGGCCGCCGCCTGGTTGGCCATCAGCACGTGGTCGCCGCTCACCACCAGCAGCGCCTCGAGCGAACGCTCGAAGACGGCGCGGTAGGCCTCCTCGGCGCGCCAGCGGTCCGTGAGGTCGGCCACCGCCACCAGCGCCGCGGGGGCGCCGCGGTGGCTGACGGTCGCCGTCTGCAGGAACAGGTGGCCCTCGGTGCCGTCGAGGCGGTGGACGCGCAGCGCCGCTCGGCGCGGCACCTGGCCGGTGGCGCGCCAGCGCTCGATGTAGAGGTGGATCGTCTCCAACTCGTCGGGATGGACGAGCTGCTCGATGATCTCGCTCAGCGGCCGCTCGAGCACGGCGCGCCCACCGGCGCCGAGCATCGCGTCGACGGCCGGATTGGCCATCACGATCCGATTGCCCTGGATCAGCAACATGCCGTGGATCGCGCCCTCGAAGATCGTCCGGTAGGCCTCCTCCGCCTGCCAGCGTTCGGTGTCGTCGACGTAGGTGAGCAGCCGGGCCGGTTCGCCGCGATACGGGAAGTCGGTGCGCAGGGCGACGATGTGGCGCACGTTGCCGTCGGGGCGACGGATGCGGTAGGCGAGCGCGCCGTCGTCGCGATGGCCGTCGGCATAGCGGCGGACGGCCTGCCGCTGCTCCTCGCGATCGTCGGGGTGCACGATCAGGTCGATGAGCTGCTGCAAGGGCGTGCTCGTCAGCTCCTCCAGCGAGCGGCCGGTGATCGCCGCCATCGCCGGGTTGGCGAGCTGGATGCGGTCGCCCGCAATCACCGCCAGGCCGTTCACCGAGCGCTCGAAGATGGTCCGATACGCCTCCTCCGCCTGGGCGCGCTCGCTGACGTCGATGTACACCACCAGGCGCGCCGGCCGGCCGCGGTACTGCACGTCGGTGTGGGTGGTGATGACGTGCCGCGTCTGGCCGTCGCGGCGGCGGATGCGGAATTCGAAGCCGCCGGCGCGCGCCCGGCCCTCGAGGTAGAGGCGCGCCGCCGCCGCCATGCGCTGGTGATCCTCGGGATGGACGAGCGCCGCGGTCAGCGCCAGGAGCGAGCCGCCGCGCAACTCATCCGCCGAGTAGCCGGTGAGCGCCGCCAGGGCGGGGTTTGCGAGCACGATGCGGTCGTCCTGCACCACCGCCAGCCCCTGCTGCGAGTGCTCGACGATCGTCTGATAGGCCTGCTCGGCCTCGACCTGCTCGGTGACGTCGGTGAGCACGCCGCGCAGCGCCCGCAAGCCGCCGGCCTCGTCGAGCACCGGGCGGGTGGACGAGCGCACCCAGTGCACGCCGCCGGCGGCGTCGAGGATGCGATAGGTCTGCGGGTCGCGCTGGCCGGCGAGCGTCCGCTGCAGGCTCCGCAGCACGGCCGGCAGATCGTCGGGGTAGATGAAGTCGCGGAACGGACGCCCGAGGTAGGCCTCGGGCGGGGAGCCGGCGAGCGGCACGATCGAGGGGCTGAGGTAGGTGATGCGCTCGTCCGCGCCGATCTCGAACACCACGTCGTGCAGCGATTCGACCAGCTCGCGGTAGCGGGCGTCCGATTCCTTCAGGGTCGTCGCGACCCGCCGCCGTTCGCGGGCGTCGGCCAGCTCGCGCTCGATCGCCGGCACCAGGCGCACCATGCGGTGCTTGCTGACGTAGTCCTGCGCCCCGGCCTTCATGGCGCTGACCGCGACCTCCTCGCCGACCTGCCCGGAGACGATGATCACCGGCAGCTCGGGGTCGGAGGCGCGGATCATCTTCATCGCCGCCAGGGCGCTGAACCGGGGCATGACGTAGTCGCAGGTGATGACGTCCCACGGCCCGTCGCGCAGCGCGTCGGCGAGATCGGTGGCGGTGTCGACCCGGCGCCACGCGGTCTCGTAGCCGCCGCGCCGCAGCTCGCGCAGCAGCAGCTCGGCGTCGGCCTCGCTGTCCTCGATCAGCAGTACGCGCAGGGGCTTCGCCATCGCTTCGTCGGGCGCCAGGCCGGTGGCCGCCGGGTCGCCGCGTTCACGTCTAGCCGAGTCGTTCGGTTGCACAAGCCGGAAAGGGCGGCGCCGCCGGCTCACCGCCGGCGGCCGCCGAACAGCGCGCCCAGGACCCCGCGGACCAGCGAGCGACCCGCCTGCGTGCCCATGCTGCGGATGACGCTGGTGCCGATCGAGATCGCCGCCTTGGTCAGCGGGTCCTGGGGCGCGGCGCCGCCGCGGCCGCCGCCGGGCGGCGTGCCGGCGGCGCGCTCGGCGCGTTGGCTCAGGCGCTCGAAGGCCGACTCGCGGTCGATCGTCTGCTCGTAGCGCTGGCGCAGCGGCGAGTCGCGCACCAGCGCGGCGCGCTCGGCCGCCGTCAGCGGCGCCAGTTGGCTGCGCGGCGGGTAGATGAGGGCGCGCTCGACCACTGATGGCGCGCCCTGGGCGTCGAGCACCGAGACCAGCGCCTCGCCGACGGCGAGCTCGGTGATCGCGGTCGCCGTCTGCAGTCGCGGATTGGCGCGGAAGGTATCGGCGGCGGTCTTCACCGCCTTCTGGTCCCTGGGCGTGAAGGCGCGCAGGGCGTGCTGGATGCGGTGGCCGAGCTGGCCCAGCACCGCGTCGGGCAGGTCGAGCGGGCTCTGGCTGCAGAAGTAGACGCCGACGCCCTTGGAGCGGACGAGGCGGACGACGCGCTCGACCTCGTCGATCAGCGCCTTCGGCGTGTCGTCGAAGAGGAGGTGCGCTTCGTCGAAGAAGAACACCAGCGTCGGTTTCTCCGGATCGCCGACCTCCGGCAGCCGCTCGAACAGCTCGGCCAGCAGCCACAGGAGGAAGGTGGAATAGAGGGCCGGCGTCTGCATCAGGGAGTCGGCGACCAGGATGTTCACCACCCCGGCGCCGTCCCGTGTCCGCAGCAGGTCGTCGAGATCGAGCGCCGGCTCGCCGAAGAAGCGCTCGCCGCCCTGCTGCTCGAGCCCCAGCAGGCCGCGTTGGATGGCGCCGATGCTGGCGGTCGAGACGTTGCCGTAGGCGCTGCGCAGCTCGGCGGCGCGGTTGCCGACCTCCTGCACCATGGCGCGGAGATCCTTGAGATCGAGGAGCAGCAGGCCGCGGTCGTCGGCGACCTTGAAGACGATCGCCAGCACGCCCGCCTGGGTGTCGTTGAGCCCGAGCAGGCGCGCCACCAGGAGCGGCCCCATCTCGCTGACCGTGGCGCGCACCGGCAGCCCCTGTTCGCCGCGCAGGTCCCAGAACGTCACCGGACAGGCCGCCGGCGCGAGCGCGACGCCGAGCTGGGCGGCGCGCTCGACCACCCTGGGGTTGTCGCCGCCCGGCCGCGCCATCCCCGACAGGTCGCCCTTCACGTCGGCCAGGAAGACCGGCACGCCGATGCGGCTGAACTGCTCGGCGAGCACCCGCAGGGTGACGGTCTTGCCGGTGCCGGTCGCACCCGCGATCAACCCGTGTCGATTGGCCATGCGCGGCAGCAGCTCGATGACCTCGTCGCCCCTGGCGATCGGCAAGGCGGTGGAATCCATGGGCACTCCCTCGCGGGCGCCGTAGCAGCCCGTTGAAGAACAGGTCGGCTACTGCGGGCAGGTCTTGTGCGCCAGCTCTTCGTTGCCGAATCCTCGACAGAACCGACCGGTTTGCCTCCGGTTCGGCGCCTCGATCTGGCGCACAATCCCTCGCCCTCGCTACGCCGCCTGTTTTTCAACGGACTGTTAGCACACGCCCGGGGCGGCCGAAGCACCCGATCGCCGCGCGCTGCCCCGCGGCGGCCGAGGTGGCGGGCGAGCGCCGTGTCCGGCGAGCCACCACGGCGCCGGTCGCGGGCGCGAAAAACCGTGCCCGCGACCCTTGTCGAATCCGCCTTGCTCTGTATTTTCCCGGCACCAGCGACCGGCGGGAGATCCCGCGGACATCAGCGGAGGGGGGCCCATGACGGGAGGCGGAGCTGAGAGAAGACGGGAGACTCTGGCGAGCGCGACGCTCGCGGCGGCGATCCTGTTGTTGGCGAGCGCGGCGCTCGCCGACCAGGTGACGTCGAAGGGCACGGTGCTGACCGGGACGATCACCGGGTTCACCAGTGCCGGCCTGACCCTGGAGCCGGAGTATGGCAAAGGATCGTTGGCGATCGCGTGGGAGAACGTCGAGGACGTGAAGACCGACGGCCCCTTCCAGGTGCTCTACGGCGACGGCCTGGAGGCCGACGCGCCGCTGCAGGGGATCAGCGACGACAAACTGCTGGTCGGCGGCGCCGCCGCCACCGCCACCGCCATCCCGACCGCCGACATCCACTCGGCGCTGCCGATCGGCCCCGACGGGTTGACCTGGCAGGACGAGCTGCGCAGCGCCTGGCGCTACTGGGACGGCAGCGCCGACTTCGGCCTCAACCTGCAGCAGGCGACGACCGACACGTTCGGCTTCCTGCTCGGGCTCCACACCACCCGCGTCAACGCGCCCACCCGCTTCTCGATCGGCGGCGACTACCGCTACTCGACGCAGAAGAAGCAGGGCGAGAACACCACCACCATCGAGGACCGCGCCTTCGGCGCCCTGCGCGAGGAGTACGACTTCACGGATGCCTTCTACGGGTTCGCCGCCGGCGACGTGACGTACGACGCCATCCAGAAGTTGAGCATCCGCGGCGTGCCCCGGCTCGGCGTCGGCTACACCGTCTGGCAGGAGAAGCTGGAGGCCCCGAAGCGCAACTTCCTCGCCGTCGAGGCCGGCGGCGCCTGGGTGTACGAGGGCTACTTCAGCGGCACCGGACCGGTGGTCAACAAGACGACGGGCGAGACCCGCGACCACAACGACTACTTCGCCGTCGCCTTCGGCGCCGCCGCCGCCTACTACTTTCCCTACGACATCTCCCTCGGCTACCGGCTCGACTACCTGCCGGCGATCGACAACTTCACCACCGACTACCTGCTGCGCAACGCGCTCGAGCTGACGGCGCCCCTGATCACGCCGCTGAGCGCGAAGTTCTCGCTGCTCGACGAGTACAACAACAACCCCGCCGCCGACGCCCAGCGCAACAGCCTCTACCTGGCGTTCGGTCTCTCGCTCGGCTGGTGAGGGGCGGCGGTAGGAGACGGTGACGGACACCTGGCGGGCGCGACTCCACCGCTGGCGCTGGTGGCTGGCCGCCGCCGCGGTGCTGCTGGTCATCCGCGCCGCGCTGCCCGAGGTGCTGCGCCGCGTCATCGTCAGCCAGGCGTCGCAGGCGCTGAACGCGCGCGTCGACGTCGGGGACGTCGACCTGCGCCTGTGGCGCGGCGGCATCGCGCTCGAGGACGTCGCGGTGCGCGAGAAGGGCGCGCCCGAGCCGCCGCCCCCCGCCGCCGAGGAGGAGGACGAGCACGCGCCGCCGCCGCCGGCGTTCGACGCCTACAGCCCGATCGTCGGCTTCAAGCGCCTGGCGGTCGAGCTCCGCTACCTGCCGCTGCTGCGCAAGACGATCCAGCTCCGCTCGATCACCCTCGACACGCCGCGCGTCGCGCTCGACCGCCTGGCGAGCGGCGACCTCAACCTGCTGGCCCTGGTGCCGCAGCAGCCGGTCGCGGTCGAGGCGGGCGCGCCGCCGACCGCCGGCGCCACGCCGGCCGCCGTCGCCGCCGAGGGCACGCCGTGGGCGTTCGGGCTCGACAAGTTCGAGCTCACCGACGGCCGCGTCCGTTTCCGCGACCTGGCCCTCCAGGGCAGCGAGCCGGTCGAGCTCGGCATCGCCCGCGTCTCGGTGGACCAGATCGCCCTGACGCCGGCGGTCTACGGCAAGCCGGGGACCATCGCCGTCAAGCTCGGCGTCGACGAGGGCACGATCGACGTCACGGCGCACGTCACCCTCGACGACAGCCGGGTCAGCGTCGTTACCGACGTGACGGCGCAGAGCCTGCCGCTGCGCCGGGCGCGCCTGTACGTGCCGACGGTCGGATGGAGCGATCTGCAGGGGGCACTCGACCTCGGTCTCACCTACGAGCTGGTGCCGGAGCAGACCAACGCGCTGCACGGCACCGTCGCGCTGCGCGACGTGTCGGTCGCCGTGCCCAGCCTCAGCGACGTGGCCGTCGGCTGGCGCAGTCTCGAGCTCACGCTCGAGCGCATCGACTTGCTCGCCCAGCGCGCCGCGGTGCGGTCCGTGGCGCTCGACGGCGCCACCGTCGCGGTGCGCGTCGAGGGCGGCGATCTGCTCCCCGCGCTGGCGCCCAGGGGCGCCGCGCCGCCCACCGACACGCCGGCGGAGCCGACGGCGGCAGAGACGGCGGCGGAGACGCCGGCGGCCGGCGAGGGCGGCGCGGTTGCGAGCCCCGCGCTGGCGCCGTCGACCGACACGCCGGCGCCGGCGGCGCCGGAGCCGACCACCACTGGCGCGGCCGACACCGAGGGCGCGGCCTCGGCGACCCCGTCGCCGACGCCGGACGAGGGCGCGCCCGGGGCGACGGAATCGCCGCCCAGCGAGTCGGCGCCGGCCGCGGCCGCCTCGCCGGCGGCGCCGACGCCGGCGGCCAGCCCGTGGGGCTGGCAGGTGGCGAACGTCACGATCACCGATTCCCGGCTGCGGGTGGTCGGCGACCTGGAGCCGATCGACATCGGTGTCGGGCTCGACGCCGCATCGCTGACTGGCGACGCCGACGCGATCGGCCATCTCGCGCTCGCCGTCGCCATCGCCTCCGGCACCATCGATCTCGCCGGCGACCTGCGCCTGGCGCCGCTGCCGGCGTTCGGCGGCACGCTGCGGATCGCCGCCCTGCCGCTGCCGGTGCTGCCGGTGGTGCGGCGCATCCTGCCGTCGTCGGCGATGCCCTCCGGCGAGCTGCGCGCCGACCTGGCGATCGCCGCCGGCCTGCCGTCCGCCGCCGGCGGCGAGGCGGCGGCGGACCGCGTCGCGCTCAGCGGCACGCTCGGGCTCGCCAACCTGCGCCTGGCGCCGCCGCAGGTCCCCGACCTCGCCCTCGATCTGCCCGATCTCGAGCTGCGCCTCGACCACGTCGCCGTGCCCGGGGTCATCCCGCCGGGACGGCCGGCCGCGCCCGGGGCGGCGATCGAGCTCGCCGCCGCGCTGACCCTGCGCGATCCGCACGTGGCGCGCGGCGGCGCGGCGCCGCTCGACGTCGCCGCGCAGTCGATCGCGCTCGCCGTGCCGTCGCTCACCGTCCCTGCCGCCCTCGCCAGGCTCGGCCCGGGGGACGCCGTGGTGCGGGTCGCCGGCGAGCTGGGGCTCGACCTCGAGCGCCCGCGCGTCGCCCAGGGCGAGGCCATGGGCTTCGAGGCCGCGCACGTCGGGTTGCGGATCAGCGACGCGAGCCTGCCGATCCTGGCGACGGCCGCCGCCGCGGACGCGGTTTGCGGCGAGGCGGCGGGCGTCGCGGTCCACCCGCCGGCGGCGCTGGCGCTGCAGCTCGACCTCGTCGACCCGAAGCTGACCAGCGAGCAGGGCCGCGAGCTCAATGCCGGCGCGCAGGCGATCGGGCTCCAGCTCGCCGACGTGCGGCTGCCCGGTTTCGTCGCCGGCGCGCCGCTGGCGCCGAGCGCCGAGCCGCTGCAGGCGAAGGCGACCCTGTCGCTGACCGCGCCGCGGCTGGCGCGCGGCGACGGCAAGGAGCTGGCGATCAGCGCCAGGTCGATCAGCGTGCCGCTGCAATCGCTGTCGCTGCCCGGCGTGCCCGGCGGCATTCCGCCCGGCGCCGCCGTGCCGCCGCTCCGCGCCGCCTTCGGCGAGATCCGCGTCGAGGCGCCGGCGATCCGGGTGACGCGGACCAAGGAGGGCATCGTCCTGCCGGCGATGGGCGGCGGACCGCCGGCGGGCGCGGCGGCCTCGCCGACCGCCGCGCCGACGCCGGCGGCGCCCGCCGCATCGCCGAGCGCCCAGCCGCTGGCGGTGCAGGTCGCGGCGCTGCGCGTCCTGCGCGGCGGCATCGACTTCACCGATCGCGCCGTGCAACCGCCGGCGACGCTGCGCTTCGCCCCGATCGAGATCGAGGCGCGCGACATCGCGCTGCCGGGACCGCAGGCGAAAGCGCTGAAGGTGGACATCACCGCGCTGCAGCAGGGTCGGATCACGGTCCGCGGCGACCTCGGCCCCGACGCCAGCACCCTCGAGCTGAAGGTCGACGACCTGCCGCTGGCGCCGCTCAACGCCTACGCCACCACCTACTCGCCGTACGGCATCGCCGACGGCGCGCTGACCATCGACGTCAAGGCCGACGCCAAGGGCGGCAACTACACGGTGCAGAACGACATCCGCCTGCACCAGTTCGATCTCAGCGGCAGCGAGGGCGACTCGCTGTTCGAGCAGAACTTCGGCATTCCGCTCAGCCTGGCGCTGGCGCTGCTGCGCGACGTGCAGGGCAACATCGACCTCAGCGTGCCGATGCAGGTGGATCGCCAGGGCAACACGCAGATCGACCTCATGGCAGTGGTGCGCAGCGCCCTGAAGCAGGCGCTGGCCGGCGCCATCACCTCGCCGCTCAAGATGCTCGGCGCGGTCGCCGGCGGCGCCGGGGCGCCGATCGCGCCGCAGCCGATCGCCTTCCGCCTCGGCCGCGCCGAGCCGACCGGGCCGGGCGCGGAGAGCGCGGCGCGCCTGGCGGCCTTCCTCGCCAGCCGTCCGGCGATGGGCGTGCAGTTGACCTGCGCCGCCACCCCGGAGGACGCCCGCTGGCTGCACGAGCAGGCGCTGCTCGCCTCGTGGGCGGACGAGGGCGTCTTCGCCCGCTCGCTCGCCTTCGTCACCGAGCGCGGTCCGCGGCAGCGCATCCGCGCCTATCTCGAGGCGCGGGTGGCGGATCAGAAGCCGGAGCTGTCGGCGGAGGACGCCGCGACGCTCGCCGCCTGGCTGCAGGAGATTCCGCCGCCGCCCCCGGACGCGCTGCAGGCGCTGGCCGAGGCGCGGCTGGCGGCGGTGGAGAGCGTGTTGCGCGAGAAGGGGATCGACCCCTCGCGCATCAGCCGCGGCGCGCCGCCGGAGGAGGCGACGAAGCCGATCGTCGGGATCAACCTGCGGACCGCGGCGACCGCCGAGGCCGAGGAGCCGGACGAGCGATGACACGATCGCGGCGCCGGCGCGCCGCGCTGACCGCGGCGCGCACCCGCCGCATTCGAGGAGGAGAGCCATGCTGAAGGAATTCCGGGACTTCGCGATGAAGGGCAACGTGCTCGACATGGCGATCGGCATCATCATCGGCGCCGCGTTCGGCAAGATCGTCAGCTCGTTCGTCGCCGACATCATGATGCCGCCGTTGAGCATGCTGATGGGCAAGGTGGACTTCACCAACTGGTTCATCAGCCTGAGCGGCGGCGACTACGCCACCCTGGCGCAGGCCCGGGCGGCGGGCGCCGTGACCCTCAACTACGGCACCTTCGTCAACAGCATCATCGACTTCGTCATCGTCGCCTTCGCCATCTTCCTGCTGGTGAAGCAGGTGAACCGGCTCAAGCGGGAAGCCCCGCCGCCGGCGCCCGCCGAACCGCCGGCGCAGGAGAAGCTGCTGGCGGAGATCCGCGACCTGCTCGCCCAGCGCGTCTGATCGGGGCGGCGGCGCGCCGGCAATGACCAAGATCAGCGATCGCGCTGTCGCGCGCATTGCCGGCGCCGCCCCGGGCCGCTATCCGCACCACATGGGATCACGCAACGGATCGACTCCGCCGACGACGGTGATGGCGCCGTCGGATGCGTTCTTCTGGCATGCCGAACAGGCGACGCCGGAGCTGCGGCCGCTGGTCGCCGGCCTGTTCATGCTGGATCGCTGTCCGGACCATCCGCGGCTGCGGCGCGCCCTGCAGCGTCTGGTAGCGCTGGCGCCGCGGCTGCAGCAGCGGATCGTCGATCCGCCGTTCGGCATCGGGCTGCCGTCGTGGGTCGGCGATGCCGGGTTCGATCTCGACTACCACCTGCGGGTGGTGTCGCTCACCGACGATGGCGACGCGCCGGCGCTGCTGGCGCTGGCCGGCGAGATCTTCTCGGCGCCGCTCGACCCCATGCGCCCGCTCTGGGAGGCGCACGTGATCGAGGGCCTCGAGGGCGGCCGCGCCGCCCTCTTCCTGAAGATGCACCACTCGCTGCTCGACGGCGCCGGCTCGGTGGCGCTGTTCGACGGCCTCACGCAAGCCCACCGCGGCGAGGCCATCCGGGTGCCGCGCGGCGGCCGGGCGCGCCTCGGCACGCCGCCGCGCCCGCCCGCCTCGCTCGCCGACACGCTGCGCGCCGCCGCGGATCTGCTCTCCGGGCTCGCCGATCCGGCGCAACTGCGCCGCCTGGCGCGCGGCCTGGCCGGGATGCTGGGGGAGGTGGGACGGGCGAGCGAGAGCGCGGCGTGGCACGCCGGCGGCTCCGGGGTCGGGCGGCGGCTGGCGATGCTCGAGGTCGACCTGGGGCGATTGCAGCGCCTCCGCCACCGCCTCGGCGCCACCCTCAACGACGTCGTGCTCGCCGCCGTCGCCGGCGCCCTCGGCGCCTACGAGGACCTCGGCCGCCGCGGGCCGCGCGAGCTGCAGTGCATGGTGCCGATGAGTCTGCGCGATCAGCAGGATCGCGCCGCGCTCGGCAACCGCGTCGGCGGCTTCACCGTCGGGCTGCCGATCCGCGAGCGCGGCGCCGCCGCCCGGCTGGCGCACATCCAGGCGCAAACCCGGCGCGCCAAGTCGGACGGCCACGCCTCGGCGTTCAAGGCGATGATGCAGGCGGCGGCGTACGTGCCGCCGGTGCTGTTCCGCGCCGCCGGGCAGATGGTCGCCGGCAAGCTGCACCTGCTCTGCTCGAACGTGCCGGGGCCGCCGACGCCGCGCTACCTCGCCGGGGCGCGCATCCAGGCGGTCCATCCCTTCGCGCCGGTGATGCGCGGCACGCCGCTGTCGATCGCCCTCATGTCCTACGCCGGGCGCGTCGGCTTCGGCATCGACAGCGACCCGGCCGAGATTCCCGACCCGGAGCGCATCGCCGCCCTGCTCGAGCGCGAGCTGACCGCGCTCGAGCGCGCCGCCCGCGCCGGCCGGCCCGTCCGCCGCGCCGCCTCCGCCTGAACCGCCGCCAGGCGCGATTCGCTTCGATTTCTGATACAGCGCGCAGCCGCAGGCGCCGCGCCATGGATCACGTCAGCATCGTCATCCCGGTCTGGAACCAGTGGCCGCTGACCCGGGCCTGCCTGGCGGCGCTGGCGTCAGCGCGGCGGCCGCGCGACGAGGTGATCGTGGTCGACAACGGCTCGCGCGACGCGACCGCGGCCGAGCTGGCGCGGATGCCGTGGCTGCGTGTTCTCACCAACGAGGCCAACCGCGGTTTCGCCGCCGCGTGCAACCAGGGGGCGGCGGTCGCCAGCGGATCGGTGGTGGTCTTCCTGAACAACGACACCCTGGTGCCCGACGACTGGCTCGAGGGACTGCTGGCGCCGTTGGCCGATCCGGCGGTCGTCGCCACCGGGCCGATGAGCAATTGCGCCTCCGGTCCGCAGGGGGTCGAGCGCGCCGCGTACGACGCGGGGTCGCTGACCGCCTTCCGCGCCTTCGCCGCCCGCTGGCGCCGCCAGCACCTCGGGCAGACGCAGGAGACGCCGCGCCTGGTCGGCTTCTGCCTGGCGGTGCGGGCGAGCGCGCTGCGGGCGGTCGGCGGCTGGGACGAGGGCTTCGCGATCGGCGGCGCCGAGGACGACGACCTCTGCCTGCGCCTGACGGCCGCCGGCGGGGGGCTGCGGATCTGCCGCGACACCTTCGTCCATCACCACGGACACGCGACCTTCGTCGGCAACGATCTCGACTGGTTCGCCATCCAGCAGGACAACCTGCAGCGCCTCGCCGCCAAACACGGCGGCGCGGCGGAGCGCGATCCGCAGCGGCCGCTGCTGTCGGCCTGCCTGATCGTCCGCGACGAGCGCGAGCTGCTGCCGGTCTGCCTCGCCTCCCTCGAGGGGCTCGCCGACGAGATCGTGGTCTACGATACCGGCTCGACCGACGGCACGCCGGGGCTGGCGCGCGCCGCCGGCGCGCGGGTCGTCGAGGGCTACTGGGATGACGACTTCGGCGGCGCCCGCAACCGCGCCCTCGCGCACTGCGGCGGCGACTGGGTGCTGCAGGTCGACGCCGACGAATGCGTCGCCGGCGATGCCGGCGCGCTGCGCGCGGCGCTCGCCATGGCCGCCGCGGATGCGTTCCTGATCGCCATCCAGAACCTGGACGGCGACGGCAAGAGCGACGTCTGGCACCGCAGTTGCCGGTTGTTCCGCCGCGCCGACTTCCGCTGGCAGGGGCGGCTGCACGAGCAGGTCGTGCCACGCGCCGGCGCGCGGGCTCGCCCGGTCGCGCTCATGCCCCATGCGTGGTTGATCCATGGCGGCTACACGCCGGAGCGCATGCAGGCGAAGCGGAAGGCCGAGCGCAACATCCGCCTGGCGACCCTGGAGACGGCCGGCGGCGGCGACCCGGTGGCGGCGCTGGTGAACCTGGGGCGCTCGTACATGATGGCCGGGCGCCGCGAGGAGGCGCTCGGCCTCTTCGTCCAGGCGCGCGCGCTGGCGTGCGACGCGCCGAGCCTGCGGCGAATTCTGTGCCGCTCGGCGGCGCAGCTCCATCTCGACGCCGGCCGCGCCGCGGAGGCGCTGCCCTGGTTGGACGATCTCGAGCGGGCGTCGGCGGCGACCGACCTGGCGCGCTATCTGCGCGGCCGCGCCTACGCCGATCTCGGCCGCTGGCGGGACGCGCTGGAGGAGCTGGGCGGGCTCGAGGAGCCGCGCGACGAGGACGGCACCGCGCTGCCGCGGCACCTCGTCGACCTCTGCCGCGCCCGTTGTCACTTCGTCCTCGGCGAGTGGGCCGCGGCCGCCGATGCCGGGTCGCGGGTGGCGCGCGGCGCCACGGTGGACGAGCCGGTCTGGCACATCCTCGCCGAGAGCTGCCTGCGCGCTGGCCGCGCGTTGCGCCCGCTGCTCGATGCGGTGCCCGAGTCGCGGCTGTCGGCGATCTTCGCCCAACTGGTGCGGCTGCCGCCGGCGATCGCCCACCCGCTGCTCGACGCCGTGGTGGACGATCCGCGCTACCGCGTCCACGCCCTGGCGCTGGCGATCCGCCTCGCGCCGTCGATGTCGCCGGAGCAGGCGGCGGTCTGGTCAGACCGCCTGCGGGCGGTCGGTCTCGCCGACCATTGTCCGCCGCCGCCGCTTCCGGTATCCGCACCGTGCTGAGACGAGCACCATGAACCAGCGCGCGGGCCGGCCGGCTCGCGTTCCGTGCAACCCGCCGCACCCGCGGCCGAGGAGAAGATGATGGAACCGCAGAACGGAAGCCACCCGCACCCGGACCACAGGCTCGGCGACGCGGTGCTGGCGGCCCTGGGCGAGATCGATCGCCTCGCCGCCTCCGCCGCCACGAGCCCCACGACGATGACCGCCGGTACCTGGTCCATCTCGATGAGGTGGGCGGTGACCGAGGTACGGCTGCCCATGGCGATAGCGTCCCAGAGCCTCTGGGTCCCGGGTGCCGCCACCCTGGCGGACGCGCCCGCGCGGCGCCCGTCCGAGTAGCCGTTGCGCGCGGCGGCTCGCCGCCGCTGACCGGATCGCCCGCCACGAGGGCACGGCTCCGCCGTGCCCGGGGAAACGCCCAACCTCGCCGGCGTGTCGCCAGCGCGCGGCCGCGGTCAGGCGCCCAGGAAGGCGAGCAGCAGCTCGTTCACCCGCGCCGGTTCCTCGTGCTGGACCCAGTGCGAGGCGCCGGCGAGGTATTCGGCGCGGCCGTGGCGACAGAGCGCGATGCTCTCCTCGGCGACGGCGCGGTCGCCGAATCGGTCGTCGAGGCCCCAGATCATCAGCGTCTCGACGTCGATGAGCGGCAGCGTGGCGGGCAGGCGCTTGCGCAGCAGGGCGCGGTACCAGTTGATCATCGCCGTCAGCGCCCCGGGCTGCGCCCACGCCCGGCGATAGGCGGCGAGATCGGCGTCGCCGAACGTGCCCGGACGGCTCGAATCGACCAGGCTGCGCGCCAGCGCCCGGAAGTCGCCGGCGCGCAGCACCCGCTCGGGCAGGCCGGGCAGGGCCAGCGCGTACACGTACCAGCTCTTCCGCCGCTGCCGCGGGTTGTGCCGCATGGCGCGGCGCCAGAGCAGGGGGTGTGGGGCGTTGAGCACGGCCATGCGGCGCAGGCGCTGCGGGTGCGTCGTGGCGATCCACCAGGCGACGGAGGCGCCCCAGTCGTGTCCGACGACCTGCAGCGGATCGAGTCGGAGGTGGTCGGCGAGGGCGAGGACGTCGCCGGCGAGGCGGTCGAGATCGTAGGCGCCGACGCCGGCGGGCTTGCCGGAGCGGTGATAGCCGCGCTGATCGGGGGCGACGACGCGCAAGCCGGCGGCGGCGAGGGCCGGGATCTGCCGGCGCCAGCCGATCCAGTGCTCGGGAAAGCCGTGCAGCAGGACGACCGGCGCGCCATCCGGCGGTCCGGCCTCGACGAAATGCAGATCGACCCCGTCGACCGTGGTCATCCCGGGGCGCAGCGGCACGCCCGCCAGGTCAGCGAACGATTCGTGTCCGAGCATCGGCGCCGCGCATAGTGCGTTCGCCGCCGGCGGACAACCCCGCGCCGGGCCCCGGGCGGGGATTCCCGCCATCGCGCAGCCCGATGTGGGACGCGGGCTCAGTAGGCGACGTGCGCCTCGAGGGTGCCCTGCTCGGTGCGGACGACGACCAGGCGCGACATGCAGGGCATGCAGTAGACGCGGTCGCCGGGGCGCAGCTCGCGGCTGGAGCGGATCACCACCTTGCACACCGGGCAGATGACCTCGTTCGGCGCCAGCTCGTCGCCGGCGCCTTTCCACTTGCGGTAGAACTTGCGGTACTTCTTCGGCACCTCGTCGAAGCCGGTGTCCTCGAGGAGGTAGCGCTGGCGCGGCCGCTCGGCCTCGAGCGCCTCCTCCGACTGCTGCAGCGGATCGCTCATCGCGCGAACCCCAGGCGTTCGACCGATTCCAGGTAGGCGCGGCCGACCCGGCCGCGCTCGTCCTGCGGCGTGGCGATGGCGAGCATGGTCTCCTCGAGCGCGTCGAGCACGAGGTGGTCGAGCTCGCTCTTCACCCGTCCGAGGCGGGCGCGGATGTGCGGCGCGACCGCCAGGCGGCGCCCGAGCTCGTTCTCGCCGAAGCCGATGTGGCGGCGCTCGTCCTTGATGATGCCCTGCAGGACCTCGCGGGTGATCGGGTCGGCGGTCTGCGCGTGGCTGTGGAAGACGGCGAACTCGAGCGCCTCGAGGATGACGTTCTGGGCGAAGATCGCCGCCTCCCAGTCGCGGCTGGCGACCAGCTCGAGCAGGCGCTGGCGGAAGAGCAGGATGCCGCGGCTGGCGCGCTTCTCCATCTCCACCTCGGGCTCGGCGACGCCGAGGTCGCGCAGCCGGCGCAGCAGCACCTCGAGATGGCGGCCCTCGTCGGCCACCTGGGTGGAGAGGAACACCTTCGCCAGCCGGTTGGGCGCGAAGGCGATCAGGCCGCTGGCGCCCTCGAGCGCGGCCGTCTCGCCGATGCAGTAGTTGCACAGCACGGTGATCAGGCGGTCGCGCTCGAGCTCGCCGAGCGGCGCCTCGGCGGTGTCCGGCCGATGGCCCCAGGTGAGGCCGGACAGGTAGCCCTCCACGGCCTGGAACCAGAACTCGAAGGAGTGCACCTCCTCGAGGAACTCCTCCGGTTCGAGGTCGTGGATGTCCATCACCGCCGAGCGCTCGCGGACCGCGCCGCTCACGGCCGGACGGGCGTCTGGTAGTCGATGCCGATGCGGCCGAGGCGGACCTTGAACTCCTTCAGCACCGTGTCGGCGAGCACCACCTCCATCGCCTCCGGCTCCATGCCCGCGAGGTCGACGCCCTGGAAGCGCGCGTGGTGCTCGAGCCCCGCCTCCTGCTCGATGCGCTTGAATTCCGCCGCCGCCGTGTTGTTGCGGAAGGCGTCGGCGAAGGTGGCGAGCATCCAGTAGGACATCTCCTTCTGCATGCGCTCGACCTCGGCCTTCTTCTCCGGGTGGGCCTTGATCAGCGAGCCGATGCGGTTCTCGCCGAAGCCGACGTGCCGCCGCTCGTCGGCGATGGTGCCGCTCAGGGTGTGCGCGAACTTCGGGTTCATGTCCTGGTTGAGCGCGTGCAGCATCTCGAAGACGCTGAACGCCATGCCCTCGAGGACGATGTTCTGACCGACGACGCCGGCGATGAAGTCCTTGCGGTCCACCTTGTCGAGCAGCACCTCGGCGAACTTGACCAGGTTGGGATTGGCGAAGTGGCGGATCGTCGACTCGAGATCCTCCTTCTTCACGCCGAGGTCGTAGAGCCGCTGGGTGAAGATCTCGACGTGGCGCGCCTCGTCGAGCGTCTGCGTCGCCAGGAAGCGCTTCGACGCCTCGTCCGGCGCGGCGTTGATCAGGCCCGACGACGCCGACAACGCGCAGCGCTCGCCGACCACGAGCTGCACCGTGGCGCGCAGCGTCTCCTCGTGCAGCAGCGGGTTGGTGATCAGCAGCTCGGGCTCCTTCTCGCCCGGTTGGTGGCCGTACTCGGTGTTCTCCAGGTAGCCCTGCGGGCAGGACTCCAGCCAGTTCTGGATCGAGTACGCGGACAGGAAATCAGACATCACGACCCTCCTTGGGCGATAAGTGAATGCGAATTCAGTAGCGGCGAGCCGTGATGCCGCACATGACGTTGGTCAGGGTCGGAGCTGATGAAGCGCGGCAACGGGAGGCGCGCCCGCGCCGCGCAGGGTCATTGCCAGGTTGACCGTGAACGCGACCAGCGCCGCGACCCCGAGCATGCCGCTCACCGCGGTGGCCGGCCACAGCGCCGGCGGGCCGCCGAGCGCCACCACCACCTGCAGAGCGCGCAGCGCCACCGCCGCGTTGAGCAGCCAGAATGTCGCGTCGCGCCAGGCGCCGCTCCACAGCGCGGCGCCGCTCAGCGCCGGCAGGATGCGCAGCGCCACGCCGACGATCATCTGGGTGAGGAAGCCGACGGTGAAGGCGTGGCGACCGAAGTCGGCGACCGCCGGCGGCACCTCGCTGTCGACCGCCGCCGCCAGCGCGCTCGCCGCCGGCACGCACACCACCCACACCAGGAGCCAGCCGTAGGCGGCCTCGAAGAAGCGGCCGGCGAGGGCGCTCGATCGGGTCGCGGCGCTGGCGATGTCGAGCCGGCCGACGTAGACGAGCACGACGAGCGAGAGCAGCACGCCGGCGAGCGCGCGCGCCAGCGGCAGCGCCGTGATCGGCGCCAGCGCGACGACCCCCACCCAGGCCAGCACCGCCGCCTGGTAGGCGAGCGCCACGGCGCGGCGGCCGCCGGCGGCGGCGCGGAGCTGCAGGAAGCCGGGCAGCATGCGCAGGCCGAAGCCGAAGATCCACGAGGCGGCGAAGCCGTAGAGGGCGGCGTCCCAGAGCGCCGGCAGCAGGGCGGGATGGCCGCAGGCGACGGCGAGGGCGAGCAGCGAGGCGACGATCAGCCAGACGCAGCCGGCGCGCAGCCAGGGTTCGATGCGCTCGCGGGTCGGCGTGCCCGATCCCAACGTCCGCGCCACCACGATGGAGAAGGCGATCGCGGCGAGCAGGAGAGCGGCGGCGCCGGCGACGTGGATCGCCGGGCCGAGCGGCGCATCGACGAAGGCGGCGAGCGCGATCGCCAGCACGCCACCGCTCTGCAGCCAGTACGAGGCGTCGACCAGCCGCGGCCGCGCCAGCGGCGCCGCCACCATGCGCGGCAGCGCGTGGTAGGCGACGCCCATGATGAACAGCGCCGCGAAGCCGAACACCTGGGCGTGCGCGTGGGCGACGCGGGCGGCGTAGATCGGCAGCCGGACCAGTGGACCGACCGGGGCGGTCAACGCCGCCAGCGTCAGGGCGCCGAGGGCGGTGCCGAAGGTGAGCGCGAACAGCAGGCTGGTGACCAGGAAGCGCCGCGCGCCGGCCGCCGCCGGGCGGTCAGGCGACATCCCGCATCTCGTCGTGCTGCGCGATGCGGGTCAGGCGGTCGATGTCGGCCAACACCACGTCGCGTCCGTTGCTGCGGATCGCGCCCTTGCGCTTCAGCGCCGCGAGCAGGCGGATGGCGGTCTCGGTCGAGACGCCGATCATCTCCGCCAGCTCGCGCCGCGAGTAGCGCAGGCCGAGCGACTGGCCGGGGCCGATGTCGCCGGCGGCGCGCGCCAGTTGCAGCAGCAGTCCGGCGAGGCGGCTCTCGGCGCCCTTCAGCGCCAGGTCGCGCGCCTTGCGCCGCGCCAGCGACAGCTCGCGGCTGAGCGCCGCGAGGAAGCGCACTCCGGTCTCCGGATGGCGCTGGATGAAGGCGGTCAGGCGCTCGCGGGAGAACGAGGACACCTGCGCCTCGGTCAGGGCCTCGGCCGAGACCGACATGACGTCGCCGTCGTCGAGCGAGAGCTCGCCCACCAGCGCGCCGGGCCCGGCGACCTCGAGAATGTGGTCGCGGCCGAAGCGGTCCGAGTGGTACAGCTTCACCGCCCCATGGCAGACCAGGAACAGGGCCGCGGCCGGCGTCCCCTCGCCGAAGATGACCTGGCGCGGCCGGTACAGCGTCGCCGTGCAGGCGGCCCGCAGGTCGCCGAGGACGTCGGCCGGGACATCGCACACCAGGCTGCCGGACCGGGCGGTACAGGTTTCACAGGCGATTCGACGCATATCGGGGACCCCTCCTGACCCCTGCACAGCAATCGCCTGACCAAGGTCAGCGAAGCCGCTGATCCACACCCGGCTCGCGAAAGCTTCCCGCCAGCGGGAAGCCCCGGTGTCCCGGGCGAGAATCAGCAGATGGACGCCGAGGGCCACCGACGGCCGCCGATGGCAGCGAAGGAACGACGGCCGGCGATCCTTCGCGCCCATCGGTGTTCATCGGTGTCCCGCATTGCCGCCCCCACCGGCGCGGTTTAGAACCAACCGCATGATCAAAGGCTACGCGGGGCGCGTCCTGGACGTGGACCTGGCGACACAGACGGCGACCTACCAGCCGCTCGACGAGGACACGGCGCGGCTGTACATCGGCGGCAAGGGGTACGGGACGCGGCTGCTCTACGACATGACGCGGCCCGGGATCGACCCGCTGGGCCCCGACAATCCGCTCATCTTCGCCACCGGACCGCTCAACGGCTCGGTGGCGCCGCAGTCGAACCGCTTCGCGGTGGTGTGCAAGAGCCCGCTCACCGGCGGCATCGGCAACGCCGCCTGCGGCGGCTCGTTCGCGTACGGTCTGAAGCGCGCCGGCATCGACGTGGTGATCGTGCGCAACCAGGCGAGCGCGCCGCTGCGGATCGAGATCGACGGCGCCGACGACCGCGTCCGCTTCCTCCCCGCCGGCGAGCTGTGGGGCAAGGGCACCTACGCCACCCAGGCGGCGCTCGACAAGAAGAAGTACCACGCCGTCATCGGGCCGGCCGGCGAGCACCAGGTGCTCTACGCCGGCATCGTCTCCAACGAGCGCATCGCCGGCCGCACCGGCGTCGGCGCCGTGATGGGATCGAAGCGGCTGAAGGCGATCTCGGTCAACGGCCCGCGCAAGCTGGAGATGGACGACGAGGACGCGTTCAAGGCCTACACCAAATGGGTACGCGAGATGTTCCGCGACCACCCGGTGCTGGGCGAGAAGCTCAAGCGCTACGGCACCGCCGGCATCGTCAACACCACCAACGCCCGCAACATCATCCCCACCCACAACTTCAAGTACGGCCACCATCCCGAGGCCATGCAGATCTCGGGCGAGTGGATGGAGGACCACGAGCTCACCGGCGTCAAGTCGAGCTGCATCCACTGCCCGGTGACCTGCGGGCGCGACGTCGAGCTCGAGGGCGTCGGCCGCGTCAAGGGGCCGGAATACGAGACGGTGGCGCTGCTCGGCACCAACCTCGAGGTGCTCGATCTCAAGCGCATCGCGGAGTGGAACTACCTCGCCGACGACCTCGGCATGGACACCATCAGCCTCGGCGCCGTCCTGAGCTTCGCCATGGAGCTGCAGGAGCGCGGCATGCTGAACGCCGGCCTGCGCTTCGGCGACGTCAGCGGCGTCAGCGACATGATCAGGGACATCGGCCACCGCCGCGCGCTCGGCGACCACCTCGCCGACGGGGTGAAGCGCCTGGCCGAGCGCTACGGCGGCCACGAGTTCGCCATGCACGTGAAGGGGCTCGAGCTCTCCGCCTATGATCCGCGCGGCTCCTACGCGCAGGGCGTCGAGTACGCCACCACCAACCGCGGCGGCTGCCACGTGCAGGGCGCCAGCATGTATCTCGAGTCGGTCGGCCCGCTGACCATCAACCCGATGAACCTGAAGCTGAAGGCCGACATCCCGATCCTGCAGCAGAACCTCGCCTGCGCCATCAACTCGATGGTGCTGTGCATCTTCACCACCTACGGGATGATCCCCAAGCAGGTGCACAACCTCGATCCCAATTCGTTCACCTACAAGCTGGTGACGACGCTGTTCGAGAACAGCGGTCCGCTCATGCGCACCGCCATGCAGCTCAAGGGCAAGCCGATGATGTGGTTCGAGAAGTGGCTGACCTACATCACCGGCACGACCGTCTCCGGTGGCCACCTGCAGGAGATCGGCGGCCGCATCTTCAACCTCGAGCGCATGTACAACCTGCGCGAGGGGCTGACGGCGGCGGACGACACGCTGCCGCCGCGCATGCTGCACGAGCCGACGTTCAAGGGCATGACCAGCGGCCATCCCCTGCCGCAACTGCTGCCGCGCTACTACACGCTGCGCGGCTGGGACGCGCAGGGCGTGCCGACGCGGCGCACGCTCGAGCGCCTGCAGGTGCGGATCTGATGGCCATCACGGTCGAGCTCACCTACGACATGGCGAAGGCGCTGGGCGGCGTCCGCCGCTTCGAGGTCGCCGACGCCCGCACCGTCGCCGACGTCGTCCGCCTGACGCGCGAGCGGTTCGGCGAGCAGGGCGAGGCGTTCGCGAAGCTGACCCGCGTCGCCGCGGTCGCCGTCAACGGCGTGCTGTCCAACCATCAGCGGGGCATGAGCACGCCGTTGGTGGATGGCGACACGGTGACGTTTCTGAAAGCGGCGGCGGGCGGCTAGCGGCCCGTGCTCCGCCGCCCGGAGCGAGACTGGTCGCGAGCGGACGCGAATGCGACGAGTCCGCGGTCGGGAGCGATGCGCATGCAACGACGAATCCTCATCATCGGCAGCGGCTTCGGCGGGCTCGGGCTGGCGATCCGGCTGAAGCGGGCGGGCATCGACCGCTTCACGATCCTCGAGCAGTCGGACGCGCTCGGCGGCACCTGGCGCGACAACGCGTATCCCGGCGCCGCCTGCGACGTGCCGTCGATCCTCTACAGCTTCTCGTTCGAGCAGAAGACCGACTGGACGCGGAAGTGGTCGCCGCAGCCGGAGATCCGGCAGTACATGGAGGACTGCGCGCGGCGCAACGACCTGCTGCGCCACATCCGCTTCGGCGTCCGCGTCACCGGCGCCCGCTTCGACGAGGCGGCGGGGACGTGGACGGTACGCACCGCCGACGGCGAGGAGCTGGTGGCCGAGGTGCTGGTGAGCGGCGTCGGCCAGCTCCACGTCCCGCACCTGCCGGCGATCCCCGGGCTGGAGAGCTTCCGCGGTCCGTGCTTCCACTCGGCGCGCTGGAACCACGCGGTCGACCTCGCCGGCCGGCGCATCGGCGTCATCGGCAACGCCGCCAGCGCCATCCAGCTCATTCCGCAGATCGCGCCCCAGGCGCGGCAGCTCACCATCTTCCAGCGCAGCGCCAACTGGATGATCCGGCGCGGCGATCGCGCCTACCGTCCGTGGGAGCACTGGGTGTTCGCGCACCTGCCGTTCGTCACCGCGCTGTACCGCTTCTGGCTGTGGGTGCGCGGCGAGCTCTTCCTCTACCCGGTGATGCGCCGCCGCGGCTGGGCCAGTCGGGCGATGACCGACCAGTGCCGCAAACACATCGACGAGACGGTGGCCGACCCGGCGCTGCGTCGCGTGCTGACGCCCGATTACCCGGTGGGCGGCAAGCGCATTCTCATCGCTGACGACTTCTACCCGACGCTCAACCGCGACGATGTCGCGGTGGTGACCGCGGCGATCGAGCGCGTCGTCGAAGACGGCGTCATCACCGCCGACGGCCGTCATCACCCGCTCGACGTCGTGATCCTCGCCACCGGCTTCAAGACCAACCCGTTCCTCGCCTCGTTGCGCATCGAGGGGCTCGGCGGTCGGGTGCTGGCGGAGGACTGGGCGCACGGAGCGCGCGCCTACTACGGCATCACCGTCGCCGGCTACCCGAACTTCTTCATGCTGTACGGTCCCAACACCAATCTCGGCCACAATTCGATCATCTTCATGCTCGAGTGCCAGATCGCGTACATCATGGGCGCGCTCGAGACGCTGGAGCGCGACGACCTCGCGTACCTCGATCTGCAGCCGGTGATGATGGACGCCTACAACGCCGAGGTGCAGGCGGCGCTGCGGGATTCCGCCTGGGCGGCGGCCGGCGACAGTTGGTACAAGGACGCCGAGGGCCACATCACCAACAACTGGCCGTGGTCGACCTTCGTCTACTGGCTGCGCACCCGCCACTTCGACCGCGCCGCCTACCGCGCCGTCCGCCGCCGCGCCGGTGCCCAGGCGGCCCCGGATTCGAGCGGCGGCCGCCAGGTGGCGGCCGCCTGAGGGAGGGGGCGCTCAGTCGCGATCGCCGGGCGCGGCGACCGCGCTGCCGGCGCCCTGGATCTCCGGGTGCCGGATCTGGCCGCCGAGGTTGGCGGCACGGCCGAACAGGGCGGTGGCGATCAGCGCCATCGCCAGCAGGATCGCCGCCGCCGGGCGCGGCACGGCGCCGCCCCGGTAGCGCGCCAGGCAGGCCGCGGCGGCAATTCCAAGCGCCGCGACGGCCACGGCGGCGACCCCGGCGGCGTCCTCGTGCCTATCGACGGCCCGCTCGGAGACGCCCCGCAGGTCCTCGACCTGTTCCTCCGCCGGCTCGCCGGTGAGGTAGACCGGCGCCGTCGCCAGCGCGGCGCCGATGGCCACCGCGGCGCCGACGCGGAGCACGCCGTCGGCGCGTCGCCAGTACGCCACCGCGATCAGGATGGCGGCGATCAGGGCGGCCACCACCGGCAGGTGGTTGAGCGCGAGATGCCAATGGGCAGGGTTCATGCGGAAACCTCCTTTTCCAGTGCCGGATGATAGCGTACGGCGATGAGAGGAATCTGAGTCGATGAGCCATTCTCACCCGACGTCGTTCTGCTAACGATTCCGCATGAAATTGCTGGTCGTCGAAGACGAGGCCGCCACCGTGTCGTTCCTGCAGCGCGGCCTGCAGGAAGAGGGCTATGCCGTCGACGTGGCGCGCGATGCCGCCGCCGCCGAGGCGGCGATCACCGCCACCGACTACGATCTCGTGCTGCTCGACGTGATGTTGCCGGGCTGCGACGGGTTCACGCTCTGCAAGCGCTGGCGCGAGCGCGGGCAGACCATGCCGATCCTGTTCCTGACCGCGCGCGACGAGGTGCGCGATCGGGTGCGCGGCCTGACCATCGGCGGCGACGACTACCTGGCCAAGCCGTTCGCATTCGCCGAGCTGGTGGCGCGCGTCCAGGCGCTGCTGCGGCGCGGCGCCGCGCCGCGCGCGACCGTCCGGGTCGGCGATCTGGTGATCGACGCGGCGCGCCGCCAGGCGCGACGCGGCGGCACGGAGATCCCGCTGACGGCGCGCGAGTTCCGTCTGCTCGAGTACCTGGCCCGGCATGCCGGGCGCGTCGTCTCGCGCGCCGATCTCTGGGAGCACGTCTGGGAGAGCCAGTCCGAGCCGGAGTCGAACGTCGTCGACGTCTACGTCCGCTACCTGCGCAACAAGCTCGGCCGCTCGCCGGATCTGATCACCACCGTCCGCGGCGGCGGCTATCTGCTCGAAGCTGGCGACGTGCCGCGGCAGGAGTGATGACGGGCGGAGCGACGCTGCGGCGGCGCGTCGCGCTGTGGATGAGCGGCTTCGCTCTGGTCGTTCTCACCGCCGCCAGCGTCGCCATCTACCTCGGCGGCCGCTACGTCCTCCACGTCACGCTCGACGAGACGCTGCTCGCCCTGGCGCGCACCGAGGTGGCGTCGGCGATCGACCGGCCGGACGGCCAGGTCCACGTCCACGACGAGGGCTGGGTGCCGATCTCGCTGCCCGACAGCGACGGCTATGAGAAGTACGCCCTGATCGCCGACACCAGCCACCAGATCCTCGCCCGGACCAGCAACATCGCCGACGGACCGCCGCTGCAGACGGAGGCGCGGCGCGAGTCGCAGGCCCTGCGCGGCAAGGCCTCCTTCGGATTCGTCTGGCGCGGCGACGAGCGCCTGCGCGCCGTCTACTACCCGCTGCGCGCCACCGCTGGCCACCCGCTGGTCGCGGTCATCGCCGTGCCGACGCGGCCGATGCAGGAGGCGCTCGCCTTTCTGCTCGCGGTGCTGGGGACGGCGCTCGTCCTCGGCGGCATCGGCGCCGCATGGGGCGCGAGCCGACTGGCGGCGCGCCTCACCCGGCCGCTCGAAGCGATCGCCGCCGCGGCGCGGGAGATCGGCGAGGCGACGCCGGGGGCGCGCATCCCCGACACCTCCCCCGATGCCGAGCTGCGGACCCTGACCGGGGTGCTGAACGCGACCCTGGCCCGGCTGCAGGCGGCGCTGGAGACCGAGCGGCGTCTGATCGCCGACGCGTCGCACGAGCTGCGCACGCCGCTCACCAACCTGCGCGGCACCGTGGAGGTGGCGCTGCGCCGCCCGCGCGCGGCGGTGGACTACCAGCGCACGCTGGAGGACTGCCGCACCGAGATCGAGCGCCTCTGCCGTCTGGTCGAGGAGCTGCTCGCGTTGTCGCGCGCCGACGCCGGACAATTGCCGTTGAGCGCCGCGCCCTGTGACCTGGCGGCCGTGGCGCGGGCGGCGCTGCGCGCCGCCGCGCCACGGGCCGCCGAGGCGGGCGTCGAGCTGGCGCTCGACACGGCGCGCGACGCGGTGGTCTCCGGCGACGCCGATCGCCTGCGCAGCCTGGTCGACAACCTGCTCGACAACGCGCTGCGCTACGCGCCGCGCGGCAGCGCGGTGTCGGTCGCGGTGCGGCGCGCCGACGGACACGCCACGGTCAGCGTCCGCGACCGGGGCCCCGGCCTCGACGCCGAGCAGCAGGCGCACGTCTTCGACCGCTTCTACCGGGTCGATCCGGCCCGCCAACGCCATTCCGGCGGCGCTGGCCTGGGGTTGGCGATCGCCAAGGCCGTCGCCGAGCTCCACGGCGGCGAGCTGACGGTCGCCAGCGCTCCGGGGGAGGGCGCCACCTTCTGCCTCCGCCTGCCGGCGCTCGGCTGAGGCGGCCGCTCCCCCCTCGGCTGCGCCGTCCCGCCGTGTAAGATGGAACCCATGGGTACGACGGACCTCCTCCGCGCGCTGCGCTGGCAGCGCCGGTGGCTGATCGCGCTGGCGCTGTGTCTCGCGCTGGCCGCGTCGTACCTCGGGCTGACCGGCAGCCGCCGCGCCTGGCTGCTCGCGCTGCTGGTGCCGACCGCGTTCGCGCCGGTGGCGTATGCGCGGTTGCGGCTCTTCGCGCGCCTCGCCGCGCCGCTGCGCCGGCGCCCGGCGCTGATCGCGGTCGCGGCGTCGCTGGCGGTCGCGGCCGACGCGGTGATGGTGGCGCAGCTCCTGACGGCGCGCGCCGCCGCCGGCGTGGCGTGGCTGCAGGCGCCCGGGGTGGAATGGATCGGCCCGGTCTGGTTCAGCACCCACGCCCTGGCGGCGCTCGCCTACGGCGCGCGCGGTCTGCTGCGTCTGCCCCTGGGCGCGCTGCGTCGGGTGGCGGCCGCCATGCGCCGCGGCGCGCCGACGCCCGACGCCGAGGCGCCGCGGCTCGGCCGGCGCGAGCTGCTGCGGCAGATGGGCGTGCTCGGAGCGGCGGCGCCGTTCGCCGTCTCGTTGTCGGGCGTGCCGTTGTCCTACGACTTCCGCGTCGAGGAGCACGAGATCGAGCTGCCGCGCTGGCCGCCGGCGCTCGACGGGCTGCGCATCGCGCATCTCTCCGACATCCACGTCGGCGGCGCGATGGACCGCGCCCGCTTGCAGCGGGTGGCGGCCCTCACCGCCGCGGCGCGTCCCGATCTCGTCGTCCACACCGGGGACTTTCTCACCCATCGCAGCGGCGACTTCGACGCGCCGCTGTACGAGGCGCTGGCGACCCTGCGGCCGCGCCACGGGCAGTTCGCCTGTCTGGGCAACCACGACTTCGACGATCCCGAGCGGCTGGCCGCCCGCCTCGGCGCGGCCGGGGTCACCGTCCTGCGCGACGCGCTGACGACCCTCCGGATCGCCGGCCACGCGGTCGAGATCGCCGGCCTGGATTTCGGCTTCGATCGCGGCGCGCGCGCCGCGTCGGCGGCGCGCCGCATCGGCCGCTGGCCGCGCCGCAGCGGCGCGCCGCGGCTGTTGCTGCTGCACGATCCCACGGAGTTCGCGCTGCTGCCGGCGGGTTGCGCCGATCTGGTGCTCTCCGGCCACACCCACGGCGGCCACATCGGCGTCCAGCTCGGCCCGCAGCGCGCCATCACGGTCGTCGGGCTCGCCGGCTTTCCCGACCAGGGCGTCTTCCGCCGCGGCGAGATGCGTCTCTTCGTCACCCGCTGCGTCGGCTTCTACGGCTACCCGATGCGCGTCGGCATCCCGCCGGAGATCGCCGTGCTGACGCTGCGCGCGCCCGCGTCGCGCGACCGCGCCGGCGGCGCCGCCTCAGCGTGACGCGACGGTCGTGTCGCAGTTGAGGAAGCGCGAGCTCTGCAGCCAGGCGCGGTCCGGGTAGTAGGCGAACACGGCGCTGCCGCCCTGGATGCGGTCGATGACGCGCGCGTTGACCTCCTGCGGCAGCGCCGGACACCCCCAACTGCGGCCGAGGCTGCCGAAGGTCGAGACCGTCGCGGCGCTGACGTAGGGCGCGCCGTGCATGACGATGGCGCGCTCCCGCGCCTTGTCGTTGAAGCCGGGCTCGAGGCCGGAGAGGCGCAGCGAGAGGCCGTGGCGGCCGTAGTAGGGTTCGTCGGCGCGGAACAGGCCGAGGCTCGACTGCCGGGAGCCGACGCGATTCGAGAACGCGGTGGCGTAGGTGTCGCCGCTGTTGGCGCCGTGGGCGACGAATTCGTTGAACAGCACGCGGCGGCGATCGAGGTCGATGACCCAGAGCCGCTTGCTGGTCGACGGCAGCGAGAAGTCGATGACCGTCAGCAGCGGTTGCGTCAGCTCACCCCGGGCGCGGCCACAGGAATAGGCGCGCAGCGCCAGGTCGAGCACTTCGCGGCGCGGCCACTGCGCGGTGGCGGTGGCGCGCGGGCGGACGGTGGCGCGGGTGGTGTAGCGCGGCGCGGCGCTGCAGGCCGGCAGCAGGGCGGCGGTCACGATCACGCCCCACATCCAGCGGCGGATCGACCTCCGCCCAACCCCCGCGCCCCACCGCATCAGTACGGGTATCCCTTCGCCAACTCCCGCTGCAGGCTAGCATCGTGGCCGTAGATGTCATCAAAAAAGTGGACCTGGCCGGCCGCGTCGGCGACCGCGGTGGCATAGAGCAGGTAGACGGGGACCGGCGCCGCGAGGGGCACGTGGCGGTCGTCGGGACCGCTGGTCATCGCCTTCGCGATCCGTGTCGGGTCCCAGCCGGGCGTCTCGGCGAGCGCGTATTCGGCGAGGGCCGGCGGGTCGGCGACGCGGATGCAGCCGTGGCTGAAGTCGCGCCGGGCGCGCGCGAACAGGCCCTTCGACGGCGTGTCGTGCAGATAGACGTGGTGCGGGTTGGGGAAGATGAACTTCACCAGCCCGAGCGAGTTGTGAGTGCCCGGTTGTTGCCGGATGCGACCGTTGTGCACCTCCATGTGGTTGCGCGCGAGGTACGAGGGGTCGGCGGCGATCTTCGGCGCCAGCTCTTTGCGGACGATGCTGGGCGGCACCATCCAGTAGGGGCGGAACACGAGGTACCTCATGTCCGCCATGAGGACCGGCGTTTCGTGCTTGCTCGCCAGCGCGGCCTCGCCGACGACGACGTTCATCTCCAGCGGCGGCGTGCCGTCGCCGGTGGTGTAGGCGCGCAGGCGGAATTCCGGGATGTTGACGACGATGAAGCGCCGCGGCCATGCGGGCGGCAGCCAGCGCATCCGCTCCATCGCCAACTGGATCTGCTCGACGCGGCGCGCGATCGGCACCTGCAACGCTTGCAGCGTGGCGGCGCCGATGACGCCGTCGGCGGCGAGTCCGTTGCGCGCCTGATAGTGCTTCACCGCCTGCGCCAGCGCGCCGTCGTAGACGTGCGCGTGCGCGGGCGCGGGTGCCGGGGCGTCGGCGGGCAGATCGCCGAGCGCCGCGAGGTGGGCGCGCAGGGCGGGTACACCGGGATCGGAGTCGCCGGGGCGCAGTTTCGGCAGGCGCGGCACGGCGAGATCGCCGCGCGCCGCCAGGGCGCGGTAGCGGCCGAGGGCGTCGCGCAGCCCGGCGAACTGCGGAAAGGGCGGATCGAGGGCGGCGAGGCGGGCGAGCGGCTCGGCGCCGCCGGCGATCTCGCGCGCCACGCCGGCGGGATCGAAGCCGCGGCGCGGCGCGTCGTACGGGAAGTCGACGCGGCGCGGATCGATGCGCCCGAGGTGCGTGTCCGAGACGTAGCGCAGGGTGGCGATCGACAGCGCGGTGTCGAAGTAGGCGATCTCCTCGGCGCTCGGCGGCTCGGCGCCGGCGAGGCGCCGCGCCGCGTCGCGGAGCATCTGCACGTCGTAGTCCTGCGCCGACAGCCCGCGCGAGTCGGCGCTGTCGAAGGCGGCGAGCATCGCCGTCGCCTGCGCGGTCGGCCTGCCCCCCTCGACCCAGAGCGGCGTCAGCTCGCGCGGTTCGTAGAGGCGGCGCAGGGGCGCCTCGTAGCCGGGGAAGACATGGGCGCGCATCCACGGGTGCGCGCCGCCGACGATGACGCCGTAGATGACCAGCGCGGCGGGGTCGTTCGGGCGCGGCAGCGTCGGCGTCGCGGTCGCGCTGGGCGACACGGTCGGCGTGCTGCTGGGGGCGGCGGTCGGCGATCCCGGCGTGGGCGTCGCGGTCGGCTCGCGTGGCGCGCTGGCGACGCCGGGTGGGGTGTCGCTGGCGGCCGGCGTCGGCTGCGCCGCCGAGGTGGCGAGGGGGGCGATCAGCGCCAGGAGCGCGAGCCGGCGCCCCCACGTCGTCGCCCGCCTCCGATCACCAGTTGTCTGCCACATCGCTCGCCACGGTCGGCGCGGACCGACCGCGATGGTTTCAGCAGAATCCCGCGGCGGGCGAAAGTCGGGTTGGGGATCGGCCGCAGGGCGCGGCCAAGCCCAGGCGGCTCAGAGCAGTCCCAGGCCGCCGAGGGCGCCGACCAGCAGGGCGAGCGCCAGACCGAGGAGGGCGCCGGAGCCGATCAGGCGCAGCCGCTCTCGGGTGTCGACCAGCGCCGCGGGGGTGAGGGGCCTATCGTGCATCTCTGCCTGCATGGGGGCTGCCTCGACGGCCGCCCGCCGGCCCGGCGGAAGCCGGGACCGGCGGGCGCGCCTGCGGATCCTTACTTGCCCGAGAAGCTGCGTACGATCTGCAGCAGCGCTTTCACGACCTCGGGCTTGTTGGTGAGATCGGGGTTGGCGGGCATCAGGACGCTCTTGCCGACCGCCTGGCCGCCGCCGACGATCGCCTTCTCGATCTCCTCGTCCGGCGTCGCCTTCTGCCAGGCGGCGTCGGTCCAGTTGCGCGGCCGCGGATTCAGCGCCACGCCGGCCGGGCCATCGCCTTTGCCGCTGGCGCCGTGGCACATCGTGCACCGGTTCTTGAAGATGTCCTGAGCCTCTTTCTCCGCCGCGGGTGAGATCTGATCGGCGCCGCGCGCCGGCGCCGCCAGCACCAGGGCCGCATAGCCAGCCATCAACAGACCGCTGCGAATCCACCTCATCTTCATGTCGACTCCCCGTTTGGTTGTGCCGACGCACGCCGGCAATGGAGCACCAGGATTAGCAAGCCAGGTGCCGGCGAGGCGAGACATCCGAGGGCCCCGGTTCCCCCGTAGGCGCAATCGGTCCTTCCCACTGTCGGGAAGCGGGAGCGCGGAGTGCGTGGTTCTTTTTTCAGACCCGCGAACGGACACGCGGGCGGGTCGATCGCAAGCTCCCGGGATGCGGTGGGGCGCCGCCGCGATCCGGCGCGGGCGAGGGATCGACGGGCCGGCCTTCTCAGTGGACGCGATGGTCGACCGGCAGCGATCCCCAGCGCAGGAGCGTCAGGTCGCACGTGAGGCCGGGGCCGACCGCGAGGAGCAGGCCGAGATCGCCGTCGCGCGGCGTCTGGCGTTCGGCGAGGGCGCGCAACAGGTGCAGCGGGCCGACCGACAGGGTGTTGCCGTGCTGCTCCCAGACGGCGCGCGGCAGCTCGATCGCGGCCGCGTCGACATCGAGATGGGAGATGATGGCGACGGCGAGGTCGAGCTCGCTCGGATTGACGGCGACGAAGGCGAGGTCGCCGGGTCCGAGGTGCTGCGCCGCGAGGAAGTCGCCCACCGTGCGCCGCAGGTGGGCGACGACGGCGCGGGGCAGGCGCGGGGAGACGACGTGGCGCAGGCCGGCGCCGGTCTGCACCGCGCCGCGGGCGTCGAGGCTGTCCGGCCAGAGCACGGAGCGGGTGGCGAGGAGTCGCGGGCCGGGGCGGTCGCCGGCGGCGAGCACGGCGGCGCCGGCGCCGTCGCCGAAGACCATCGCGGCGTGCAGGTCGGCGGGCGTCGGCTCGGCGGCGGGTAGCCAGAGCGAGCTGAGCTCGACGGCGACGACCAGCGCGCAGCCACCGTCGCGCAACAGGTCGGCGGCGGTGGCGACGGCGCGCACGGCGCCGACGCAGCCGAGGTCGAGCAGCGCCAGGCGGCGCGCCGTCGGCGGCAGGCCGAGGCGCTGCGCGAGATGGTGGTCGAGCGTCGGTACCAGGTGGCCGGTCGACGAGGCGACGAGCAGCGCCGCGACGTCGGCGGCGGCGACGCCGGCGCGCGCCAGGGCGGCGCGCGCCACGCGTTCGGCGAGCGCCGGGGCGAGGCGGGCATAGGCGCGGGTGCGCTCGCCGACGCCGCCGAGGCGCGCGAGCCGGTCGAGCGGCAGCGCGACGCTGCGCCGATGCACGCCGGCGCGCGCGACGGCGTCGCGCCAGCGATCGCCGCCGGCGGCGCCGTCGATGCGGGCGAGGAAGGCCGCGGTCGCGGCGGCGTCGGCGGAGCCGTGCGGATGCTCGGTGCTGAGACTGCGCAGAGTGGTCATGGCGATTACTCCCATCGTAGGGCGGCGGCGGGCTCGAGCCGCGCCGCCCGCCGCGCGGGCAGCAGGGCGGCCAGAGCGCCGCTCGCCGCGGTGGAGAGGGCGACGATCGCGAGGAAGGCGACCGGGACGTGCAGATCGACGATCCAGCCGAGCAGCAGCGGCACCGTGGTGCGCACCCAGAGCAGGGCCATGCCGGCGCCCTCGGCGGCGGCGAGCAGCAGGCCGAGGCCGACGATGACGAGCGCCTCGTTCACCACCAGGCGGCGGAGCTGCCCCTGGCGCACGCCGGCGGCGCGCAGCGTGCCGAGCTGGCGTGTGCGCTCGACGACGCTGGCGCCGAGGTTGTCGGTGATGCCGAACAGCACCACGCCGAGGATCACCACCGCCAGCGCGTAGAGCGAGGCGAAGGCGCGGCGGATCTGCTGCTCCCAGTAGGCGACGAGCTCGCCGGACGAGATCACCCGCCAGGCGCCGCCGAGCGCCGCCAGCCGCTGCTGCAGGCGGCCGCGCAACGCCGGATCCGCCGGCTCGCCGCCCTGGACGAAGAAGCGGGTGACGCGGCCGTCGTTCCAGTGCTCGCGGTAGAGCGCGCGGCTCATCTCGATGGTGCCGCGCGGCGAGGCGAAGTCGGTGGTGATGCCGGCGACCAGGAGCGGCAGCGGGCCGCGCGGCGTCGTCAGCGTCACCGTATCGCCGACGCCGACGCGCATGTTCTGCGCGAAGTTGCTCGAGACCACCACGGCGCGCCCGGCGGCGACCGCTTCCCAGGCGTCGTCGAGTCGCGCGCCGTGCAGCGGCCAGCGTCCGTAGGCGGGGTTGCGGAAGTACGCGGGGTCGAAGGCGTCGAGCACGATCGGCTCGCCCTGGTGTTGCCAGTTGGCGAGGCGCACGCCGATCACCGCCGCGACGCCGTCGACGCCCGCCAGGGTCGCGGCCAGGCCCTCGTCGACCGGCATCTCCAACGCCCCGGCGCCGGTGTGCGAGGAGCTGACGACGTAGTCGGCGCGCATCGCCTGTTCGAAGACGCGCACCGCCGTGCGCTCGAAGGAATAGGCGACCAGCGCCAGCCACACCACGGTGCCGACGCCGATGCCGACCATCGCCACCGCCAGCGCGGCGCGCCGCAGGTCGTGGCGCAGCAGGCGCAGCGCCAGGCGGCCAACGGCGCCCATGCCGGGCAGGGAGGCGCGCGCCGCCAGGCGGTCGAAGCGGCGAACGAGCGGCCGCGCCAGCGCCCCGGTCAGCAGCACCAGCGCCGCCGAGGCCACCAGGCCCGCCGCCGGCGCCGCCAGGACGCCTTGCGCGATCACCGCCGCGAGGGCGATCAGCGCCAGGGCGGCGATGCCCGCCAGCGACTCGCGGCGCGCCGGAGCGAGATCGGCGCCGCGCCCGCGCAGCGTCTCGGCGACGTCGACGCTCGCCGCCCGCCAGGCCGGCGGCAGCGCCGCCGCCAACGCCGCGCCGAGGCCGAGCGCGGCGGCGATCGCCAGCGCCGCCGGCCGCACCGCGAGCTCGCTCGGCGGCGCGACGGTGCGGAAGTTCAGCGCCATCGTCGTCGCCACCAGCGGCAGCAGCGCCCGCCCCATCGCCACCCCGGCGGGCAGGCCGAGGGCCACGCCGGCGAGCCCGAGGAGTTGGCTCTCCTTCAGCAGCTCCCAGCAGACGGCGCGCCGGCGCATGCCGACGGCGCGCAGCACGCCGAGCTGCCAGGTGCGTTCGGCGAAGCACATCGACAAGCGGGAGAAGGCGATGATGAAGGCGGCGCCGAGGGCCACCAGGCTGACGCCCCGTAGCAGCACCTGCATCGAGCGCAGGACGGCGCGCAGGTCGGCCTTGCGCTGCGCCACCGCCTCGACCCGCAGGCCGTCGGGCAGCATGGCCTGGACGCGGCGCGCCACGGCCGCGGTGTCGGCGGCCGCATCGGTGACGATGTCGAGACGATTGACGAGCCCGGGGCTGGTGAACACCGCCTCGGCCGCCTGTACGTCCATGAGCACCAGGGTGCCGCCGAAGGCGCGACCGATGCCCTGCGGGTCGACCAGGCCGCGCACCGTGAAGGTCCGCCGGCCGCGCGCGGTGTCGAGCGGCAGCCGGTCCTCGATCGCGAGCCCGTGCCGGCGCGCGAAGTCGCGGGTGACGATGATCGAGTCGCGCTGGTTGAGGAAGCCGAGCGGATCGTCGACGATCGCGCCCGGGGCGTCGCCGGGTTGATAGACGCGGACGGCGGCCGGATCGGTGACGTCGAACGCCTGCACGGTCAGCGCTTCGGGCGGATCGGTGACGGTGAAGGCGGTGGCCGAGACGACCGCCAGGACCTGCGCGACGCCGTCGACCGCGGCCACCTCGTCGGCGAGCGCCTCGGGGAAGGCGCCGGCGTCCTCCACCGCGACCTGCAACGTCGCCCGGCCGGCCATGCCGTCGATGATCTCGACGAAGCCGCGCAGCACGGCGCGGTTCACGAGATCGAGCGCGCACACCAGCGCCACGCCGCAGGCCAGCGCCAGGATCGTCAGCAGCAGCCGCCCGTAGCCGCCGCGCAGGAAGCGGCGGGGCATGCGCAGCGAGAGCGTCATCGGCCGCGGCGATAGTCCCGCCGCGGGCGCGCCGTCAATGCGATCTTCGCATGACTGCGACGCAGTCAGCGCGCGCAGCCAATGGCCGCGCTGCGGCTTGCACACGCCGCGGTGCTGGAACGCGGCGGTAGCGCGCGCTGGCGGGCCGCGCGCCGGTGACGCGCCGTCGGCTCCCGGCGGAGCCGACGGCGCGCGATGGCGGCCGACTCAGGGAGCCTTGGCCTTGAACGAGCCGGCCCCGTTCTTGGTGAAGGGCGAGTTGAACACGCTCTGCCAGCAGAGGCCGGACTGGCTGTTGACCAGTTGCGCGGTGACCGGTCCGGTCAGCGGCGGCGCGATCACGGGCAGGCCGGCGCCCTTGCCCTTCACCAGCGCCTTGGCCTTGTTGTCGGTGCTGCCCTTGAGAATGATCTTCTGGACGCCGGTCTGGCTGCCGGCCTTGTCGAGGAACTTCCAGCCCTTGGTGCTGAGCACGCTCCAGCCGGTGCCGGGCGCGACCAGGGTCGAGCCGGCGAGCGCCCCGTTGTCGTAGATGCACAGCGCGTAGTTGGCGGTGCCATCCTTCGGGTCGCCGAAGTCCGCCTGGGTGGTGCTCTGGCCCTTCGCCCACTTCCACACCAGTTTGTTCTTGGCGGGGGTGGGGTTGTTCTTGAGCACCAGGCCCGACTTCTGCGCCGTCCGGCAGCCGACCGCCGGGGTGGCGGCGCAGAGCGTGTAGTAGACGGTGATGGAGATGTGGTCGACGGCGGCGCTGTCGACGTTGTCATCGACCGAGAGGGCGAACCCGAAGCCGTTGCTGTTGATGTCGGCCGGCGTCCACGTCGTGCCCCAGAGATCCGCCGGACCGCCGTAGCTGACGGTCACGTCGCTCCCCATCGGCCAGTTGCCGGGCAGGGCGCGATCGGCGCTGCCGATGACGCCGCCTTTGACGATGCGGGCGCGGGCGTCGAACACCGTGCCGACGGCCGAGTGGCGCTCGACGAACACCTTGATGCCCTGGATCTGCGCCGGGGCGGGAATCGAGAATCCGAAGGTGGTGACCTTCAGGTAATGGGTCGGCGAGCCGGCGGGCGTGACCGAGGCCCACTGGTTGTCGCTGCTGATCGCGTTCGCTGCCGGGAACCAGCCGGCGCCGCCGAACGACGCGTCGTCGACCGCGGTCGCCGGGCTCAGCGGCCCCTGGCTCAGTTGTCCGTATCCCGCCGTCGCCGAAACCAGGGCGAAACCGACGACGGCGGCGGCGACGGCGAACCGCGCCGCAGCGCTCCGATCCCCTGTAGCGCGCGCATGGTGACGCATGATGCCTCCGTTCGTTGTGTGAAGGGTTGCCTGCGCCGGCTCGCCCTTCGCGTCTGATCGACGCTCTCCCCCGCTATGCGGGCCGTATTCAAGCACTGTGACCAGTCATTTGTCACGAAAATCTTTCCGCCGGCCCCCCGCCATCGTTATTCCCGAGGCAGCAGCGCCACCGACCCGACTGCTCTGACAGGCGCGACGGCGGGCGGCAATTGGGGAGTTCCCGTAGCCGGCCCGGGACTGACGCCGGGCCTGGGCGGGATGCGGGTTGCCGCGGAGGCGCGAAAGGGGCAGAGGTGGCGTCCACGGTGGGAGGTCCAGGGTGCTGAGGGACCGACGACGGGGCGGCGCGGTCGCGGTCGGAGGGAGCTGGCGGAGCGCGATGCGCGTGCCGCCGCGCGGTCGCTGCCGGCGCTGCGCTTCCCGCTTGCCTGACCGGGGGCGAGGCTGATGGCCAGAAAGGTTCTGTGCGTCGTCGGAACGCGGCCCAATCTGGTCAAGGTCGCGGCGGTCCTCCGCGCCTTTGCCGCGCAGGCCGCCGCTGGAACCGGCCGGCTGACGCCGGTGCTGGTCGACACCGGCCAACATTACGACGAGGCGCTGTCCGGGCGATTCTACGCCGACCTGCATCTGCCGCCGCCCGACTATCGCCTGGGGGTCGGATCGGGGAGCCACGCGGCGACGACGGCGGCGGTGATCCGCGGCCTCGAGCCGGTGCTGCTCGCCGAGCGGCCGGATCTCGTGCTGGTGTTCGGCGACGTGAACTCCACCGTCGCGGCGGCGCTCACGGCGGCCAAGACCGGGGTCCGGCTGGCGCACGTCGAAGCCGGGCTGCGTTGTTTCGACCGTCGCGTCCCGGAGGAGGTGAACCGCGTCGTGACCGACGCGCTCGCCGAGCTGTTGTTCGTCACCGAGGCCGCGGCGGTCGACAACCTGCGGCGCGAGGGGCGGGAGGCGACGGACATCCATCTCGTCGGCAACGTCATGATCGACTCGCTCCTGTGGGCGCTGCCGCAGGCCGGGTCGTCGCGCGTGCTCGAGCGGCTCGGCCTGGCCGGCGACCGGGATCTCGCGATCCTCACCGTGCACCGCGCCGGCAACGTCGATGCGCCGGCGCCGCTGGCGGCGATCCTCGGCGCCGCCGCCGAGCTGGCGGGCGAGCTGCCGGTGATCCTTCCCGTCCATCCGCGTACCCGCGCCCGCATCCGCGAGTGGGGACTGTCCGGCTTCGTGTGCGAGCCCGGCGCGCCGCCGCGGTCGCGGGTGCTCGTCAGCGAGCCGCTCGGCTATCTCGACTTCGTCCACCTGCTGGCGCGCGCCCGCCTGGTGCTCACCGACTCGGGCGGCGTGCAGGACGAGACGACGGTCCTGGGCACGCCCTGCCTGGTGCTGCGCGACCACAGCGAGCGGCCGGTGACCCTGACCACCGGCACCAGCGTGCTGGTCGGCCGCGATCGGCAGCGGATCCTCGCCGGGGCGCACGCGGCGCTGCGCCGCGCCGGCGTCGGCGAGCGCCCGCCCCCGCCGCTCTGGGACGGACGCGCCGGCGAACGCATCGCGCGCGTGCTCGCGGAGCACCTGTAGCGTCGACACGGCGCGGGCACTTCTTACCCGCCGCTGTCGCCCTCGGCGGGCGCACGGTTCAGTGGCGCCGTGGCGCGGACGTTGCTCCCTCCACGCCCAGGAGGGAATCGATCATGCGTCAGCTCACGAACCAGAACGGACGAGTCGGCTACTTCGTCCTCTACCTCATGGGCGTTCCCGTCGGACTGCTCCTGCTGTTGTGGGTGGTGCTCGGCAACAACATCTTCGGCCCGGGGTGATCGCGAACGCCGCGCCAGCGGACCCTGGAATTCGCGGCTCCCGCGCCGCGGCGCCGCTGTGACACGCCGCCCCGGCCCGCAGGCGCCGCCCCTCCCGCCTCGTTCCGCCGCCGGGTGGGGTGGTGCACGAAGGCCAGCTTCTCGCTCACCGCGGGCGCGATCGCGGACGGAAAGGAGTCCTCCGGGCCCACGCTGCGGGTGGGGGCGTTGACCGGCGCGCGGGCGCGTCGCCGCCCCGTGCAAGCGACCGCGGTGAGGACGGCGGACTGTCTATATCAATCGAGGCTATTGAGCCTGTAGAAGGCGCATAGGGTTTTCCCTAATTGTATTCAGGCGCTGCCCCTGGCAGCCAGGCAGTGAGAGCACGGGCCGGCGGTGGGGTCGGCCCGGAGAAGCCTGAAGGGGGGAGCATGCGCCAGGTGTCGCCGCCGGGGACCTTTTCGCCTCGAATCGCAACCCGAGAGCGGCTGTCGAGACGCCGCGTCGTGCCGACGCTCGCAGCCTGCGCGACCGCGATGCTGGCTGCCGGCACGGCCGGCGCGTTCACGACCTTTCAGAACGCCGACGTCGTCATCGGCCAGGCCAACTTCACGGCGCAGAATACGGTCGCTTCGCAAATCACCGCCCCGGGCGCGACCGACGTCGCCATCAGCCCGTTCGGCCATGTCGCCGTCGCGGCGCAGAGCTCAGGGCGAGTGCTGATCTGGAACAGCATTCCCGCCGCCGACGGCCAGCCCGCCGATGTGGTCGTCGGCAAGCCGAACTTCACCAGCACGGCGTTTGGCGCGACCGCCCAACTGACGAGCAGCACCGACGGCGTGACCTTCTCCTCGAGCGGCAAGCTCATCGTTGCCGATAGCGGAAACAATCGCGTCCTGATCTGGAACACCATTCCGACCACGAACGGCGCCGCGGCGGATGTCGTCATCGGCCAGACCGACTTCGTGTCGAGCGCCGGCGGAACGTCGGCCACCAAGCTGAGCTATCCCTCGGGCGTGATGACCACCCCGGACGGCAAGCTGGTGGTCGCGGATCTCTTCAACAATCGGGTGCTGGTCTACAACGCGATTCCGACCGTCAACGGCACCGCGGCCGATGTCGTGATCGGCCAGTCGACGATGACGGGAAATGCGGCTGGCGCGGCAGCAAACCAATTGTCCCGCCCCTGGCACACCGCCCTGGCTCCGGACGGACGACTGCTGGTGGCGGAGGAGTCCAACAATCGCGTCGTCGTGTTCAACAGCATCCCGTCGACCAACGGCGCGTCGGCCGCGGTGGTGATCGGTCAACCCGGATTCGGCTCGAGCGCGAGCGGCACGAGCGCGACGCAACTCAGCATTCCCATCGGTGTCGCGGTGAGCGCCAGCGGCGAGTTGGCTATCGGAGAGTATCTCAATCACCGCGTCCTCCTCTTTCCGGCGATTCCCGTGACGAATGGTGCCGCGGCGACGACGGTGCTCGGGCAACCGAACTTCACGAGCAACGTGCCGTTCAACGGCGGCGTCTCCGCGCAGTCGATGCAGTACGTCTACAACCTCGCCTTCACGGCCAGCGGCGGGCTGCTGGTCAGCGGTCGCAACATGAACCGGGTGATGCTCTTCCGGGGCCAGTGCGGCAATGGCGTGGTGAACGCGGGCGAGCAGTGCGACGACGGCAACACGCTGAACGGCGACTGCTGCTCGGCGAGCTGCCAGTACGAGTCGAGCGCGGTCGTCTGCCGCGCCGCGGTCGGCGCCTGCGATGTGGCGGAGACCTGCACCGGGTCGTCGGCGACCTGCCCGGCGGACGGCAAGAGCAGCGCGGTGTGCCGCGGCGCGGCCGGCGTGTGCGACGTCGCCGAGTCGTGCGACGGGGTCAGCGACACCTGCCCCGGCGACGGGTTCGCCAGCAGCGGCGTCTGCCGGCCGGTTGCCGACGTCTGCGACCTCGCCGAGAGCTGTGACGGTAGTGGCCCGAACTGCCCGGCGGATCAGTTCGCATCCGGCGGCGAGTGCCGCGCCGCGGCCGGCGTGTGCGACGTCGCGGAGAGCTGCGATGGCGCGAGCGCGGCCTGCCCCGCGGACGCGTTCCAGCCGGCGACCGTCGAATGCCGTGCCGCGAGCCCTGGCGAGGCGTGCGACCTCGCCGAATTCTGCTCCGGGTCGGATGCCGCCTGCCCGGCGGACGGTTTCGTGGCGATGGGGACGCCGTGCCGGGCCGCCATCGATCAGTGCGACGTCGCCGAAAGCTGCACGGGGAGCAGCGCCGCGTGTCCGGGCGACCTGAAACAGGTCGACGGCACCGGCTGCGACGACGACGACACCTGCACGCAGACCGATACCTGCCAGGGCGGCAGTTGCGTCGGCGCCGATCCGCTCGATTGCGACGACGGCGACGGCTGCACCGCCGACTCCTGCGATCCACTGGCCGGTTGCGTCAACGACGAGGCGCCCGCCAGCGGCTGCCTCACGGCGCAGAAGGCGATCGTGCTGATCAAGAACGCGAGCGACGACGGCAAGGACAAGCTGCTGTGGAAGTGGATCAAGGGCGCGGCGCTGGCGCAGATGGATCTCGCCGATCCAACCGGCAGCGCCGGGTACGCGCTCTGCGTCTATGCCGGCACGACGAGCGCGCTGGTCGCCGATGCGGCGATCCCGCCCGGCGCGGGGTGGAGCGCGGTCGGAGCCAAGGGGTACAAGTTCAAGGGCAGCAGCCCCGACGGGCTGTCGTTGGTGCTGTTGAAGGGCGGGGTCGCGGGCAAGTCGAAGGCGCTGGCCAAGGGCAAGGGAGCGGCGCTGCCCGACCCGGCGCTGCCGCTGGCGTATCCGGTAACGGTCCAGATGAAGAAGAACGGCTCGTCGCTGTGTCTGGAGAGCACGTTCACCGCCGCCGACGAGAAGAAGAACGAGGCGGCGCAATTCAAGGCGAAGCGCTGACGGCAGATGCGACCCCGCTCCTGCGCGCCTGGCGCAGGAGCGGGGTGCGTGGCGGTTCCGCCGCCCTCGCGCCGTCTCGTCCGCGGGCGTTCGGGTGCCGGACGGCGCGGATTGGCGTTGGTCAGTGGGACGGTGGCGTCGCGGTCCCCGGCCATGGCGACGATCGCCGCGCCGCCGGTACGGTAGGCGCGGAAGCCTTCCGCCCGCCGGGGGTTCGTCGCGCCCGCTCGACCTTCAACGGTCCAGCGGGGAGGCGCGCGGGCGCGCCCGGACGCGCGGCGTCTGGACGCGCGGCGTCTGGATGATCGTCGGCACGCCTCCGCGAGCGGGAGGCGATGCGGTCAGGGCCGCAGGTAGTGGCAGGTGTACCCGTTGGGGTGCTTCTGCAGGTAGTCCTGGTGGTAGCCCTCGGCGGGCCACCACGCCGACGCGGCGACGATCTCGGTGACGACCGGGTTCTTCCACTTGCCCGAGGCGTCGACGCGCTGCTTGACCGCCTCGGCCGTCTGCCGTTGCGCCTCCGAGGTGTAGAAGATGGCCGAGCGGTACTGGGTGCCGACGTCGTTGCCCTGGCGGTTGAGCGTCGTCGGGTCGTGCATGCGGAAGAACCACTGCTCGAGCAGCGTCTCGTACGACAGCACCGCGGGGTCGAACGTGACCTTCACCGCTTCGGCGTGGCCGGACTTCGAGTCGTGGGTGTCCTCGTACGTCGGGTGCTCGAGCCAGCCGCCGGTGTAGCCGACCTCCGTCTCCAGCACGCCGGGGATCTTGCGCAGGATGTCCTCCATGCCCCAGAAGCAGCCGCCGGCGAGGATCGCCACCTCCCGGTGCGCGCTTTGCTCGCTCGCCGCCGGCGTCGTCGCCGCGCCCGGCGCGGCGGCGAACTGCGCCGCGTACTGGCCGTAGCCCTCCTCGGCCAGCTTCGACGCCGGGATGAAGCGCAACGACGCCGAGTTGATGCAGTAGCGCCGGCCGCCGGCATCCCGCGGGCCGTCGTCGAACACGTGCCCGAGGTGCGAGTCGCCGTGCTTGCTGCGCACCTCGACGCGCACCATGCCGTGCGAGCGGTCGCTGGTCTCGACGACGTTGGGCTCGAGCGGCTTGGTGAAGCTGGGCCAACCGGAGCCGGAATCGAACTTGTCGCGCGAGGAGAACAGCGGCTCGCCGGTGACCACGTCGACGTAGATGCCGGGCTCGTGGTTGTCCCAGTAGGCGTTGTGGAACGGCGGCTCGGTGCCGCACTCCTGCGTCACCCGGTACTGCTCGGGGGTGAGCGTCTGCTTCAGCTCCTCGGCGTTCGGCTTCTTGAAGCTCACCTGGGGCTCCTTTCCCGTTGCCGGAGTGGACGTGCCGTCCGGCGCCTGCGCGCGCGCGAGGGCTGCCAGAGCGAGTGCGACGGCGACGACGCCAACGGACGACCAACGGCGCGGCAAGCGACCTCCACGCGGACGATCGGAAGCTACCCGCGTCCGCGGGAGGCGGCAAGGTGGTGCCTGCGGCGACCGGCGCCTACCTCTACCGTGATCGAGGTTCTGAGCGGGAGAGAGGGCGCGCGGCACCGTGCAACGCGAACGGCCGCACGGCCTGCGGATTTTGTCCGCCGAGTGTCCGGCGTCTCGACCCGGCGCCGGCGCGCCCGGCCCGCACTACGACGCCAACGGCCTCATCATCTGAATGGCCTCGGGGAGACTCGAACTCCCACGCCCTTGCGGACAGCAGATTTTGAGTCTGCCGTGTCTGCCAATTCCACCACGAGGCCGTGCGGGTGGGCGGTGCGGTCGGGTTACGGCGGCGGCTGGTCCTGGCGCAGGAAGCTGTCGAGCGGCTGCTTGGCTTCCGTGTTCTTGACGGTCTGTTGATAGCGGACCTTGGCGGCCGCCTCGCGCGCCAGGCGCTTGAGGGTCGGGTGTGCCTCCTCGCCGGCGAGCTTGTCGAGGAACTCGAGCGTGCTCGGGTCGGCGATGTCGCCGAGCGCGAAGATGGCGGTGCCGCGGGTGGCGTGGTCGGTGTCGCGGCCGAGGAACTCGACGATGGACACGGCGGCGCGCTGGTCGCCGATCTTGCCGAGGGCGGCGAGGATGCGCTGCTGGACCTCCGGGCTGGTGCCGCGCAGGAAGAGCATCTGCACCAGCACCGGCGTCGCGTCGGCGGCGCGGGCGGTGCCGCAGGCGTCGATCGCTTTCGCCTTCACCCGCATGTCGGAATCGCCGAGCGCCTGCACGAGGTAGGGGACCGCCGCGGGGTCGGTCGAATCGGCGAGCGAGCGCACGCCCTCCAGGCGTTCGAGCGGGTCGTCGCTGTTCATCTTGCGCGCCCACTCCTCGACGCCGGCGCCCTTGGTCTGCTTGTCGTACCGCTGCTTCACCTGATCGGCGGAGATCTGCGCCGGCGCCGGCGCGGCGAGCAGCAGGACGACGACGGCGAGGGCAGCGGCCAGCGGAGGGGGGATGTGGCGACGCATGGGGTTCACGTGCGGGAGGCGGGGGAGACTTTCAACGCGCGGTCCCGGTGTCCGGAGGTCATGGTTCCGCTCGCGCCGCGCGTCAACTGGCGCGGTGCGCCCAGGGGCGGCGCGCGCCCGCGGGCTTGACGCGTACCATCACCCAGTCGGCCATCGGGAACACTTCGTACTCGGGCACGTCGTCGCCGGCGATGTCGAGCACGACCTGCAGCATCCCCGTCTGGCGGGCGAGCTGCACCTGGGTGATCAGGTCGTCGCCGCTCGGATAGCTCTCGGGCGCGGTGGCGCTGCCGGTCGGGCCGGCGATGTTGAGCACGATGCGCGGCGGCGCCGCCTCGCTGCTGTGGGTGACGCCGGTCGGCAGGCGCGACAGCTTGAGGAAGACGCCGCGGAAGCCGCCCTCGCCGCTGACCACGTCGAACTCGCGCACGTCGAGCGGGATGTTCTCGCCCAGCGCCGCGGGGAGCGCCGAGGGCTCGCCGGCGAGATCCCTCGAGGCCTTGTGGGACGCGCAGCCGGCCAACGCGAGCACGGCCAGCGCGCCGACGGCAGCAGCGCGGAAAGGACCCATCACCCAAGCGGATACAGGAGCGCGACGGCGGCGGCAACTCTGACGGCGGACAGGCGCGCCGCGCGCTGGGCGAAAACTTGACTCCCCCCAGACCCGCCGATACAAACCCAAGATTGTTCGCCACGGATCAGCGTTGAAAAAAGCGGAGGTAGCGATGCGTAGGGCTGCTGCGGCGGTGGGGGCGGTCTTGCTGGGCGCGCTTGCGTGCAGCACCCAGGAGTCGTCGAACACGCCGCCACCCGCGGCCGAGGCGCCGGCGCAGCGCGTCGTCGGCATGTACACGCCGACGCCGCTCGCCGGCAGCGAGGGCGCGCCGCCCACCCTGGCGGTGCGCCCGGTCGCCGACGAGAAGGCCGCCGCCGCGGCGAAGAGATCGGGCAAGGACATCGGGCCGGTGGTCACCTACGCCGGCATCGCCCGCGCCGACGGGCGCGGCGTCGAGGCCGACGGCAAGACGGCCGACGGCACGCCGATCTATCGCCATCCCGTCGGCTCCGGCTTCATGATCGTCATCGAGGGCAGGCCGGGCATCAACAAGGTCGAGAACGGGCGCAGCATCTACCGCTACAGCCCCGACGATCCGAGCCAGCGACCGGACCTGGAGATCGAGGTGACGCGGGCGCTCGGCGACGGCAGCCTCGCCGTGTGCGATGCGCGCCGGCCGAACATCGGCGGCGTGCCCGGCATCGACCCGCCGAGCTTCGCGGAGACGCCGAAGGTGAGCGCCGCGATCAACGACCTCTCCTGCCGCTTCGAGACCTTCATCGAGTCGAACGCCTCCTGCACCGTGAACCAGTACGGCGACTTCGAGTTCCTGCGGAAGGATTCGAAGGTGCAGTTCTGCATGGTGGTGGCGCGCTCCTGGCAGTTTCCCCAAGGCGACACGCTGGTGAGCGTCCGCCTGCGCGATACCGACGGCAACCCCGGGCCGGTGAGCCGCTTCGTCCTCCGCTACCAGCCGCTCCCGTCGCCGGCCAAGAAGGCGGCGACCCCGGTGCCCACCGCAACCCCAGCGAGGCGACGTCCATGATCAGACTTCCGCGCTCACTCGTCCTCGTCGCATTCGCCACGGCCGTCAGCGGCTGCGGCGGGTGCAATGACAACAAGGCGCCCTCCGCCCCGGCCCAGCCCGCGGCCACCGCCGCGGCGCCGGCCCCGGCGGCCGCCGAGCCGGGCGAGGAGCCGAAGGCCGCCGCGCCCGGCGGCGCCGACTCGGAGGTCGACTGCTTCGTCATCGTCGATGCCGAGCCGGATTTCGGCGCCCCGCCGCTCACCGTCAACTTCATCACCGAGATCGACTGCACCGGTCAGCCGGTGACCTACAGTTGGGATTTCGGTGACGGCACCAAGGGCGGCAACGATCCGAAGCCGGTCCACACCTATGCCAAGGCGGGCGACTACGTCGCGACCGTGACGGTCACCGCGCCGGACGGCGGCACCGGTTCGGACGAGATCGACATCACGGTCGATTCCGACCTCTCGGAGTGACATCGCGCCGCGCGGCGCCGGCCGCGCGGCGCCGGTTCCATAAAGCGTCGAGGCGGCGCATCTTGGCGAGCGGACGCCAAGCCATGATGTCGCGCCTGCTCCGGTCGCTCTCGCTCCTCCTGCTCGCCCTGGCGGCGCCCGCCGCGGCGCAGCCATTTCGCGATGCGAACTGCGACGGTGTGGTCGACGAACGCGACCGCGCCAGCCTGGTCCGCCTGCTGTTCGCCCCGACGCGCAGCACCTGCCAGTCCGCCGACGTCAATCGCGACGGGGTGCCCAACGCCGCCGACCTGATCGCCTTCGCGCGCGGTCCGGCGGTGACGTTCATCGGCATCGCCAGCCCGGACGGCCGTCCCGCCCCCTTGCTGGGCACGCTGCCCGACGGCACGCCGGTCTACTTCCGCAACGCCGGCTTCGGATTCCTCGTCGTCGTCGAGGGCGGCACGCCGCCGAGCGGCGCGCCGATCGGCCTCAGCGTCGTCGACGCGGTCGCCGGTGATCCCAGACACCGGCCCGATCTGCAGGTCATCGCCGACCGCCAACTCGGCAACGGCAGCCGCGAGATCTGCGACGAGTTCGGCGTCCCCGCCAATCCCTCGCTCGACTTCTCGCCGCTCACCCAGCCGCTCGCCGACAGCATCAACGATCTGTCGTGTCGCTTCGATGTCGCGACCCGCCCCAATGCGGCCTGCACCCAGAACGCCTTCGGCCAGCTCGGCTTCGTGACGAGCGCCACCCGCGCCCAGTTCTGCCTCGCCGTCACCTCGGGCATGGCCTTCCCGAGCGGCGACACGCTGCTCGCCGTCCAGCTCCGCGACCAGTCCCGCCTCGTCGGGCCGGTGCAGAAGGTGATGCTGCGGGTGGAGAGCGGACCCTTCCCGCCAACCTTCACGCCGGTGCCGCCCACCGCCACGCCGACCGCGACCGACACCCCGTCGCCCACCGCCACCGCCAGCGTCACCCGCACCGCCAGCAGCACGCCGACGGCGACCCTCACCCGCACCCGCACCCGCAGCGCGACGCCAACCCGCACCACCACCGCGACCCCGGTGCCCTCGTTCACCGCCACCCGTTCGGTGACGCCGACGCCAGCGCTCACCGCCACCCGCACCCGCACCACCACCGCCGGCGCCACCAGCACGCCGACCACCGCCGCGACGCCGACCCGCACCCGCACCGGTCCGTCGGCCACCGCCACTGCCACCGCCACCCGCACCGCCAGCGGCGGCGCGACCGCCACCCGCACCGCCAGCGGCGCGGCGACGCCGACCCGCACCGCGACCGCGCCGACGCCGACGCGGACCCGCACCACGACGCCGAACGGCACCCCGACCCGCACCGGCACTCCGACGCGGAGCGCCACCATCACGCCGCCGCCGCCGGCGACGGCGACCGTCACCCGCACCCGCACGATCTCGCCGACGCCGACCCCGACCAGCAACGCCCGCGGACCGGAGATCACCTTCTTCGGCCTCACCCGCGCCGACGACATCCGCATGCAGCCGGCCGGGGTGGAGAACGGCGTGACGGTCTACCAGCCGGCGTTCGGCTTCGCCTTCTCGCTGGTCATCGAGGCCAAGCCCGGCCCGTCGCGCGCCCGCGTCGGCGGCTCCACCTACCTCGACGGCGGCTCGCCCGACCTGCAGATCCAGGTGACGCGGCCGCTCGGCAATGGCAGCACCTTCGTCTGCGACGACGCGCCGCCGAACCTCGGCGGCGTGCCGGCGATCAACCCGCCGAGCTTCGCCGACACGGCGGCGAACACCGACCGGCTCAACGACCTCGGCTGCCGCTTCATCGACGGCGGCGGCAACAAGGTGGGCCGTCAGTGCGGCGACAGCACCGCCTGCGTCCTCGGCGATGATGGCATCTTCGGCTGCGCCAGCAGCGACGCGACGATCCAGTTCTGCGGCTTCGTCGGCCAGGCGCTGACCTTCCCCCGCGGCGACACGCTGGTCACCGCCCGGGTGCGCGACGTGCAGGGCAACCTCGGCGCGCCGCGGCAGATGCTGATCCGCGTCCGCTGAGACGCCGGTCGGGCGGTGGCCGCGGCGCCGGCTTCAGTGCACCGTCGGCAGTCGGGTCGCGCCGCGCGCCGCGAGCTGCTCGAGGACGCCGCGGGCGATGGTGACGAACGCCTCGGCCTCCGGGCTCGACGGGGCGTCGACGACCACCGGGGCGCCGCGGTCCATGCCCTCGCGAATGAGCCGCACCAGCGGGATCTCGCCGAGGAAGGGGATGTGCAGCGTCTCGGCCATGCGCCGGCCGCCGCCGTGACCGAAGATCTCGGCCCGCGCGCCGCAGCCGCCACACACATGGTAGCTCATGTTCTCCACCACCCCGAGCACCGGCGCGTTCACCTGGGCGAACATGGCGATGCCGCGTTGGACGTCGAGCAGGGCGACGTCCTGCGGCGTGGTGACGATCACCCCGCCCGCCAGCGGCGCCTGCTGCGTGATCGTCAACTGGGCGTCGCCGGTGCCGGGCGGCAGGTCGAGCACCAGCACGTCGAGCTCGCCCCATTCGACCTCGTAGAGAAACTGCGTCAGCAGCTTGGTGATCATCGGCCCACGCCAGATCACCGGCTGTCCCGGCTGGATGAACGAGCCGAGCGAGATCGCCTTCAGCCCGTGCCGTTCGAGCGGCACGATGCGCTCGCGCTCGCTGCTGCGCGGCCGCTCGTCGAGGCCGAGCATCAGCGGCACGCTCGGGCCGTACACGTCGGCGTCGAGCAGGCCCACCCGCTTGCCCAGCGTCCGGAGGGCGAGCGCGAGATTGACCGCCACCGTCGACTTGCCGACGCCACCCTTGCCGCTGGCCACCGCGATGACCTGCGCCACGCCGGGAATCCCCGGGGCGCGCGCCGGCGCCGCCGGCTTCGGCTTCTCCGGCTCCTGGATGACGATCTCGATGGCGCCGCTGCCCGTCATCGCCCGCACCCGGTCGCGCACCGCGCGCGAGATCTCGTCCACCGCGTCGGCCTTGGCGTTGCCGATGGCGAGGGTGACGGTGACGCCGGCGCTGCCGATCTCGATGTCGCGCACGATGCCGAACGAGACGATGTCGCGCGAGTACCCGGGGTATTTGACCTGCTTCAGGTCCTCGAGGATCTCCTGCGGCGTCGGCATCACCCGGACCCTATCGAGTGTCCGGGGGCGTGGCGAGAGGGGTGGACGCGGTGTAGGACCTGCGCATGACCCCTCCCGTCCGCTTCGGGTTGTTCGTGCCGCAGGGCGACGCCGCGCCGGCGACCCTGCGCGCCATCGCCCACGCCGCCGAGCGCGTCGGCCTGCACTCCCTCTGGGTCTACGACCATCTCGACGACTACCCCTCGCCGGAGCAGCCCGAGGTGCTGGAGGCCTTCACGCTGCTCGGCCTGCTGGCCGGGTGGACGGAGCGCATCCGCCTCGGCTCGCTGGTGCTCTGCGACGGCTACCGCAACCCGGCGCTGACCGCGAAGATGGCGGCGTCGCTCGACGTGCTGTCGGGCGGCCGCCTCGAGCTCGGCTACGGCGCCGGCTGGCACGAGTCGGAGACTCGCGCCTACGGCTACGAGTTCCCGCCGGCCGCGGTGCGCATCGCCCGCATGGAGGAGGGGCTGACCATCATCCGCGGCCTGTGGAGCGGCGAACCGACGACCGTCGCCGGCGCGCACCACCGGATCGCGGCGGCGAAGTGCCGGCCGCGTCCGCTGCAGCGCCCGCACCCACCGATCACCATCGGCGGCGGCGGCGAGAAGCTGCTGCTGCGCGCCGTGGCGCGCCACGCGGACATCTGGAACTACTTCCCGATCCCGCTCCCGGCCTACGAGCACAAGCGCGCCGTGCTGCACGCCCACTGCGCCGCCATCGGCCGCGATCCGGCCAGCCTCGACCAGTCGCTGATGGTGCCGCTGGTGACGGCGCGGCGCGAGAAGGAGGTGCGCGATCAGCTCGAAGCGGCGCGCCGGCGCGGCGGCACCTTCGCCTACGACGACCAGCTCGTGCAGGGGACCCCCGACATCGTCGTGCCCCGCCTGCGCGACTACGTGCGCCGCGGCGTCACGCTCTTCATCCTGGTGCTGCCCGACCCGACGGATCTGGCGCAGATCGACTTCGTCGCCCGCGAGATCGCCGCCGAGTTGGCATAGACGCGGCGGCGGCCGCGTGGCCACGCCCGCGGGCTTCCATTTCCGCGCCGGCGGCGGTCTGATACACGCACGCGGCGCACGCGAGTTGGGGGGTCGTCCGATCATGGGGTTTCTGCGGCAGTCCGTCGTCCACGCCTTCGTCGTCGTGCTCGCCGCGTCGACGCCGGCCCTCGCCGGGCTCGCCACCTGCGCCGGCGACTGCGACGGCGATCAGCGGGTGACCGTCGATGAGCTGGTGCGCGGCGTGAACATCGCCCTCGGCCAGCAGGCGCCGGAGAGTTGTTCAGCGTTCGATCGCAACGGCGACGGCCAGGTGACCGTCGACGAGCTGCTGGCCGCCGTCGCCGCGGCGATCGGCGGCTGCTCCGCGACCATACCGCCGTCCGCGACGATGGCGGCGACGGCGCCTCCGACGCTCACCGCTACCGTCGCGGCGACGGCGCTCGACAGCGCGACGCCGTCGCCGAGCGCGACGCCGACCGACAGCGCAGTGCCGACGGCGACGGTCGAACCGACCGATACGGCGACACCGACGGCGAGCGCCACCGCGACGGCGGCCGACAGCGCGACGCCGACTCACAGCGCAGTGCCGACTCACAGCGCGACGCCGACGGCGACGGTCGCGCCAACCGACACGGCGATGCCGACGGCGAGCGCCACCGCGACGGCGGCCGACAGCGCGACGCCGGCGCCGAGCACGACGCCGACCGACAGCGCGGTGCCGACGGCGACGGTCGCGCCCACCGACACGGCGACAGCGACGGCGAGCGCCACCGCGACGGCGGCCGACAGCGCGACGCCGACACCGAGCGCGACGCCGACCGACAGCGCGGTGCCGACGGCGACGCTCGCGCCCACCGACGCGGCGACAGCGACGGCGAGCGCCACCGCGACGGCGGCCGACAGCGCGACGCCGGCGCCGAGCGCGACGCCGACCGACAGCGCGGTGCCGACGGCGACGCTCGCGCCCACCGACACCGCGACGCCGACGGCGAGCGAGACTGCGACACCGTCAGCCACCGCGACGCCAACGCCCTCGATCGCCGTCAGCGATCTCAGCGCGGTCATCGACGGCGATACGGTGCGCATGGCATGGACCAATCCCGATCCCGCCGGCGCCTACACGCAGGCCCTGGTGCTGCGCCGCCTCAATGCGCCGGTGGGCGGACCGGAGGATCCGGACGCGACCCCCGTCTTCTTCGGTAGTGCCGCGATCGCCACCCATCCGCTGGCCGATCTGCTGCCGACCACGGAGGGGCATGCGCGCGTCTACCACTATGCGGTGTTTCCGTGCACGCCGCTCGGCGACTGCCTCGGCGAGCCGGCCACCGCGATGCTCAGTCCGACCATCGTCGAGGTCCTGCGCGCCGGCGGCTACGTCATCTTCTGGCGCCACGCCAGCGCCTTCACGTGCCAGGATCGCACCGACTACGGCCCCGCCGCCACCACCCTGTTCCCCGATTGGTGGAAGAGCTGCGACGCCACCTGCACGATGGTCGCCGTGACCGCGACCGCACGACAGCTCTCCGACACCGGCCGCGGCGAGGCGACGGCGATCGGCGCCGCCTTCGCCGAGCGCGGCATCCCGGTCGGCCGCGTCCTGTCGAGCGAATTCTGCCGCGCCCGCCAGACCGCCGAGCTCATGGACTTCGGGCCGCCGATCGAGACCCGGGAGGCGCTCACGTACTTCGTCCACGACGAGGCCAATCGCTGCGCCGACACCTTCACGCTGCTGATGGAACCGCCACCCCCGGGCACCAACACGGCGCTCATCGGCCACGCCGGCAACACCTGCCCGCCGCTCAGCTCGCTGTCGATGGCGGGTGCCGTCATCTACAAGCCGAACGGAGACGGCGCGCCTGTCTTCATCGACGCGGTGACCTGGGATCAGTGGGCCGCGCTTCCCTGAACCCGGCGCCTTGCGTCGTCGCGCCGGGGGGCGTGCGGGGGAAGGGAGCGGTCAGCGGAACGGATCGCAGCGTTGCGCCAGCCCGAGGGGAAACTCGAAGGCCGTGCCGGCATCACACGTCCCGTCGCAGAAGTTCTCCACCGCGCCGTGCGGCCTGAGGAAGGCGCCCACCTGGGCGAGCGAGGCAGGGATCGACGGGCGGCGCTCGCCGTGCGGATCGCAGCGGTTCGACGCCGGGATGAGATTGGCGAGCGGCGGAATGAACGGTCCCGGCATGGAGAGCTGGAAGGAGCCCGTATCGTACATCACGTAGGCGGACTCGAGCGGACCGGGGCGGTCCTCGATCTGCGGCAGGTCGGACACCAGCGAACCGGGCACGAGGTTCGGGAGGCCCAGGGTGCGCACCGTGATCTCGGTGCCGTGGTTGGTCACCTGCTGGTCCAGCCAGGCGGCCGTCATCAGGATGCGCTTCGGCGCCGTGCCCGGCAGCAGGTCGCGGGTGATGTGGGTCGCGTACCCGGCCGACTCGCCGCGCACCCAGAGCTCGTGCATCAGGCCGATGGTGAGCGCCTGCTGCATCGGGTCGGTGATGCCCGAGTACGCGAAGGCGGCGTCGAAGAGCGATGCGTCGGTGGAGCGCTGCAGGAGCAGCGAGAAATTGATCGATCCCTCGTCGATCGCGGCGGCGGCGACGTCGGGCGACAGCGCCGCGTGCATCAGCCCCATGATGCCGCCGAGGCTGATGCCGTAGTAGTACATGTCGGCGTCCGGTCCGGCGAGCACGCCGACACCCGACGGCGTCTGGAACCTCGGGTCGCGGTTGAACGCCGCGTCCTTCAGCATGCGGCCGAGCACCAGGGCGTTGAGCTGGCCCTGGCGCAGCCGGTCGGGCAGCGCGGCGATCGAGTCGAGCTGCGTCATGACCGTGGCGAGGAAGGGGAGGTCGCGTTGCGACAAGCCGCTCCAATCCGTGGCGCCGGCGATCAGCTCGATCGGCTCGAGGCCGTGTAGGGCGGTGAGGGGACCGACCGCGGCGGTGACCAGGGGGACGATCTCGCCGCCGGTCATGAAGAGGCCGTGGCCGAGCACCGCCGGAGCGAGTGGCCGGCCGCCGCCGTACAGGCTGTCGTGGACGCCGCGCAGCACCTCATCGACGGTGACCGAGCCGCTGGCGTCGACGTCGAAGGCGGGACACTCCGCCGCCGCGGTGCCGAGGGCGAGGCCGACGCCCGTCACCAGCTCCGGCACGGTGACGCGCCGGTCGCCGTCGCAATCGCCCACCAGCGCCGTCAGCGCGGCGCACGGGATCGCGATGGTATAGGTCGGGTGCGTGAAGCCGCTGGCCACGGGCTCGCCAGCGGCGTCGCGGGTGAGATAGCCGACCGCGTCGGGTTCGGCGGCTGGATCGTGGGTGAGGAAGAGCGGCACCTGATAGGTGCCCTGGATCTGCCGCCAGACGAAGCTCGACGGCCGCGCGCAGTCGTTCTCGGTGATCTGATCGACGGTGAAGGTCTGCTCGCCCCGCGCCAGCGCGTCCGCCAGCCAGGCGAAGGACTGGTCGCGCATGGCCAGCATCGAGTGGGCGAGGCTCCGATCGCTCTGCACGACGAAATCGAAGGCGAGGACGAGGTCGTCGCGCGCCACGCCCGCATCGGCCAAGCGCGCGAACAGGGTCTCGAAGGCGGGGCGGCGCGATTCGATCGCCGGCGCGTCGGTCGGCTGGCCATCGCGCAGCGCCGCGAACGGCGCTTCCGCCGTGACCGCGCTGCCGTCGGCATGGCGCAGCCGGCGCGCCGCGACGATGTAGTGGTGGCCAGGCGTCAGGCTGCGCGCCGGGCGCAGGAAGAGCACCTGGCGGGCCGGATCGGCGGCGCGCGCGTCGGGCTCGATGAAGTGGAGGATTCGTTCGCCGGTGTCGGCGTCCAGCAGCACCGTCGGGCTGTCGACCTCGAGCGAGCGCTGATCGAGGGTGCGAGTCGCCTCGAGCAGCCGCGCGGCGTTCGACCTCGCCGGATCGACCCCACCGGGAAAGTGCATGACTATCTGCACGGTCGGGCTGAAACCGTCGACATCCCGGTACGGCTCCGGCGACAGGGGGACGCCATTCTGCAGCGGCATGCCGGCGGCGGGCAGGGCGAGCCGGTACCCGGTCGGCGTGTCGGCGGGCTCGAGGAAATGCGACGACGGGTACGGGAGCAGACACTCCGCCGCGTTCAGCACCTCGCACGCATCCGCTTGCTCGCCCGCCCCGGCCGCCCGTCCACCCGCAAGCGGTGGCATCGATTGCAGATTGCCCGCGACCCCCGCGTGCGCACCCGCGGCCAGCAGGAACACGAGAGACACCAGCGCGCCTTGCCCACAGCGCCGCGTCGACATCGGTGCGCTGCGATACCGAATCGGCCTGTGTTCGGTCAACCGGCCGCCGTTTCTCCGTCGATCCTCGTTTGGTCTCCCACCGGCGCCCGAGATCGGGCCAGGAGCGGAACACTCGGAGGGGCTCGCTCCCAGTCCTGGGAATGTTCGCGGCGGGCTTCCCAGAGCCGCGACAGCGCGCGCCGCTGTTCAGTCAGAGCGGTCCTCCATTAGCTGGGCACGTTGTCTGCTCCCTCCCACGCGAGTCCCTGCTGATAGTGGCGGCCGACCCGAGATGGCGGCCGCCGGGAAACGGGAGGCAAATGATGAGTGAGGCGCGAGTGGTGCCGGTGCCGTACGACTACCGGGTGGTGCGCCAGTTCGCGATCATGGCCCTGGTCTGGGGAGTGGTCGGGATGCTGGTCGGAGTGATCCTGGCCGCCCAGCTCACCTGGCCGGAGCTCAATCCCGGCATTCCGTGGTTGACCTATTCGCGTCTCCGGCCGCTGCACACCAACGCGGTCATCTTCGCGTTCGGCGGTTCGGCGCTGTTCGCCACCGCCTACTACGTCGTGCAGCGCACCTGCGCCGCCACCCTGTTCCTGCCGCGGCTGGCGGAGTTCACGTTCTGGGGCTGGCAGGCGGTCATCGTCGCGGCGGCGATCACCCTGCCGCTCGGGTACACGACGGCGAAGGAGTACGCCGAGCTCGAGTGGCCGATCGACATCCTGATCGCCGTCGTCTGGGTGTGCTTCGCGGTGGTGTTCTTCGGCACCATCGCCAAGCGGCGCGTCCAGCACATCTACGTCGCCAACTGGTTCTACGGCGCCTTCATCATCACCATCGCGCTGCTGCACATCGTCAACAGCCTGGAGATCCCGGTCGCGCCGCTGAAGTCGTACTCGGTCTTCTCCGGCGCCACCGACGCGATGGTGCAGTGGTGGTACGGCCACAACGCGGTCGGCTTCTTCCTCACCGCCGGCTTCCTGGCGATGATGTACTACTTCGTGCCCAAGCAGGCGGAGCGGCCGATCTACTCGTACCGCCTGTCGGTGGTGCACTTCTGGGCCCTGATCGGCATCTACATGTGGGCCGGGCCGCACCACCTGCACTACAGCGCGCTGCCCGACTGGGCGCAGACGCTGGGCATGGTGTTCTCGATCATCCTCTGGGCGCCGTCGTGGGGCGGCATGATCAACGGCATCATGACGCTCTCCGGCGCCTGGGAGAAGCTGCGCACCGACCCCATCCTGCGCTTCATGATCGTCGCCCTGTCCTTCTACGGCATGTCGACGTTCGAAGGGCCGATGATGTCGATCAAGACCGTCAACGCCCTCAGCCACGACACCGACTGGACCATCGGTCACGTCCACTCCGGCAGCCTCGGCTGGGTGGCCCTGATCACCATGGGCTGCCTCTACTCGCTGATGCCGCGCCTGTACGGCCGCAAGCAGATGTACAGCGTGCCGCTGATCAACACCCACTTCTGGCTCTCCACCATCGGCATCGTCCTCTACATCGCCTCGATGTGGATCGCCGGCCTGATGCAGGGGCTGATGTGGCGCGCGGTGAACGACGACGGGACGCTGACCTACACCTTCATCGAGTCGATCAAGGCGACCTATCCCTACTACGTCGGGCGCCTCGCCGGCGGCACGATCTTCCTGATCGGCATGCTGGTCATGTCCTACAACATGATCCGCACCATCCGCGCCGGCACGGCCGTGGTCGAGACGACGCCCGCGCCGCGCGTCGAGCCGGCGGTGAGCGCCGCCTGAGGGCGGCGCGGGGAGACGCATGATGGCCGCTGTCGAACAGCCACTGGTCGAACGCAACATCGGGATCATGGGGATCCTGATCTTCATCGTCGTCAGCTTCGCGGGGCTGGCCGAGATCGTCCCGTTGCTGGCGGGAACGCAGGTCAACGAGCCGATCGAGGGGGTGCGGCCGCTGGAGCCGCTGGCGCTCGAGGGGCGCGACATCTACATCCGCGACGGCTGTCACGTCTGCCACACGCAGATGATCCGGCCGCTGCGCGCCGAGGTCGAGCGCTACGGCCACTACTCGGTCGCCGGCGAGTCCGTCTACGACCACCCGTTCCTCTTCGGCTCCAAGCGCACCGGGCCGGACCTGGCGCGCGTCGGCGGCCGGTACAGCGACGAGTGGCACCGCATCCACCTCCTCAACCCGCGCGATCTGGTGCCGGAGTCCAACATGCCCGCCTTCCCGTGGCTGGCGACCAACACCGTCGACGCCGATCGCACCGCCGACAAGATGCGCGCCCTGCGCGTCGTCGGCGTGCCCTACACCGATGAACAGATCGACGGCGCCAGGGCCGCCGTCGACGGCCATACCGAGATGGAGGCGCTCATCGCCTACCTGCAGCAGCTCGGCCTGGCGCTGAAGGGGAGGCCGTGACGATGGCCAGCAGCGTGGTGGGTACGATCGCGACGGTGGTGTTGTTCGTCGCGTTCATCGGCCTGTGCATCTGGGCCTTCAGCCCGGGTCAGAAGCGGCGCTGGCAGGAATCGGCCGAGCTGCCGTTCCTCGGGGACGACGACAAGCCGTCCGACCCGTCGTCGCCCGAGCGGAGGCGTTCATGAGCACCGGATTCAGCGTGTGGGTGATCGTCCTCGCCCTCTCGAACATCTTCGCCTGCTTCGGCCTGCTGCTGTGGGCGCGGAGCAAGCGCGTCGCCGGCGCGGCGCAGGAGACCCTCGGCCACGACTACGACGGCATCCAGGAGCTCGACACGCCGCTGCCGCGCTGGTGGCTGTGGATCTTCGTCGGCACCATCCTCTTCTCGCTCGTCTACCTGGTGCTCTATCCCGGGCTCGGCAACTTCCCCGGCCTGCTCGGCTGGACCTCGTCCGGCCAGCTCCGCACCGAGATGGCGCAGGCCGACGCGCAGTATGGGCCGCTCTACGCCGCCTACGCGGCGAAGCCGATCCCCGAGCTGATCGAGGATCCGAAGGCGCTGCAGATGGGGCAGCGGCTGTTCGCCAACAACTGCGCCCAGTGCCATGGCGCCGACGCGCGCGGCGGCGTCGGCTTCCCCAACCTGACCGACAACGACTGGCTGTGGGGCGGCGATCCCGACACCATCGAGACCACCATCATGAACGGCCGCAACGGCGTCATGCCGCCGTTCGCTCCCGCGATCGGCGGCGAGGAGGGCGTGCCGCTGGTGGTCGCCTACGTGCAGAGCCTCAGCGGCATGAAGGTCGATCCCGCCCAGGCCGCCGCCGGCAAGGCGAAGTACGACACCATCTGCATCGCCTGCCACGGTCCGGAGGGGAAGGGGAACCAGGCCCTCGGCGCCCCCAACCTCACCGACGACGTCTGGCTCTTCGGCAACGACTCGGCGACGATCGCCGAGGGGCTCTGGAAGGGGCGCAACAGCGTGATGCCGGCGCACGCCGACCTCCTCGGCGCCCAGAAGGTGCACGTGGTCGCCGCCTACGTCTACAGCCTGTCCCACGCGCGGTGAGGGCGGGCGCGAGAGGATCCACCGCCATGACCACCGCCACCGCCCCGCGCGCCCCCGAGGACCCCCCGGCGCGCCCGGCTGCCGTTCGCGAGGTCCCCCTCTACGCCAAGCGCGAGCACATCTACCAGAAGGAGATCCAGGGGCCGTGGCAGCGCCGCCGCATGGTGGCGCTGTTCATCCTCGCCGGCGTCTTTCTCGCCGGTCCGTGGCTGACCTGGCAGGGGCGGCAGGCGATCTGGTTCGACCTGCCGAGCCGCAAGTTCTATCTGTTCGCCCTCACCTTCTGGCCGCAGGACTTCATCTTCCTCTCCTGGATGCTGATGATCGCGGCCTTCAGCCTGTTCTTCTTCACCGCCATCGCCGGCCGCCTGTGGTGCGGCTACGCCTGCCCGCAGACGGTGTGGACGAAGTTCTTCATGTGGATCGAGTGGCTGGTGGAAGGCGACCGCAACGACCGCATCCGCCTCGACCGCAGCCGCTGGAACGCCGAGAAGGTGCTGCGCAAGGCCGGCAAGCACGCGGCCTGGCTGCTGCTGGCGTGCGTCGTCGCGCTCACCTTCATCGGCTACTTCACGCCCATCCGCGCCCTGCTGCCGCGCCTCGCCGGCGGGCTCAGCGGCTGGGAGGTCTTCTTCGCCGTCTTCTTCACCGCCGCGCTCTATCTCGACGCCGGCTGGATGCGCGAGCAGATCTGCAAGTACGCCTGCCCCTACGCCCGCTTCCAGGGGGCGATGTTCGACACCAACACGCTCACCATCTTCTACGACGCGGCGCGCGGCGAGCCGCGCGGCCACCGCGGCCGCGCCATCGAGGCGCGCGCCGCCGGGCTCGGCGACTGCATCGACTGCGGCCTGTGCGTGCACGTCTGCCCGACCGGCATCGACATCCGCAAGGGCACCCAGTACGAGTGCATCGGCTGCGCCGCCTGCATCGACGCCTGCGACAGCGTCATGGACGAGATGGGCTACGCCAGAGGCCTGGTCCGCTACGCCAGCGAGACCAGCCTGCGCACCGGCCACCTGCGCGTCCTGCGCCCGCGCGTCGTCGCCTATGGCGTGATCCTGGCGCTGATCGCCAGCACCTTCGCCTACGCCCTCAGCCAGCGCGTGCCGCTGCGCGTCGACGTGCTGCACGACCGCGCCCGCCTCTACCGCATGACCAACGACGGGTTGGTCGAGAACACCTACACGCTGAGGATCATGAACCTCGACCAGCAGCCGCACGCCTACTGGATCGTCGCCAGCGGCCCCGAGCACCTCAGCGTCGTGGCGCCGGACGACGTGCGCATCCCGCCGGGCGAGATCGCCGACGTGCCGGTGCGCCTGCAGGCGCCACCCGCCGGGCTGGCGCGGCAGTCGATGGACGTCCGCTTCACGGTCAGCGCCATCGACGCTCCCGACCTGGCGGTGCGCGAGAAGAGCCGCTTCCTCGCCCCCGCCCCGCCGCATCACGACGAGCACGGCGAGCACGAGCACGACCGGCACGAGCACGAGTAGGAGCCTGCATGGGACACGTGATCGCCATCCGTCCGCCGGCGCCAACGCCGTGGTACCGGCAGTTCTGGCCCTGGTTCCTGATCGCCGTCCCGGGCCTCAGCGTCGTCGCCAGCATCGCCATGCTGGTGGTCGCGGTGCGGCACGCCGATTCGCTGGTGCGCGACGACTACTATCGCGCCGGGCTCGCCATCAACCGCGACTTCGCCCTCGAGCGCGCCGCCGCGGCGCGCCACCTCGGCGCCACGCTGCGCGACGACGCCGCGCGCCAGGAGCTGACGCTCGACCTGCGCGGCGACGCCATCGACCCCGGCAGCCAGCTCACCCTGCTGCTCGCCCACCCCACCGACGCGGCGCGCGATCGCACCCTGACCCTGCGCTTCGCCGACGGCGCCTTCCGGGCGCCGCTGGCGACGGCCCTGCACGGGGCGTGGAACGCCGTCCTCTCCCCCGCCGGCGGCGGCTGGCGCCTCGCCGCCCGCATCGATTTCGACGCCCCGACGCCGCCGCGGATGGGCGCCGGGAGCGCGGGCGGTCCGCCCGCCCCGCCGCCGTTGCCATGACCGGCGACGCGGCCCCCGTCGCCGGCGGGTGCTTCCACTGCGGCCTGCCGATTCCCGCCGGGGTCGACTGCCACGCCGTCGTCGACGGCGCCGCGCGCGCCATGTGTTGTCCCGGCTGCGCCGCCGTCGCCGAGCTGATCGTCGCCTCCGGGCTGGCCGACTACTACCGCTATCGCCAGGCGCCGGGCGGCTCGCTCGCCGAGCATTCCGCGGACGCCGTCCGCGAGCTGCTGCGCTACGACCAGCCGGCGCTGCAGCGGGGCGTGGTGCGCGAGGACGGCGCCGGCGGGCGTCGCGTCACGCTGGCGCTCAGTGGCCTGCGCTGCGCCGCCTGCGCCTGGCTGATCGAGCGCCATCTCGAGCGCCAGCCGGGGGTGCTGGCGATGCACGTCAACCTCGCCAGCGAGCGGGCCGAGCTGTGCTGGCGCGAGGACGAGACGCGCCTGAGCACGCTGCTCGCCGCCATCGATCGCCTCGGCTACGGCGCCCAGCCGTACCGGCCCGACCGCCAGGAGGCGGCGCGCCGCGAGGAGTACCGCGCCGCCCTGCGCCGCCTGGCGCTCGCCGGCCTCGGCGCCATGCAGGTGATGATGTTCGCGGTCGGGCTCTATGCCGGCGCCTGGCAGGACATCGCGCCCGCCTATCGCGACTACCTGCGCCTGGTCAGCGCGCTGGTCACGGCGCCGATCGTCGCCTACGCGGCGCGGCCCTTCTTCGCCGGCGCCTGGCGCGACCTGCGCAACCGCCGCGTCGGCATGGACGTGCCGGTGGCGCTGGCGATCGCCATCGCCTTCGTCGCCAGCCTGGTCGCCACGGCGCTGCGGCGCGGCGAGGTGTACTTCGACTCGGTCTGCATGTTCGTGTTCCTGCTGTCGCTGGCGCGCTTCCTCGAGATGCGCGCCCGCCATCGCGCCCAGGCGGCGATCGAAGGGGCGTTGCGGCGGCCGCCGGCGCACGCGACGCGGCTGGCGGACGGGCGCAGCGAGATCGTCGCCGCCGCCGAGCTGCGGCCCGGCGATCGCGTGCTGGTGAACCCGGGCGAAACGGTGCCGGCGGACGGCGTCGTCGTCAGCGGCCAGGGCTGGGTCGACGAGGCGATGCTCACCGGCGAGCAGTGGCCGCGCGCCCGCCGGCCCGGCGACCGGGTCATCGGCGGCACGCAGAACGGCGAGAGCCCGCTCGAGGTGACGGTCGAGCGCACCGGCGCCGACGGCGTCCTCGCCGGCATCCAGCGCCTGGTCGATCGCGCCGGCGCCGAGAAGCCGGCGGTCGCCCGGCTCGCCGATCGCGTCGCCCGGGTCTTCGTCCCCGGCGTGCTGCTGCTGGCGCTGGCGGTGGTCGCGGCGTGGTGGCGGGTCGACCGCGAGCAGGCCCTGTGGGTCACCCTGGCGGTGCTGGTGGTGAGCTGTCCGTGCGCGCTGTCATTGGCGACGCCGGCGGCGCTCACCGCCGCCACCGGCGGCCTGCTCGGCCGCGGCCTGCTGATCACCCGCCCGCACGTGCTCGAAGGGCTGCACGCCGCGACCCACGTGGTGTTCGACAAGACCGGCACGCTCACCGAGGGCCGCTTCCGCCTGCTGCGCACGGTGCCGCTGCCCGGCCGCGACGCCGCCGCGGCGCGGCGCGTGGCGGGCGCGCTGGAGAGCCGCTCGGGGCATCCGATCGCCCGCGCCTTCGCCGCCGTCGACGCGGACGGCGCCGTCGCCGATGCGGTCGCCGTCGCCGGTCTCGGCGTCGAAGGCGCGGTGGACGGGACGCGCTATCGCATCGGCAACCCGGAGTGGGTGCTGGAGCTCGCCGCCGGGGCGGGCGCGCCGCCGCCGGACGACGAGGCGATGTGGATCCTGCTCGGCGACGCCCGCGGCGCCGTGGCGTGGTTCGCGCTCGAGGACGCGCCGCGGCGCGAGGCGGCCGCCGCGGTGCGCGCCCTACGGGCCCAGGGCGTGGCGGTGCAGATGTTGAGCGGCGATCCGTCGCCGGCGGTGAGCCGCCTCGCCGAGCGGCTCGGCATCGCCGTCGCCGTGCGCGGCGCGTCGCCGGAGGACAAGCTGCGGCACGTCCGCGCCCTGCAGGCGGCCGGCGCCGTCGTGGTGATGGTCGGCGACGGCGTCAACGACGCGCCGGTGCTCGGCGCGGCGCAGGTGTCGGTGGCGATGGGCGGCGGCACCGACCTGGCGATGAGTCGCGCCGACGCGGTGCTGCTGCGCGAGGATCTGCGCGTCCTGCCGGCGGCGCTGGCGCTGGCGCGGCGCGCCCGCCGGGTGCTGCACCAGAACCTCGCCTGGGCGGTGGCGTACAACGCCGTCGCGCTGCCGCTGGCGGCGCTCGGCTGGGTGACGCCGCTGTGGGCGGCGCTCGGCATGTCGGCGAGCTCGCTGGTGGTGGTGCTGAACGCCCTGCGCCTCGGCGCCCGCCGCGCCGCTCCCGCGCCGGCGCCGCTGGCGCCCGCCGTCGCGCGCCCGCTGGAGCAGCCGGCATGAACATCATCTTCGTCCTCATTCCGCTCGCCCTGATGCTGCTCGTGGTGGCGATCGCCGCCTTCTTCTGGGCGGTGCGGCACGGGCAGTTCGACGATCTCGACTCGCCCGCGACGCGCATCCTCTTCGACCACGACGACGCGGGGCGACCCGGACCGCCGCCATGATCCCGGACGTCGGGTCGCTCAGCCTGCTCGGCGGCGGCGCTCTGGGCCTGCTCGGCAGCGCCCACTGCGTCGCCATGTGCGGCGGCATCGCCGGCGCGCTGGCGCTGGCGCCGGGCGCGCGCCGCGCCGCGCCGGCGGCGGCACGCCAGGTGGCCTACAATCTCGGGCGCGTCGTCAGCTACGCGACCGCCGGCGCGCTCGCGGGCGGATTCGGCGTCGCCCTGGCGCGGCTGTTCGGCGACAGCGGCGTCATCGCGCTGCGCGCGGCGGCGGCGTTGCTGCTGCTGGCGCTCGGCCTCTACCTCGCCGGCTGGTCGTCGGGCCTGGCGCGCCTCGAGCGCCAGGGAGCGCGCGTCTGGCGCCACATCGCGCCGCTGGCGGCGCGCCTGCGCCCCGGGCGCTCGCTGCCTGGCGCGCTGGCGCTCGGCATGCTGTGGGGCTGGCTGCCCTGCGGGCTCGTCTACAGCGCCCTGGCGCTGGCGGCGACCAGCGGCGATTGGCGACAGGGCGCGCTCCTGATGACAGGGTTCGGCCTCGGCACGCTGCCGGCGATGGTCGCCACCGGCCTGCTCGCCGGCCGCGTCGGCGGCCTCGCCCGCGCCGCCGCGCCGCGCCGCGTCGCCGGCGCGATGCTCATCGCCTTCGCCCTCTGGACCTTCGCGGCCAGCGGCGCCATCGCCCACCTGCGCGGCGCCCCCGCGGCGCCCTGCCACCAGATCGCGCCCGCCGCCGACTGACACGCGCCGCCGCGGCCGGCCGGCGTCCTGCCACCTCGAGGCCGTTATCGCGATGCCGGCCGGTGGCGCGCGCGCGCGGCGCCTCGCCCGGCTGACGATCAGGGAAATCCCTGATAGGGAACCGCCGCCGCATCGGTCATAAGGGTTCCTGGGCGTTCGAGTGAGCGATCGCGATGACACGTAGGCAGGACGACGATCCGGACGCGGGGCGATGGTAGAGACCGCCGCCAGCGCGCCGCTGGCGGCGCGCCTGCCGATCGACTTTCGCGCCTGCACGTCGTGCGGGTTCACGAACAGTCAGGGGGGCGGGCCGTGCCGCTGCTGTCGGACGCACGTGGGCGACCCGACGCCGTCCGGCGGTCTCCTCGCCTCGCCGCCGCCGTTGCTCGAGAGCCTGCCGGCGCGCTTCCAGCCGTTGCTCCTGCTCGGACGCGGCGCCCAGAAGAGCGTCTACCTCGCCCGCGACGCCGTGCTCGACCGCGACGTCGCGGTGGCCGCGTTCGACACTGCGGCGCTCGGTGAGCTGACCCACGATCTCCTGCGCGAGGCCCGGATCATGGCCCGGGTGGGCGGCACCCGCCACGTGGTCACCGTCTACGACGTCATCGACACGCCGACGGCGGCGTTCATCATCAACGAGTTCATGGCCGGGGGCGACCTCGCCTCGGAGCTGGCGCGCAGCGGCCCGGCGCCGCTCGCGGTCGAGCGGGTGGTGCAGATCGGCCTGCAGTTGTGCGAGGCGCTGGTGGCGGCGCACCAGCGCGGCGTCGTCCACCTCGACGTCAAGCCGTCGAACGTGCTGCTCGACGGCAAGGGCGACGTCTTCCTCGGCGACTTCGGCCTGGCGCGCGTCGCCGAGCTGATGCCGCGGTCCGACGGTGAGCTGATCGGCACCCCGGCCTACCTGGCTCCCGAACAGATCAGCGGCGGGGTGCTGGACGCGCGCTGCGATCTCTACGGGCTCGGCAGCCTGCTGTACGAGCTGCTGGTCGGCGCCCCGCCGTTCGAGGCGGAGACGCTGAACGACCTGCTCGGCCGCAAGCTGCGTCAGACCCCGCCACCCGTGCTGGAGCGGCGGCCGGACGTGCCGCCGGCGTTGAGCGAGCTGGTGTCGTCGCTGCTCGCCATCGACCCGTCGGCCCGCCCCGCCGCGACGGCGGTGCGCGCCGCCCTCGCGCGTTGGGCGTCGAGGGCCAGCCGCGCGGCCGGCGCGCCGCGGCTGGCGCTGCCGGCCTGGTTCGCCGTCGAGGAGACGACGGCGTTCGTCGGCCGGCACGTCGCGATGGCGGCGCTCGACCGGGCGATGGCGCAGCGGGTCGCCGGGCCGCGCGTGATCGCGATCAGCGGCGAGGCCGGCATCGGCAAGACGCGCCTGGCGCGCGAGTTCGCGCGCGTCGTCTACGACGACGGCGGCAGCGTGCTGCTGGGCGGCGCCAGCGCCGAGCCGCTGATCCCGTACCAACCGTTCGTCGAGGCGTTGGGCCGCTACGTGCGCGACACCGCGCCCGACACCCTGCGCGCCCAGCTCGCCAGCGACGCCGTCGAGCTGGGACGCCTGCTGCCCGAGCTGGCGGAACGGTTGCCCGAGGTCGTGGGTCCGAGCGACACCGACACCGAGACGACGCGCTACCAGATGTTCAACGCCGTCTCCCGGTTGCTCGCCGCCGCCGCGCAGCCGGGGCCCTTGCTGGTCGTGCTGGAGGACCTGCACTGGGCGGATCGCTCGACCCTGCGCCTGCTGTTGCACGTCGTCGCCCATGCCGACGCCGCATCGCTGGTGGTGTTGCTCTCCTACCGCGAGACCGAGGTCGGCGACGCGCATCCCCTGGCCGCCGCGCTCGCCGACCTCCATCGCCAGCAGCGCCTCGAGCGGCTGGCGCTCGACGGTCTGGCGCCCGACGATTCGCGCAAGCTGATCGTCTCGATGACCGGCAGCGCGGTGCCGCCGGCGGCGGTCGCGGCCATCCATCAGCGGACCGAGGGCAACCCGTTCTTCATCACCGAGACGGTGCGCCATCTCCAGGGCCAGTGCGTCGATCGACCGTGGGCGGCCGCCCTGGCCGATCCCGAGCTGACCGTGCCGCTCGGCGTCCGCGAGGTGATCCGCCAGCGGCTCTCGCGGCTCGACGCGCGCGCCAGCCAGGCGCTCCAGGCCGCGGCGGTCATCGGCCGCGAGCTCGACGCCGATCTGCTCGGCGCCGTGACCCGATTGGACGCCGACGCGCTGGTGGGCGTGCTCGACGAAGCGGTGGCGCTCGCGCTGCTCGCCGAAGTCCCCGACGCCGCGGCGCGCTATCGGTTCACCCACGCCCTGTTCCGCGAGACGCTCTACACCGGCCTGACGCGCGCCCGCCGCCGCCAGTTGCACGCCGCCGTCGCGCGCGCCATCGAGGTCGAGGCCGCCGGCGATGCCGACGCGCGGGCCGCCGACCTGGCGCACCATTACGAGGCCGCCGGCGATCCGGCGCGCGCCCTGCCCTTCGCCCTGCGCGCGGCCGCGGCGGCGGGTCGCCGGCTCGCCTACCAGGAGAGCGCCGACCTGTACGGCCGCGCCCTCGCCGCGCTCGCCGCCCGGCCACCGGTCGACGAGGTGCAGCGCGGCGAGATCCAGCTCGCCCAGGCCGATGCGCTGTGGAACGCCGGCGAGTCGGCGACCGCGGAGCGCATGGCGCGCGAGATCGCGGAAACCGCCCGCCGCCTCGGCGCGGCGCCGCTGCTGGCGCGCGCCGCGCTGGCCGCCGGCGGCAAGCACTCGGGCATGCAGATCGGGTTCGTCGACGAGCCCCTGGTGGCGCTGCTCGAAGCCAGCGTCGCGGCGCTCGGCGATCGCCCCGACCCGCTGCGCGCGCGGGTCATGGCGCGCCTCGCCGAAGCGATCACCTTCGCGCCCGGCGATCCAGGCCGCCGCCAAGCCCTGGCGCGCGACGCGATCGCGCTCGCCCGCCGCACCGCCGACCTGGTGTCGCTGGCGCACGTGCTGCGCCACGCCCGCTGGGCGCTGTGGGGACCCGACAACGCCGCCGAACGGCTCGCCCTCTCCAGCGAGCTGATCGAGCTCGCCGAGGCATCGGACGAGCGCGGGCTGGCGCTCAGCGGCCGCGGCTGGCGGATGGTCGACCTCATGGAGCTCGGCGACGTCGAGGCCTTCGAACGCGAGCTCGACACCCATGCGCGGGAGGCGGCGGACCTGCGACAGCCGGTGTTCGAATACGTCACCCATCTGCGGCGCACCATGCTGGCGCTGCTGCGGGGCCGCTTCGCCGAGGTGGAGCAGATGGCGTTCGAGACGCCGGGGCTCGGCGAGCGCGCCCAGATCGACGGCGCCAGGCAGGTGTTCGGGGCCCAGATGTACTCGCTGCGCCAGGAACAGGGCCGGCTGGCGGAGATCGAGCCGGTGCTCGAGATGATGCGCGCCCAGTACCCGCACAATGCCGGATGGCCGGTCGCGCTGGCGTATCTGTACGCCGAGACCGGCCGGCTCGACGAGGCGGCGCGCGAGCTCGCGGCCCTGGCGGCGAACGACTTCCGCGCCCTGCCGCGCGATCTGACGTTCAACGTCCAGCTCACCTACCTCAGTCGCCTCTGCGCCCGGGTCGGCGACGCGGCGGCGGCGCGCCGGCTCTACGCCCTGCACCTGCCGAGCGCCCACCACTTCGTCGTCGCCGCCGGCACCGCGCCGCTCGGCGCCGCCGCCCGCAACCTCGGTCTGCTGGCGGCGACCATGGGCGACGACGACGATGCGGCCCGCTGGTTCGAGGCCGCGCTGCAGCTCAACGCGCGGGTCGACTCGCCGCCGGCGCTGGCGCACGTGCAGGCGGACTACGCCGCCCTCCTGCGCCGTCGGGGTCGCGCCGGCGCCGGCGCCCGCGCCGCCGCCCTCGCGGCCGAGGCGCGCGCCACCGCGGCGGCGCTCGGCATGACCGCGCTCGCTGCCCGCCTCGACAGCGATTCGCTCGACCCGGCATGAGCGCCCCCTGCGACTTCGACGCCGTCATCGTCGGCTCCGGCTTCGGCGGCGCGGTGAGCGCCTTCCGGCTCGCCGCCGCCAACTGGCGCGTGTGCGTGCTCGAACGCGGCAAGGCGTACCCGCCCGGCGCCTTCGCGCGCACCCCCGACGCGATGCGGCGCAACCTGTGGGATCCGAGCGAGGGCCTGCACGGATTGTTCGACCTCTGGTCGTTCCGCGGCCTGGAGGCGCTGGTGTCGAGCGGGCTGGGCGGCGGCTCCCTGATCTACGCCAATGTCCTGCTGCGCATGCCGGCCGAGTGGTTCGAGCGGCGCGATGCCGAGAACGGCCATGCGCCCTGGCCGCTGCGCCGCGCCGATCTCGAGCCGCACTACGATCGCGTCGAGCACGCGCTCGGCGCCCAGCGCTACCCGCTGCACGAGCCCGGCTACGACCGCAGCCACAAGACCCACGCGCTGCTCGCCGCGGCGGCGGCGCTGCCCGAGCGGCCGCTCGCCCAGTTGCCGCCGCTGGCGGTGACGTTCGCCAACCCGGGCCAGCCGCCGCGGTGCGGCGAGCCGCTGGCGGCGCCGTTTCCCAATCTCCACAACGCCCCGCGCCGCACCTGCACGCTGTGCGGCGAGTGCGACCTCGGCTGCAACCAGGGCAGCAAGAACACCCTCGACCACACCTATCTCTCCGCCGCCGCCCACGCCGGCGCCGACATTCGCGTTCGGTGCGAGGTGCGCGACTTCCGGCCGCTCCCGGGCGGCGGCGGCTTCGAGGTCCGCTTCGTGCGCCACCACGAGGCCGCCGAGGGGCAGCCGACCTACACCGCCGGGCTGCCGCTGGAGCGGATCACCACCCGGCGCCTGCTGCTCGCCGCCGGCAGCCTCGGCACGACCTTCCTGCTGTTGCGCAACCGGCGCGCCTTCCCGGGCATCGACGCGACGCAGCTCGGGACCCGCTTCTGCGGCAACGGCGACTGGCTGGCGTTCGCCCGCGAGCGCGAGTCGCCGGACGGCAGCGGACCGCTCGGCGCCACCTTCGGTCCGGTGATCACCGCCGCCCTGCTCGGCGAGCGCGACGGCCAGCGCTACTGCCTGGAGGATGGCGGCATCCCGGAGGGGATGAACTGGATCCTGCAGGTGGCGGCGCTGCCGTCACGCTGGCGACGACTGGTCCGGCTGGCCTGCCGCTTCCTCGCCGGGCAGGTGGGATTCGACACCGACAGCAACCTGAGCGCCGAGCTCTCGTCGCTGTTCGGGCCCAGCGCGCTGCCCCTGCTCGGCATGGGGCGCGAGATGCCGAACGGGCGGCTCTATCTGCGCCGCGGCCAGTTGCAGTCGACCTGGCGTTACCGTCCGACGCGCCGCTTCTACCGCGCCATCGACGCGGTGATGGCCGACGCCACCGCGCGCATGCGCGCCGACTACGAACGCAATCCGCTCGGTCGCCTGCGGCGCATCATCACCGTGCACCCGCTCGGCGGCTGTCCGATGGGCCGCAGCCGCGCCGAAGGGGTCGTCGATCAGTTCGGCGCGGTCTTCGGCGTTCCCGGTCTGCACGTCGTCGACGGCGCGGCGATGCGCGGTCCGGTCGGCGTCAACCCGTCGCTCACCATCGCCGCCTTCGCCGACCGCTGTGCCGACGAGCTGATCCGGGTCGGCCCCGAGGCGCCGCCACGCCCATGACCGACAGCCGGCCGCCGGCCCCCGTTCGCTTCCACGAGCGCATGGAGGGCTTCGTCCATCCGTGCGCGACCGATCGCGCGGCGGCGCCGGACGCCACCGACTACGAGCGCGGCTTCCGCCTCGGCCGCGCCGACGGGGTCTCCCTGGCGATCGATCTCGAGGTGTCGATCGAGGACGTCGCGGCCTTTCTCGACGACCCCGAGCACTGGGCGGCGTTGCGCGGCCGGATCGAGGGGCCCCTGCTCGGCGGCGCGGTGGCGGTGGAGGGTCGGGTGAGCCTGCTCGCGGCCGACGCCGGCGACGCCAGCGCGCGGGTCATGCGCTACGAGCTGTCGGGCACCGGCGCCGAGGGCCCGCTCTCCCTGGTCGGGATCAAATTCGTCAAGGACGATCCCGGGTTCGACATCTGGCGCGACACCACCCGTCTGCACGTCGATCTGCGCCACGGCGACGCGCGCCATGCCGGCATCCTGCTGGTGTCGGTCGGGGCCTTCGCGGCCCTCCTGCGCAGCATGCTGCGGCGCGCCCTGGCGCCGGGCCAGCCGAGCCGCCGGCGCCGCCTCGCCGCCGCGGCGCGCTACAACGCCTTCTTCGCCGGCGCCCTGTGGCGGGTGTACGTCACGCCGCAGATCGCCGCCTGGCGCCGGCGCCGCCATCTCGCGGCGACGCGCCAGAGCCCGATCGCGATCGGGACCCCGCGCGGGGCCAGCGATCCCGGGGACCTGGTGACCACCCACTACGTCGAGACCGACGACGGGCTGACCCTGACCCTGTTGCGCGTGCGGCGTCCCGCCCCCGGACCGGCGCCGGGCGCCGTGCTGCTCCTGCACGGCCTGACCAGCTCCTCGGACATGTTCATCATGCCCGAGCATCGCAACGTCGTGCGCTACCTGCTCGAGCACGGCTTCACCGACGTCTGGTGCGCCGACTTCCGCATGAGCGGGCGCTTCGTCCACAACCTGCGGCGGCAGCGCGACACGATGGACGACGTGGCGCTGTTCGACCACCCGGCGTTGATCGCGGCGGTGCGCGCCGCCATCGGCCCCGAGCGCAACCTGCACGTCGTCGCCCACTGCCTGGGATCGCTCACCTTCATGATGAGCCTCGCCGCCGGCCGGGTCGCCGGCATCGCCAGCGTCGTCTGCAACAGCGTCGCGTTGACTCCGCGGGTGCCGTGGTGGTCGCGCGTCAAGCTCCGCGTCGCGCCGTTTCTCGTCGAGACGCTGCTCGGGCGGCCGTACGTGACGGCGCGCTGGCGCGACCAGCCGGGCCTCACCCGCAGCGAGCTGGTGGCGCGACTGGTGAGCTGGTGGCACCGCGAGTGCGACGAACCGGCCTGTCACATGGTGAGCATGATGTGGGGGAGCGGCGATCCGGCGCTCTTCAACCACGCCAACCTGCACGCGGTCACCCACCAGCGCATCGGCGACCTCTTCGGCGGCAGCAGCATGACCTACTACCGCCACGTGCGCGCCATGGTGCGCCGCGGCGTCGCCTGCACCCTTCGCCGCGAGCCGCGCTACCGGGAACTGCCCGCCAGCTACGCCGCCGCCGCGCACGCGCTCACCACGCCGGTGCTGTTCCTCTGCGGCGACCACAACAACGTCTTCACCGACTCCAACCCGCATTGCTTCGAGCGCCTGCACACCTACGCGCCGGCGGCGGCCCGATCCCTGTTCGAGCTGCGGGTGGTTCCCGGCTACGGCCACCAGGACATCTTCATGGGCCGCGACAGCGACCGCGACGTCTTCCCCCACATCGCCGACTTCCTCCGCCGCCGCGGCGGCTGACCCCCATCCGGAGCCCGCCCATGGTCGCCGAGCATCCCGCCCCGCGCTACGTCGTCACCTCGCACGAGACCATCTCGCACAAGAGCCTCGACAACCTCGGCCACGACTGGTCGCTGGCCGCCGATCCCGACGTCGCGCCGCGCCGGCCGCTGGCGGTCTTCTTTCCCGAGACGACCGAGGAGATGGCGCGTCTGATCGCGACCCACCGCGAGCAGCGCATCCCCTACCGGATCCGCGCCCGCGGCCACTCGAGCAACGGCCTCGTCCTCGGCGACCGCGACACGAGCATCATCTGCACCGAGTACATGAACCGCATCGAGCCCCCCGACGCCGAGTCGCGGACGGTCTGGGTCCAGTGCGGCGCGGTGATGGCGGAGATCGACGCCGCGCTCGCCACCCATGGCTTCGGCCTGCCGGTGATCGGCGATCACAACCACATCACCGCCGGGGGCTTCGCCTCGGTGGGCGGCGTCAGTCCCGCGTCGCACCGCAACGGGATGTTCATCGACACGCTCGCCGGGCTCGAGTACGTGGCGCCCGACGGCGCCGTGCGGAGCTGCGGCCCGGGCGATGCGGACTTCGACCGCCTGCGCGGCGGCACCGCTCGCCACGGCGTCATCACCCGCCTGCAGTTGCGCATCATCGAGATCGACAAGCAGCGCACGATCCTCCGCAACGAGCGCCGGCTGACGACCAGCCTGGAGCGCTTTCTCGACTGGACCGCGGCGTTGGTGGCCGGCGACCGCGGCGCGGCGATGGAACGCGCCATGTGGGTCGATCTGCCGACCCCGGTGGGCAGCCTGCGGGTCGGACAGGTGTCGCGCTACGTCGCGACCCCGCGCACCTGCTGGGCGGTGGCGTGGAACCGCGTCGCCTACGGCGCGCTGCACGCGCTCGGCTACGTCGCCGGCCGCCTGCCCGGGTGGCTCGACCGCCTCGTCCAGTACGCCGGCATGGCCGGGGTGGTGCTGAGCCCGCGCTACGCGTCGATCAAGAACGTCGAGACCTTCGCCGACCGCATCATCGACTCCAGCGTCGGCGATCCGACCCGCATGCTCATCGTCTTCCCCCCTGCCGACCAATACCGCGCCGTCGCCGGCGCGCTGGAAGCGCTCCTGCGGCGGCACCGGGCGCAGTCCGGCTGCCTCACGTTCATCTGCATGTACGTCAAGGGCATCCAGTCGCCCTATCTCGAGCGCGCCTGCGGCCAGCCGGGGCGACCCTTCTCGGAGATCGTGCTCTACCTCGGGGTCGAGCCCGTCGCGATGCGCGGCGCCCTCGACCGCCTGGTGTCCGACATCGACGACCTGTGCATCGCCCACGGCGCCTTCCGCTACATGCACACCAGGACGGTCGGCCCGGACGATCCGCGCCGAGCGGCCATCGATCCCAACCTCGCTCTGGAGCGGCGCAGCCCGTGAGGGCCCGCACCGCCGTGCCGGCCGTCGCCGCGGCCACCGGCGGTGCTCCGACGCCGCGATCGGCGCGACGCCACGGTCACCGGGTCGGTTCAGGCCGCTCGATGATCGCGTGGTGCGCGGCGATCCGCTGGCGAAAGGCCGGCGACGCCGACTGCCAGTCGATCAGGTCGACCTTGATGGGCAGATCGGACTCCTCGAAGGCGTAGGCGAGCAGTGCGAGGCGCCGGGTCGGCAGCTCGGTCGCCGAGACCACGGCCAGGTCGAGGTCGGAGAAGGGCTTGCTCGGACCATCGACGCGCGAGCCGAAGGCCCACACCTCGCAGTCGCGGACGTGCGCGCGCAGGATGGTCCGCACGCGCTCCAGGACGTGGGGCGCGAGATCAATCGACATTCCGCCGCTCCACGGCCGCGAGCAGCGCCCTGGCGTCGGCGATGAAGGATCGGCTGCTCTCGTAGACCCGCCTCGCCGTCCGTTCGTCGTAGGCGTGCGCGGTCAGGTTGCGTTGGTGGCGATACTCGATCCACGGCTCGACGGCGGCAATCAGCCCGCGCTCGGCGGCCTCGCGCATGAGCGTCCGAAAGGACCAGTGGTCCACGGCGCCGGGGTCGGGCACGACCTGCTCGAGATGACGCTTCAGCATCTTCCACGACAGCTCGTACGAGTATTCGAAGCGCTGAATGACGGCATCGCGCGGCTCGTCATCGCCGGGGGCCGCGGTCGATCGGACGATGGCGCGTTCGAGGCTGGCCAGGGCTCTCTGCCACGATGTGAGGTCGAGCGTCATGACCGGGCGCAGCGTACTGGCCAGTCGGAACCGAGGCAACGGGCGGATGCGGGAGGTTGAACTGCGGTGGGGGTTCCGCTCTAACGCTGCGGCATTTTCAACCCACGACAGGAGAGTCGCCCATGGCCGAGCCCGCCGTCATCGTCGAGCAGGACGGACACGTCCTCACCGTCACGCTGAACCGCCCCGACAAACGCAACGCCGTCAACTGCGAGGTGATGTGCCGCCTCTACGACGCCTGGAAGCAACTCGACGAGGACGACGCGCTGCGGGTCGCGATCCTCACCGGCCGGGGCTCCACCTTCTGCGCCGGCATGGACCTGTCGGAGATCGGCAAGCTGATGAGCGGCAAGGCCGACAACGAGTGGATGACCCGGGTGTTCGGCGACATGTCGATCATCTACGGCGCCTGGCTCAAGACCTACCGGCCGGCGAAGCCGGTCATCCTCGCCGCCGAGGGCTTCGCGCGCGCCGGCGGGACGGAGATCCTGCAGGGCACCGACATCCGCGTCGCCGGCGAGAGCGCGGTGTTCGGCGTCACCGAGGTGCAGCGTGGCCTCTTTCCCATGGCGGGCTCGACGGTGCGGCTGCGCCGCCAGATCGGCTATGCGGTGGCCGCCGAAATGCTCCTCTGCGGCGAGGATCTGCCGGCGCGGCGCGCCCATGAGCTGGGACTGATCAACCACGTCGTGCCCGACGGCCAGGCGCTGGCGAAGGCGAGGCAGATCGCCGACCGCATCGCCAGGAACGGCCCCCTGGCGGTGAAGGCGATCGTCGCCACGCTGCGCGAGACGGAGATGATGCCGGAGGCCGAGGCGTTCGCGATCGAGCAGACGCACGGCATGGCGGTGATGGCGTCGGAGGACGCGAAGGAAGGGCCGCGCGCCTTCCTCGAGAAGCGCGAGCCCGTCTTCCGCGGTCGCTAGGCAGCTTGATGTGACGAAAACATTTCACCACGGAGGCACGGAGACACGGAGACACCTGGACAAGAGAGGGTTCGGGGGCGAGATCCCAACGCCATCAGCAATGGCCATGAGGATCGCGCCCACGCGCCATTCCCAGGCTGCACCCGCCGTGTCTTCGTGCCTCCGTGGTGAAGGTGTTTTGTCGTAGGTTCGCGTCGCGAGAGCGCCAAGGGTGCTCCATCTCTGGCCGTGCCTTCGGCGCTCGCCGTAGCGAGCTCATGAATGATCCGGGCTGGAATCAGCGCTCGGCGCGGGGCAGCCACGGCGCCCGGGCGCGCTGGAGGAGCGGGACGTCGGCGATCCGGCGGCGCGGCGATCACTCGGCGCGTTGCACCAGCTCCAGGCACTGGTAGGCGGCGCGCGCGGAATCGCGCGCGCCGGCGCGCGCGACGGTGCCGGCGCGCACCAGGCCGCGGGTCGTATCGGTCAGCAGGGCCTTGAGGTCGGTCGAGGGCTGCACCGCGCCGACGCTGGCGTCGTAGATGGCGCGCGGATCCTTGGCCAGGCCGGCGGCGCACGCCGCGCCGGCATCGCCCGCGCCCGCAGCCGCGGCCAACGGCGCCCACAGCAGGGCCAGACAGATCACGGTGATCGGACTCAGGCGCATGTCTCATCTCCTCCGGGTCGGCACGGCGCCGAGGTTCAGCACACGCCATGCCGTCCCACCCGACGATGGTCGCGCCGAACGCCGGCCCGGCCGCCGGGTCACCGAAATGTGACGAATCGTCCCCGCGCGGGGGTTTTGGCTCAGTCGGCGAGCGCCGCCATCGACAGGTCGCCTGGCGCCAGCGCCTGGAAGGCGCGCAGGGTGCGCGGATCGATCAGCGTGTCGTGATCGCGATGGACCTTCGGCCGCGTGTACAGCAGGCGGAGCGCCCGGCCGTGCGGCAGCGACAGGTAGCGGTCGCCGTACAGGCGGACCAGCGCGGCGCGCACGGTGCGCCCGTGGCGGGCGCTGACGGTGGGGAAGATGTGGTGCTCGACGTGGTAGCCGAAGTGCAGGTGCAGCCACTCGACCCAGCGCGGCCCGCGCACCGAGAGCGAATTGACCAGCGGATCGTTGATCGCCGTGAGCGGGTTCAGGAAGTGGTTGGTGGCGATGTACGACATCGCCACCGCGTTGGCGATCAGCGCCGGCACGATGCCGATGAAGAGGAAGCTCCACGCCCCGACCGCGACCGCCACGGCGAGCCAGAAGGCCACCATGGCGGCGGTCTCCAGGTACACGGTGCGGCGCGAGACGCGCGCGTAGTAGTCGCCGCGCCGGCTGTGCGCGAGGAGGACGATCGCCGAGTGCACCGAGAAGGTGAAGAAGAGGAACAGCGCGCTGCGCTTGCGCCGCGAGCCGGGCGCGATGTCGACGACGACGCGGTCGGCGGCGCTCTCGCGCCAGCTCGCCAGGGTGCCGAAATGATCGGGGTCGGCGGCGGGACTGCCGGTGTTGCCGTGGTGCTGCTGGTTGTGCCAGGCGATCCACAACGTCGGGGACAGGCAGAAGATCAGCAGGCCGCAATAGCCGACGAGCCGCTCCACCGCGCGGTTGCGGACCACCGCGTGGTGCAGCACCTCGTGCGCCAGGAAGCCGAGGCAGGCCCAACTGTGGCCGGCGACCAAGGCGCAGGCGAGCGCGACGTACCAGGGCGGTTGCCCGCCGACGATGTACGCCGCCAGGCCGATGATCACGGCCAGGTGCGCCGGCAGCCACCCCAGCCGCGCCGGCCGCGGCCGGAAGATCTCCGCCGGCAGATGCGGACGCAGCGCCCGCGCGTATTCCTGCACCGTGTACTGCTCGAAACGGCTCGCCCCCTGCTCGGTCACCCCGGTCCCTCCCTCGAGCCAGGAAGGATAGCGAACCGGGTGTCACCGACAGGTCACGGCGCGATCACACCTCGGCTAACAGCGACGAGGCGGCGCGGGCCCGCGGCGCTCGGCGCCGTGTGATCGGCGGCGCGGGCGGGCTCCGCCCGACGACGATCCGCCAGTCGACCGCATCGGGATCGACGGCGGATCGAGCGGCCGAGGTCGGGCTCAGTCGCGCATCAGCTCGCGCATCTGGCGCTGCAGGTCCTCGAGCTTGGCGCGTTTGGCGGTGACCGCCGCCAGTTGCTCGGGGGTGAGGATGGCGCGCAGGCCGAGGGCGATGGTGAGACCGTGCTCCATGAGCTGTTGGCGCGCCTGCGCGATCCGTTCGACCTCGGGCTTGAGCGCCGCCGCGTCCACCGGCGCCGGGCCGACCAACTTGCCGGCCAGCGCGTCGTTGGCGGTCTTGAGCTGGTCGAACAACTTGCGCAGCGGCTCGCGGTTGGCGCTCATCAGCGCCTTCGCCTTGTCGCGCTGCTCCGGCGTCAGGTTGGCGGCGTGCAGCATGAGCGGAATCACCATGCCCGGCGCGTCGCCGCCGCCCGGCATGCCGCGCATCATCATCGGCGGCGGGCCGTGCGGCCCGTCGGGACCGTCGGGGCCGTCGGGCGGTTGGGCGAGCAGTGCCGCGGGCGCCGCGATCAGCGCCGCGAGCGACGAGATGGCGATCAATCGACGTGGGGTCATCGGGGTTCTCCTTCGTGGGTCAGTCGTAGCTGGCGAGCAGCACCTCGGCGCTGCAGTCGTCGCCGTAGCCGCCGTCGCACAGCGCGCCGCCGTTGAGCGCCGCGGCGAGGGCGTGGTCGTCGGAAGCCGGATCGGCGGTGCCCAGGTCGGCGTCGGCGAAGAGCGCGGTGCTGAGCGCTTCGGCGAGCTCGTTGGTCGATTCGCCGCCGGCGGCGGCGAGCGAGACCGGGGCGGTGGGACGGATCGAGGTCAGGGTGAGGAGCAGCAGCGCGGCGCCGGCCGTCGCGGCGGCGGCGAGGCGGAGCCACGGTTGGCGGCGGGCGGCGACGCGCCCCGGCGCGTCGCGCAGCGCGACGCGCACCAGGGAGAGGTCGCGCTCGAGCGCCTGCAGTCGGCCGGCGCAGTCGGGGCAGGCGGCGACGTGGGCGCGCAGGGCGGCGGTGCCGTCGCCGGTGGCGAGCTCGACCAGGATGCGTTCGCTGAGGCAGGCGTTCATCGGGCGTCACGTCTCCAGCGCCATGCGAAGCTGGCGGATGGCGCGGAACAGGTGCTGCTTGACGCTGCCGGTGCTGAGCCCGAGCAGCGCCGCCGTCTCGTCGGTCGAGTGCCCCTCGAGCTGGCGCAGCGCGAAGACCTCGCGCTGCCGGGCCGGCAGCGCGTCCAGCGCTCGCCAGACGCGGCGCCGCGTTTCGCCGTCGAGCGCGAGCTGTTCGGGTCCGCCGCGGTGATCGGGAATGTCGTGGTCATCGAGCGTCTCATGGGAGCGGAACCAGCGCCACCAGCGCGAGCGGCGCTGATCGCGGCAGGCGTTGACGGTGACCGTGGTCAGCCACGCCTCCCAGCGCACCGGCTCGCCGTGGTCGCGCAGGGCGCGATGGAGCTTGAGGAAAACGTCCTGGCACACCTCCTGGGCATCGTCCGGATCGCCCAGCATCACCCGGCAGAGGCGCAGGATGCGAGGGTAGTGGGCGCGATGGAGATCGCCGTAGTCCGCCGGCGGTTCCGCCGTCGCCGCGTCGTCGGTCAAAGCGTGGCCTGCTGCCTGCATCTGGCGAGTGGGAGTCCGGGACGTCAAGCAGAGACGCGCGCGCCGGCCGGCCCGTGCGGGTCGGGGCGCGCGCGCTCCGGGGGGCCGACGCCCTGTCGGGGGTCAGGGCATCGGGTGCTTCGTGCAATCGGCGTCCGGCGCCGGAGCGGCCGCCGCGGCGGCGAGCTGGTCGGCGGAGAGCAGGCCGCGGATCGTCAGCGCATTCTGCACCTGTTGGTCGAGCAGGGCGGACCGCAGGGCGGCGATCTTGTCCAGCGAGGCGCGCAACGTCGCCTCGTCCGGCGCGGTACTAGCGAGCAGCGCGGCGGTGAGCTCGTCGTTGGCGGCGCGCAACTGGTCGATGGTGCCCTCCGCGCTTGCCCGCTCGGTCTTCATCTGCGCGCGTACCTGATCGTGCTGGGCGTCGGTCAGGTCGCCGTCGTGCAGCATCTGCATGACCGCGCGCATGGCGCCGTCGCCCATCGGCGGCGGTCCGGGCGGTCGCGCCTGGGCCTGTGCCACCACCAATGCCGCGCCGGCGATGCCGCCGAGCGCCCACATCGTTCGTCTCATCGTGTGACCTCCTTGCCTGGTACGACGATGGGCCGGAGGTTTGGTTGACGCCGGCCGCCGGATCGCGCCGGCAGCCGGCGCGGCCGCGAACGTCGCCGAGACAGGCGTCCGCTGCCGCCGGGGCGTAGGGCACGGCCGCGCGGGAGCGCGGCCGGAGCTGCCGGCCGGGGTTATTCCAACGCGGCCAGGCGTGCGCGCTGGTAGGCGGCGTCGCCGAACAGCAGTTGGTTGTGCTGCTGGCGCTTGAACCAGAGGTGGACGTCGCACTCCCAGGTGAAGCCGATGCCGCCGTGGAGCTGCACCGAGCGGCCCGAGCAGAGGGCGGCCATGTCGCCGGCGCTCGCCTTGGCCATGCGGGCGAAGCGCTCGGCCTGGTCGGGCTCGCTGTCGATGGCGCAGGCGGCGTTGTAGACGAGCGAGCGCGCCTGGTCGACGGCGAGCATCATGTTCACGAGCGGATGTTTCACCGCCTGGAAGAAGCCGAGGGGTCGGTCGAACTGCTTGCGCACCTGGGCGTAGGCGGTGGTCGTCTGGAGTTGCCACTCGCCGGCGCCGCACATGTCGGCGGCGACGATGGTGAGCAGCGCCGGCGTGGCCCGGCGCAGCGCGGCGGCCCCGGCATCGCCGGCGGCGGCGATGCGGTCGGCGCCGACCCGCACGCCGGCGAGGCGAACGCGCGCCTGGTCGCGGGTGAGGTCGATGACCCGGTCGGGGAGCACGGTGACGCCGGGCGCGTCGGCGTCGACGACGTAGAGACCGAGGCCGGCGGGGCCGCGCGCCGCGACGACGAAGGCGCGCGCTTTGCGCGCGTCCTGGACGAAACACGCCGTGCCGGTCAGCTCCGCGCCGTCCGCGGACGGCGCGGCCGCGACGTCGCTGTCCTCGACCGCCCAGGAGCCGCGGTCGTTGGTCATCGCCAGCGCCATCGCCTCGCCGCCGGCGATGCGCCGCAGCGCCGCCGTCGCCGCCGGCGTGTCGCACTCGCGCAGCGCGCAGGTGGCGAACAGGGCGGTGACCAACGGCGACACCAGCGCCGCGCGCCCCGCCTCCTCGGCCAGCGCCGCCACGGCGACCATCTTCATGCCCAGGCCGCCGGCCCGCTCCGGCGCCGCCAGGGCCGACCAGCCGAGCTCGACCATCTGCTGCCACAGCGTCTCGTCCCACGGCGCCGGCGGCACGGCGCTCTCGTAGGCGACCGTGTGATCGCGCGCCACCAGACGCCGCAGCGCCTCGACGCCGGCGTGGTCGGCGAGGAACTTGCGGGCGGAATCGCGGAGGATCGTCTCGTCCTCGCCGAAGCCGAAGTTGCGGGGTTGGGTCATGGGATCCTCTCGTCGGCGCGAGTGGGCGCGCTCACTTCGTCTTCGCCAGCCCGAGCACGCGCTCGCCGAGGATGTTGCGCTGGATCTCGCTGGTGCCGGCGGCAATCGTGATGCCGTAGGAATTCAGGTAGGCGAGCGGCCATTCGGCGCCGTCGGGGGCGCGCTCGTCGCCGAGGTAGAGCGAGGCGAAGGCGCCCTCGATGTCGAGGGCCAGCGCCGCCATGTCCTGGTTGAGCTCGCTGATCAGCAGCTTCGACGACAGCGGGATGCGCATCGGGTGGTCGGTGAGGGCGCCGACGCGGGCGCGGCGGAAGACCTGGCGGAAGCCTTCGACGCGGACGACGATCTGCATCAGGCGGTCGCGGATCACCGGGTCGTCCCAGGCGGTGCCGCCGTTGCGCGGCATGCGCTTGGCGAGCGCGATCAGGGCCGCCAGGCGATCCTCCACCGACTGGCCGCCGCCGCTGCCGGCGTTCTCCGCCGCGCCGCGCTCGTGCAGCAGGGTGGTCATCGCCACCTGCCAGCCCTTGCCGACCTCGTCGACGCGCAGGCGGTCGGGGATCACCGCGTCCTCGAACAGCACCTCATTGAAGCCGGTCTGGCCGGTGATCTTGATCAGCGGCCGCACGGTGACGCCGGGGGCGCCGGCGATCGGGGTGATGAAATAGGTGAGGCCGTTGTACTTGTCGGCCGAGCTGTGGCGCGCCAGCAGGATCATCCAGCTCGCGAAATGGGCCAGGCTGGTCCACACCTTGTGGCCGTTGATGATCCAGTTGTCGCCGTCGCGCACCGCCGAGGTCTGCACGCCGGCGAGGTCGCTGCCGGCGCCGGGCTCGGAGAAGCCCTGGCACCAGATCTCCTCGCCGGAGAGCAGCGGCGGCAGGTAGCGGCGCTTCTGCTCCTCGGTGCCGTGGTGGAGGATCGTCGGCGCCGCCATGCCGAGGCCGATGACGTTGATCATGTAGGGCACGCCGAGCGCCGACATCTCCCAACTGGCGATGCGCTGGAAGCCCTGATGGCCGCCGCCGCCGTATGCCTTGGGGTAGTCGGCGCCGACCAGGCCGGCGTCGTAACACTTCTTCTGCCAGGCGCAGAGGTAGGTCCGCTGCTCCTCGGTCATCACCTCGATGGCGTGCTCCGGGAGGCGGAACGCGGGCGCGGGCGGGCGGTTCTCCCGCAGCCAGCGCCGGCAGTACTCGCGGAACTCGGCCTGTTCGGGCGTGTCGCGACGGCCATCCATGTCGATCTCCTCGGTTGGAACGATCGCCAGTCATATCAGCGGCGGCGGCTTTGGGAAGAGCGCGGGGCGCGCGCGGCCGGGCGGCTTGCGTTGCCGGGCGGCGCCGGAAACAACAACCGGATGACCGACGTCGCGGCGCGCCAGGAGCGGCTCAACCTCTGGGCGACGTGCGCGGCGCAGTTCCTCACCCTGGCGGGCATGACGGCGGTGCTGCCGCTGCTGCCGTTGTACCTGCAGCACATCGGCATCACCGATCGGGCGACGCTCAAGTACTGGACCGGCGCCCTCGGCGCGGCGCCCTTCGCGGTGGCGGTGTTCGCGACCCCGGTGTGGGGCGCGCTCGGCGACCGCCTCGGCTACAAGCCGATGGTCGTCCGTTCGGTGTTCGGGTTGGCCCTGTCCACCGCCGGCATGGGCGTGTCGGGCACGCCGCTGGCGCTGCTGGCGTGGCGCGCGGTGCAGGGCGCGGTGAGCGGCGTCTTTCCCGCCGCGGTGGCGCTGGTGTCGGCGATGACGCCCGAGCGGCGCGTCGGCCGCTCGCTGGCGCTGTTGCAGTCGGCGCGCGCCGGCGGCGCGCTGTGCGGGCCGCTGATCGGCGGCGTGCTCGCCGACCTGATCGGCATCCGCGGCCTCTTCTTCGCCGTCGGCGCGCTGGCCGCCGCCGCCGGACTCGCCTGCGCCGTGTTGATCGCCGAACCGCGCCACGATGCCGCGGCCGCCGCCGCGGCGGCCGACGCGCCGAATTGGCGGGCCCTGCTGGCGGCGCGGCCGCTGCTCGCCATGCTGGTGCTGCTGACCCTCTTCCAGGCGTCGGTGATGTGCTCGTGGCCGACGCTCGCCCTCTACGTCGCGCAGCTCGGGATCGAACGCGCCGCGGTGGCGACCACCACCGGCGTCGTCGTCTTCGCCGCCGGCCTGCCGGCGATGCTGATGGCGACGGTGTGGTCGCGCTGGGGCCGCCGCATCGGACCGCTGCCGGCGCTGACGGTGTCGCTGCTGCTCAGCGGCGCCGCCAACCTGGCGATGGGGCTGGCGAGCGGTCTGCCGGCCGTGCTGGCGCTGCGCGCCTGCGCCGGCGCCGGCGTGGCGGGGTTCGTGCCGCTCACCTTCGAGTGGATGAACGCGCGCGCGCCCGAGGGCGCCCGCGGCCGCATGGCGGGGCTGGGATCGACGGCGATGATGATCGGCAACGTCATCGGCCCGCTGCTCGGCGGCTGGCTGGCGGTGCACGTCGGCCTCGCCGCCACCTTCTGGGTCCCCGGCGCCATGCTGGGCGCCGTCGGCGTGGCGCTGTGCGTCTGGCGGCCGTGGGCGACTTGAGCCGCTCCGGGGCTTGGCCTATTCAGGCGGTGTCATGCGACGACCGGACAAAGGGGGAGCCATGCGACTCGGCGGTGCACTGCTGGTGACGATTTTGATCTGCGCGGCGAGTGCCCACGCGCAGAAGAAGGATATTCCCTGCGTACACGATGCGCAGAAACTGTGCCCCGGGGTGAGTCCGGGAGGCGGCCGCGTCATGGACTGTCTGCGCCAGCACCAGGGCGAGCTGAGCGCCGCGTGCAAGGCGGTCGTCGCCAACGCGACCCCCGGCGCGCCGCGGCCGGCGAAGGGCGCCGGCCCGAGGGGCTGTCAGGCCGACGTCGAGAAGCTGTGCAAGGACGTGCCGCCCGGACAGGGGCGAGTCTTCGAGTGCCTGAAGAGCCACTCCGACCAGCTCTCGCCGGAATGCAAGACGATGCTGGACGCGCGCGCCCGCCACGCCGCGAAGACGCCGGCTGCCGCTGCGGCGGCCGCGAGCCCGGCGCCGACCGCGAAGAAGAAATAGCCCGGCGGCTCAGCCGCCGCGGTGCGCGGCGATCACCTCCGGCGGCGCCTGGACGAGCTCGATGAGCACGCCCTCGCCACCGATGGGGAACTGCTCGTTGCCCTTGGGGTGGATGAAGCAGACGTCGTAGCCGGCCGCGCCCTTGCGCACCCCGCCGGGGGCGAAGCGCACGCCCTGCGCCGTCAGCCATGCGACCGCGGCGTGCAGGTCGTCGATCCACAGCCCGATGTGGTTGAGCGGCGGCTCGTGCACCTTGGGCCGCTTCTCGGGATCGAGCGGCTGCATGAGATCGACCTCGACCTTCAGCGGCCCGCTGCCGGCGATGGCGATGTCCTCGTCGACGTTCTCCGACTCGCTGCGGAACGTGCCGGTCTGCGTCAGGCCGAGGGTGTCGATCCACAGCCGCCGCAGCGCCTGCTTGTCCGGCCCGCCGACGGCGATCTGCTGCACCCCCAGTACCGCGAATGGTCGCGACATCGCTCTCCTCCAGACACCGATGGCCACAGATGGCCACAGATCAACACCGATGGCCAGTCCAGGTGGGCCGTCGGCGTCCATCCGTGGAATCGGCGTTCATCGCTGTCCCCAGAGGAGCAGTCGCTGCTCTCCTCCAGACACCGATGGCCACAGATGGCCACAGATCAACACCGATGGCCAGTCCGGGTGGGCCGTCGGCGTCCATCCGTGGAATCGGCGGTCATCGCTGTCCCCAGAGGAGCAGTCGCTTGAAGGGGTAGAAGAAGGGGCGCCCGTCCGCGAGCTCGGGGAGGAGGCGCTCGCGGTAGCGGGCCAGGAAGCGCGGCCACAGGTCGGGGGGCAGGCGCTGCTGGTAGGCGGTGAGGAGCGAGCCGCGCACCCACTCGATGACGTCCTCGCGGGTCTCCAGGAGGTGCGCGTACACCTGCAGGCGCACGTGCTGGCGGGCGAAGCCGAGTCGCTGGAGCAGGGCGGCGTACCACTCCGGGGCGTGCACCGGATGGCCGACGGCGAAGCCGGCCAGCGCCTCGCGGAACGGCGGCTCGGCGGCGACCGCGTCGGCGACGACGTGCGAGGGATAGTCGTAGTTGAACGGCATCTGCACCGCGAGCTGTCCGCGATCGGTGAGGGCGCGCGCCAGGCGGGCGAAGAGCGCGGCGTGATCGGCCAGCCAGTGCAGCGCCGCGTTCGAGACGATGATGTCGTAGGCGGCGTCGGCGGCGAAGGTGGCGACGTCGCGGCGCGCGAAGCGCAGCCCCGGCGCGGCGAACCCCGCGCTGTCGATGAGCATGGTTTCGGAGCTGTCGACGCCGAGCGTTTCGGCGCCGGGCAGGCGGTCGTGCAGGAGGCGCGTCAACTCGCCGGTACCGCAGCCGAGGTCGACGAGGCGCGGGCTCGGCACCGGTTCGAGCAGCGCGATGAGATCGAGAAACGGCTGCCGCCGCTGCTCGCGGAAGCGATTGTACTGGTCGGGATTCCAGGTGGACGCCATCGCTCCGGGGTCGTCGCGCGGTCGCCCGGTCAGCGCTTCCTGGCCTTGAGGATCGATTGCACGAGGCGTTCGGGCACGTTCTCGGGCTCGTCCGGGTCGCGGCCGGCGGTCCTGGCCAGGCGGACGGTCCGTTCGTAGGCGCGCAGGTAGCGGACGCACTCGTCGCACACGGTGAGGTGCGCCTCGAAGGCGGCGCGCTGGGGCGGATCGAGCTCGCGGTCCAGGTACGCCATCAGGAAGTCGGCCACGTCACGGCAGGTCAGCTCACTCATTGGATTCGTCACCGCTCGCAGGCGGCAGGGGCGACCACGCCTCTGGCGGGATCGCGCCGGCCGGCGAAAGGGGAGCACGCGCATCGGCGGCGGCGCTCACCGCTGCAGGGCCATGAGGCCGTTGAAGACCCGCTTCACGGTCGGCGTCAGGCGGGTGCGGTTGAACATGTCCCCCACCTGGCGGATCGCCTCGGCCTGCGTGGGGTAGGGGTGAATGACGTTCGCCAGCGTGCCGAGGCCCACCTTGGCGACCATGGCGAGGGTCAGCTCGGAGATCATCTCGCCGGCGTGGCGGGCGACGATGGTGGCGCCGAGGATCTCGCCCGTGCCCTTGCGGGTCAGCACCTTGACGAACCCGTCCTCCTCGCCGTCGGCGATGGCGCGGTCGACCTCGGCGAACGGGCGCAGGTAGGTGTCGACGGCGATGCCGCGCCGCTGCGCGGTGCGCTCGTGCAGGCCGACGTGCGCGATCTCGGGGTCGGTGTAGGTCGCCCACGGCATGTGCAGGGCGCTCAGCCGCTTGCGGCCGAAGAAGAGCGCGTTCTGGATGACGAGGCGGGCGGCGAAGTCGGCGGCGTGGGTGAACTTCCAGTCCATGCACACGTCGCCGCAGGCGAAGATGCGCGGGTTGGTGGTGCGCAGGTGGTCGTCGACCTGCACGCCGCGCTGCCGGTCGGCGGCGACGCCGACGCATTCCAGGTCGAGGCCGTCGATGTTGGGCGCCCGCCCGGCGCCGACCAGGATCTGGTCGACCCGCGCCTCGCGGGCGCGGTCGTCGTCGCCGACGTACTCGAGCGCGAGGTCGAGCCCGTCGCGGCGCGCGCCGGTGATGCGCGCCGCCAGCGCCAGCTCGATGCCCTCGCGCGCGAACTGCGCCTGCAGGATCGCGGCGGCGTCGGCGTCCTCGCGGTCGAGGAGGTGGGCCTGGTCGTGGAGCAGGGTGACCTGGCTGCCGAGTCGCTGGAACGCCTGCGCCAGCTCGCAGCCGATCGGGCCGCCGCCGATCACCGCCAGGCGGCGCGGCCGCTCGGTGAGCGAGAAGACGGTCTCGTTGGTCAGGAAGCCGACCTCGGCGAGGCCGGGGATCGGCGGCGCGACGGCGCGGGCGCCGGTGGCGATCACCGCCTTCCTGAAGCGCAGCGTCTGGCCGCCGACCGCGACCGTGTCGGGGCCGGCGAAGCGCGCCTCGCCGAGGAAGACGTCCACCGCCTTCTCGTCGCGATAGCGGCGGGCCGAGTCGTTGGCGCTGATGCGGGCGCGCAGGCCGCGCATGCGGCGCATGACGGCGGCGAAGTCGGCCGTGGCCGCTTCGCCGCCGCGGATGCCGAAGCGCCCGCCGTCGCGGGCGTCGAACGCCGCGCGCGAGGCGCGGATGACGCATTTCGAGGGAACGCAGCCGACGTTGAGGCAGTCGCCCCCCATCAGGTCGCGCTCCACCAGGGCGACGCGCGCCCCCAGCCCGGCGGCGCCGGCGGCGGTGATCAGACCGGCGGTGCCGGCGCCGATGACGACCAGGTTGTAGCGGCCGTGCGGCGTCGGATTGCGCCAGTCCGGCGGGTGGACGTTGGCGACCAGCGCCTGGTTGAGCTCGTCGTCCGGCAGCAGCCGCGCCCGGTTCATGATCGCACCCTTGTCACTCATCGCTGGCCTCTGCCAGTGCTTCAGATGTCGCGGGCGGCACGGGGTTTCCGGCGAGCCGTCCGGGGGGCGCCCCCCCGGGTCACGGCGCCAGCGCCAGCTCGGCGCGCAGCAGCTCGCCGACCGACCAGGCCTGGAAGGGGCAGCCGCGCGGGGTATGCGGGGGATCGCCGTCGGCGATCTCGGAGACGTGGCCGAGCCCGGCCTCGTCGAGGTGGGCGATCAGGGGCGCGAGAAAGCGGTCGCGCGCCTCCCGTCGCGCCGCCGGGCCGTTGCCGCGCACCCGCAGCCAGGCGTCGATGAACGGGCCGATCAACCACGGCCAGACGGTGCCCTGATGGTAGCGGCTGTCGCGGCTGCCGCCGTCGCCCTCGTAGCGGCCGGCATAGTCGGGCTCGCCCGGCGCCAGCGAGCGCAAACCGAGCGGCGTGGCGAGCTCGGCCTCGACGACGTCGACGACCTGGCGGGCGCGCGCCCCCTCGAGCAGGGCCAGCGGCAGGCCGCCGACGGCGAGGATCTGGTTCGGGCGCAGCGTCGGGTCGGCGGTGCCGGGGCGGTGGTCGACGTCGACGACGTCGAACAGACAGCCGCGGGCCGCGTTCCAGAAGCGCTCGGCGAACGCGGCGCGGCCGCGCGCCAGCGGCGGCGCGAAGCGCGGCGCCCACTGCGCCGCGGCCCACAGGGCGTTCAGCCACAGCGCCTGGACCTCGACCGGCTTGCCGATGCGCGGCGTCACCACCCGGTCGCCGACGCGCGCGTCCATCCAGGTGAGCTGAACGCCGGGCTCGCCGGCGGCGAGCAACCCATCGGCATCGGCGCGGATGCCGAAGCGGGTGCCGGCGGCATAGCCGTCGAGGATCTGCTCCACGGCGGCGCGCAGCGCGGCGCCATCCGCGGCGCTGGCGTGGCCGCTGGCCAGGTACTCGTGCACGGCGACCGCGAACCAGAGCGAGGCGTCGACGGCGTTGTACTCCGGCGCCTCGCCGCGGTCGGGGAAGCGGTTGGGGAGCATGCCCTGCGAGACGGCGCCCGCCCAGGCGAGCAGAATGCGGCGGGCGTCATCGAGCCGGCCGCCGGCGAGACAGAGGCCACGCAGGGCGATGAAGGTGTCGCGGCCCCAATCGGTGAACCACGGGTAGCCGGCGACGACGCTCAGGCCGTCGCCGCGGCGCACCAGGTAGGCATCGGCGGCGCGGTGCAGGCGCGACGGAAAGCGGCGGCGCGCGCGCTCCGCCGCGGCCAGGCTCTCGGCGAGTGGCGGCGCGTCGCCGCCGGCGAGCAGCGTCTCGTCCGTGGTGACGATCCAGGCCGCGTCGCCGCGCGCCAGGTCCCAGGACAGGATGCCGGGCGAGGCGAGATCCTCGACCGCGTCGAGACCGCGCTCCTGCTCGGCGCCATAGAGGAAGTTGCGGTACCAGGTCGGATCGGCGGCGTAGTCGGCGTTGGCCAACCAGCGCACCGCCGGCACGCCGTCGTACGGCCGCAACACGCGCTGCTGCCCATCGCCCTCGGCCGCGAAACGGAACGCCGGATTCTCGTGGTGCAGGGCGTGGTAATCGCGGCCGCAGAGAAACGGTCGCAGGCGCAGGACGGCGGTGGCCGTCGGTTCCAGCAGGCGCCAGCGCACCACGACCGCGGCGCGACCGTGTGGCGCGAACAGCTCCTGCTCGACGCGGGTGCCGTCGGCGAGTCGATAGCGCCAGCGCGGCCACGGATCGAGCGTGAACGCGTCGATCCGCCACTGGCCGTCGGGGTAGAGCGTGCCCGGCGCGTAGCGCTGGGTGGTGAGCGCCTGGTCGCCGGCGGCGGTGCGCAGCCAGGCGTCGAATCCGCTCAGCAGCACCATGCGCCCGGTGGGCGGGGTCGTCGCCGCCAGCAGCAGCGCGTGGTAGCGCCGCGTCCGCACCCCCGCCACGGTTCCGGAGGCGAACCCGCCGAGCCCATCGGCCTCCAACCATTCGCGGCTGTGATCGGTGAACGACGCCATCGCCGCTGGGATGCACGGCCGCGCCGCGCGTGTCCAGCATGATGAGATTGATGAACACGGCCCACCTCGCCGCCCTTCCGGGGAACACAGATGAACACGGACCCCACACCGCCACCCTCCGATGAACGCGAAGCCGCCCCTCTCCCCGCCAAGGAGGGTTTCGTGTTCCCGGCGGGGTGGAGCGGTGGGGTCTGTGTTCATTCGTGTTCCCCGGCGGGGTGGAGCGGCGGGGACTGTGTCCATCTGTGTTCCCGGCGGGGTGGAGCGGCGGGGTCTGTGTTCATTCGTGTTCCCCGGCGGGGTGGAGCGGCGGGGTCCGTGTTCATCTGTGTTCCCGGAAGGGCGGGAGCGCCGGGGTCCGTGTTCGTCTGTGGCCCTGAAACCGCCGCCGGCCCGACGCATCTCACCTCGCGAATCCGGCGTGGTGCCGGACACAAACCGAGAGGAGAGAAGAGACATGGCTCAGAAGACCAACACCCTGCTGCTGGCGGCGGTTACCGGCCTGCTGACGGTCGGCGCGTTCGCCGCCACCACCGTCACCGGCGCCCAGGCGGCCGACAAGGTGAAGTGTTACGGCGCCAACGCGTGCAAGGGCCAGGGCGGCTGCGCCGGCGCCGGCCACGGCTGCGCCGGCAAGAACGCCTGCAAGGGGCAGGGCTTCGTCGAGACCGACAGCAAGGACGCCTGCCTGAAGATGGAAGGCGGCCGCCTCACCGAGAACGCACCGCCGAAGTGAGCGCAGGCGAGGAGGAGGAAAGGACCGCGCGCATGTCGTCGCTCGACTGGCCCCGACTCGGCTACGGCGTCGGCCTGCGCGCGGAGCACTACGACCACGTGCTGACGGAGCGGCCGCCGGTCGACTGGTTCGAGGCCCTGACCGAGAACTACCTCGACACCGGTGGCCGGCCGCTGCACGCGCTCGAGGCGGTGCGCCGCGACTACCCGGTCGCGCTGCACGGCGTCGCCCTGTCGCTCGGCGGCAGCGACCCGCTCGACCGCGCCTACCTGCGCCGCCTGCGCGGGCTCGTCGACCGCATCGCCCCGGCGGTCGTCAGCGATCACCTGTGCTGGACCGGCGTCGACGGCCGCCCCCTGCACGACCTCCTGCCGCTCCCCTACACCGAAGAGGTGCTGCACCACGTGGCGGCGCGGGTCGGCCGGGTGCAGGAGGCGCTCGGCCGCCGCATCGCGCTCGAGAACCCGTCCACCTACCTCGGCTTCCGCCACTCGACGATGCCGGAGTGGGAGTTCCTCGCGGCGCTCGCCGCGGAGGCCGACTGTGGCATCCTGCTCGACGTCAACAACGTCCACGTCAGCGCCCGCAACCTCGGCTTCGATGCGTCCGCCTACGTGGCCGCCATCCCCGCCGCGCGCGTCGCCTACGTCCACCTCGCCGGCTTCAGTCATCGCGGCCGCTTCCTGTTCGACACCCACGACGCGCCGGTGCACGAGGACGTGTGGGCCCTCTACCGCTTCGCCTGCGATCGCCTGGGCGCGCCCGCGACGCTGATCGAGTGGGATGCCAACCTGCCGCCCTTCGCGCGGCTGCACGCCGAGGCGGAACGCGCCCGGCGCGAGACACCGCATGAGCCTGCACGGCATCCATCGCCACGCCCCCTCGCTGCGTGAGCTGCAGCGCGCCATGGCGGCGCAGATCCGCGGCGGCGAGGCCGTGCCCGGCGCGGCGCTCGGGCGCTGGCTCGCGGTGCCGCCCGGCGTCGCGCCGCGCGAACGGGTGGCGGTGTACGTCGACGGCTACCCGGCGCGTCTGCAGGACGCGCTGCGCGAGCAGTTCCCCGCCATCGCGCGGCTGATCGGGCCGGCGCGCTTCCACGCGCTCGTCCATCGCTACCTCGGCGCGGCGCGGCTGCCGTCGTACAATCTGAACGACGCCGGCGCCGAGCTGAGCGCCATGTTGCGCGACGATCGGCTCGCCGCC